>NZ_SGIS01000070.1 GCF_004208535.1 Sphingomonas populi
CATCGCCGTCCCTCGCTCTGGCTCAGGACGTCCATAAAGACGTCCTTATGGACGTCTCTTACGCGCTCACACCACCTTTCGGCAGGCGGCCTCAATCGGTCGGTTACGAAGTTGCGCAAGGTGCCGCGCATGTGGGTGTGGATAGGCGTCCAAGCGTGACCCCCATCAACACTGAACTAGGTATTGTAAAATATAACAAAGCTGAGATTGGAGGGGGGGCCGATCGGCGCTGATCAGGACCCCCTGAAACGGCATATTCCGTTGCGTTTCAAGTGGTTGAAATGAAAGCAGACGGGTTTGATTTCGACGCCTATTCACAGACCTACGGCGCCATCATCAGCGTCTACACCGGTCCCGACGAGGCCATCACCGCGCTAACCGATCGCGGCGTCGAAGAGTTGACGGACATGCTGAGCGAACCGCGTCTCACGACCAAAACCTGGCACCAGTTTCTCGATGACTTTGTCGATGATCCCGAACTCGCCGCCCGCTTCAAGGCCCGGGCACTGCGGTAGCAATCGGACGGTTACAGTTTGCGATCAGCCAGGATGAGTTCCGCCGCACGCCAGCCCAGCGCCATTGCAGGCCCATTCGTATTACCTGATGGTGGCGTTGGCATTGATGAGCAATCCACCACGCGCAGCCCTTTTAGACCGTGCACACGTAACCGTGCGTCGATGACCGAGTTCTTCGGATCATTTCCCATCCGGCAAGTTCCGGTGGCATGGACGCCCGGACCAACTAGCCACTTCAGCGCTTCGCCAATCTGCTCGTCGGTTTGGCATTCCTCGCCTGGAACAACCTCGTGGACGATAAAATCCGCAAGGGCTGGCCGACTCGCGAATTTGCGCATTAACCGCAGCATCTCAACAAATAGCTGCCGATCCTCGGGATCGCCCCACCAGTTCGCGTCAACCGATATCGGCACGTTGATATCAGCCGACTGAATCGCGACGCTGCCACGGGTTTTCGGGCGCAGATAGTACCCGTTAAGCGTCAGCCCGGGCTTTTGTTCCAGCGCTCCACGACCAGGATCGGTTTTGATTTCCTCACTCGATCTCATTGAAAACGGACCAATGCCAAACTGAACATCTGGCCACTGCGGGTCTGACCGCATCGATATCAGGGCAGTCAATTCGGGCGAGGTATAGGCCATTAGACCCGTTCGCGTCGTATAATACTGGATGACGTGACGCATCAATCGCCAGCCATGAAACTGGTGATTAAAGCCAAGATCGTTCTTGATGCGATATGATATCGAAAACATAACATGGTCGACGAGATTGCGGCCAACTGCCGGCAAGTCTACAATCGTTGGGACGCCAGCTGTAGCCAGTACGTCGGTGGGTCCGATACCGGAAATCTGCAAGAGCTTCGGACTTTGGAGCACGCCGGCCGACAGGATTACGTCGTGCGTTGCGCGGGCCTCGTGGACGATGTCGTCGGCCCTGTACCGCACGCCTACTGCGGTATCGCCAGAAACCAGTATCTGCTCCACCAATGCACCAGTAATTACCTGCAAGTTCGCTCGACGCATCGCTGGCTTCAAAAACGCGCGATACGAAGATGCGCGCCGCCCACGGCGATCAACCGTGGCCTGCGTATAACCAATACCTGAGGTGTTTGGAGTGTTGATGTCCTTGAGGACAGGCAATCCCATCTGCTCGCCCGCTTTAAGGGCCGCAGAAATCACGGGAGATCGGTATGGCAGTTCCGTGACTTGTAAGGGCCCAACGCGTCCACGCGATGGATGTGCGTGTCTATAGCGATAGCTTTCCATCTCCTTGAAGCAGCGTTCCATCTCGGACCACGACCATTCGGCCAGCCCCATCTCATGCCAGGCGTCATAATCGGCCGGCATTCCGCGGAGGTACCACGTCCCGTTAGTGGAACTGGATCCACCCAAGCCGCGACCATATGACCAAGTTTCGTTAGGCGGGCGATCTTCGTTCGGCGAAACGGGGAAATGCCAGAAGTACTCCGGCTTTCCCCACATTTTCATAAACGCACGGGGCATGTTGACAAGCTCGGTATCGTTGCGGCCGCCTGCTTCTAAAAGAAGGACACGACTCTTGCCGTCGGCGCTGAGTCGATCAGCCAGCACGCAGCCAGACGAGCCCGCTCCAACGATAATATAGTCATAATCGTGGGATGCCATGTTATTCATTTCCGGAATATTGTGGGGGTATTGGTCGAGTGCGAAGCAAGAACAGCGCAAGGAGTGCGGCAAGGATAGAAGTTACGCCCACCACTATCATTGCAGAGCTTAACCCCCCGACAAGGCTCTGGAGTCCGGTAACAAGAGGAGGACACAGGAATGTTCCCGTGAAGAACGCCGTCGCCCAAATCCCCATTCCGCGGCCGCGTTGCTCAATTGGCAGCAGCATCTGCCCCCACGCAAGCAGAGTCGGGATGACCATTCCCGCGCCCAGTTGCTGGATCAACGCGCCGAGATTTACCGCGGCTACGCTAGTGGCAATACCGAGAACGATCTGCCCGATGCCCATCAGTCCTCCGGCGATCCCCAGCAGCATACCAATCGTTTTTTGATGCAGCTTCCGATATATAAGGGCCCCGACCACATACGTGACAGTCGTTATTGCTTGGTAGAGACCCGCAGCGCTGGGCAGCGTCACGCCGTTCTGAGCTAGCAGTGCGGCGACGTGAAGTGGCTCGACATAGTAGATCAACGACGCAACCAAGGTTACCCCGCCGATTACGCGCACCTGTTTCCAGGGGTATGCCGCGTGACGGCGCGTAGTGCCCAGTGGCCGTTCTTCTAGAGGCTCATCGATGAAGATAAGGGTCGCTATCAAGGCAGGGATCGCTAGCAGGTAGATAAAGAAAGGTCCGCGCCAGCTAACGTTTGCAAGTACGCCGCCAGCAACAATCATAAGTGTACCGCAAATTGATGACGTAATTCCGACCCATGCGACCCATCGATGTCGGGTTTCACCAAAATAGTCTCCGATAAGCGCGCTGGCGATCGTCACTACGAAGGCTTCGGCAATCCCGAGCACTGCTCTACTAATAACAATGATTTCGATTGATGCGGTGAACAGCGGGACGAGACCGGCTGCGACGTACAAAGCCATGCCCGACCGAAAGCATCGACGACGACCGAAACGGTCGGCGAGTGCGCCGGCAAACGGCGCGGAAAATGCCAAGAACAGCGAAGGCAGCGTCACGATCATCGGCACAAGAAGCTGCGCGTTCGGTATGCCGCCGAACTGCTGGAAAAGCTTTGGAATTGCCGGAAACAGCGATACTATCGCCATCACGGGCAAAATGTTCGCGTACAGGAGCGTTATCCCTTTGGCGGTGGTGCCGCGCCCCGTAGTTGTGAGCGACATGGAAGATATGCTCATGCGTTTAGTCCCAGAAGCTGGCGTCGTGCATCCATGTCCGACCCGCTGCTCGCAAAGTCGTCGAATGCCTGCTCAGTCACGCGGATGATTTGATTGCGTATGAACGGCGCACCTTCGACAGCGCCCTGTTCGGGATGCTTGATTGCGCATTCCTACTCAAGCACCGGCCAACGGGAAAAATCATACTTAGCCATCTTGGAAAAAATCTGCCGAAAATCGACCTGACCATCGTCCAGCGACCGGAAGCGGCCGGGACGACCCAGCCCTGATAACCTCCATAGACATCTGAACGACCACTCCGGTGGAACTCGGCGTCCTTGACATGGAAGCACTTCACTCGCTCTGCAACAATGGGTCGCGTCTTAATTGCTTTACGTACCAGCCGTTAAGCATCGTGCTGGTAGCGGGAACTGGACTCTGCTCGCTTTCGACTACTACCCAACCGTCGTAACCTTGCTTGACCAACTCACGATGGAATGCTGCTACGTCAACTAATCCGCGATTATCTCCTAGTTCGCAGTACCAGCGCTCGATCTCGCGTGCCCCACCCCCCGTTAACATTGTCTTGTCCGGATTGGGCAGTCGGAAATCATTAGTTTCATCTACGTAGCGCGTGTTGCTGAGTTGTACGTGCCGCGTGCGGTCCGCAAGCCGGCGATACAGCGCGACGGGGTCGATGCCCGCGATCGCGGCGTCGGCTGTGTCGATTGATAAGCCCACCATCGCGGGATTGCACAACTCAAGCAAAGAAGCGACGTCGTCGACGCTGCGCAGGATCGACACTGCGTCTAGTTTGATCGCAAAGCTAATTCCATGGTCGTTTGCCATTTGACCGACCTTGTTCCAGCACTCTGCTGCCAGCTGGAAGGCGTCTGAGGCTGGCATCTTCGTATCGGCGAACGGCGGCAAAGCGCGCGCGACCAACATGTTGCCGCCGAGCTGTGGCAGCAGTTCGGCGTATCGCTGCAACGACCGCAGAATCGGTGCATGATCGTCGCGGTTGAGCGGCGATCGGCCGAACGCACCTTCCTCGAAGATTGGCCAACCCGGGTCGAAGTAGTAGCTTGATGCGCCCTGAAGCGAACAGGCCGTCATCATGTCGCAAAGCGCCTGGACGGCGCCATAATGTAGCTCAATCCAATCCTTGCGGCCCAGCGGCTCCCAGCGCCCGGTGCCGGCCTCGAGTTCGACAGCGTCGAAGCCGGAAATCGCCACGGTTTTAAACGCAACCTCATGGTCGCGGCGCAGAACAAAGTGGTCATGGCCAGTGCGCCATTGATTTAGCGCGTATCCCCAACGAATGGTCATAGCAGACGCCTCAATTATAAATTTTGGAAAGAACGTTTTTGGCGTACCACATCGCTAGCGCCGTGCTTTCGGGATAGCTGCCGCTGATATCGACCTTGTCGTGCTCTACGCCGATCCATCCTTTGTATTGATGTTTCTCTAGCGCTCGCATTAGTGCCGGGAAGTCGACCAGCCCCCCTGGAACGCCCATCTCGTGGAACCATTGTGGTGTCGTCGACGCAACAAGTTCCGCGTCCGGATGGGATCGATAATCTCCGACAACGTCCACGTGCTTAGTGTCCTTGAAGTGAAAACCAGAAACTCTGTCGTGATATTGCACGTATAGATCAACCGGATCGACACCGGCGATCACGTGTTGTGCGGTGTCGATGAACAGAAAGACATATTCCGGATCGGTCAATTCATAAAATCGGTCGATTTGGTCGCGCGTACGCAGCCCGCCCCAGAACTCGTGATGGCACCCAAGTTTCAGGCCGTAGCCCTTTGCCATCTTACCGACCCGGTTCCACAGATCCGCGAGAATCTGTATCTTTTCGTCAGTTACCGGTTCCATATTGTTATAGGCGTTCGTCGGCATGACGACGAGGTTCTCCGCATCAGTCCCGATGGAAGCGCGTGCGAAATTTTCGAGAACGGCAACAATCAAGTCATGCGTCTCGGGGCGGTGAGGCGCAACACCGCGAGTAGCCTGTGGCATTGCAAAGAAAATGTCGGTGATCTGATTGATACCGCGCTCGCCCAGAAAATCGCGGTATCCTTTGAGAGATCCGAACATAGCGGACACAGCCATTAGATTCCAAGCGAACATGCCAAGCCCTTCGAACCCGGCAACGGCCAACTGCTTGACGAAAGTGTCCATGGCGCGCCGAGACGCAAATTGATTTATTGGACCATTCGGCGACGTCGTTCGCCAATGTTCCGCGTATTGCCAACGAATATTACCCATTGTCCGCTCTTCCCGTTAGGTGCGCTTAGAGACCGATCCGCGCCTTCGCTGTTGACGTCGACTCATCATCAGGCAAGGTCGGGAGGTATTCAAAGCCGATCGCACCGTCGTAGCCCATTCGGACAAGTTCGGAGATCGCTGCATCCCAGTCGATGTCGCCGGTCCCCGGCTCGTGGCGGCCCTTGGTATCCGCGACTTGAACGTGATGTACGAGATGCATCCGGCCTTCGAGGACGCCCGGGACAGATTCCTCCATCACCGCCGAATGATACATATCATAAAGCAAGCGTAAATTGGGACTGTCGACCGTTTCAATTAGGTCGAGAGCCTGGCTAGTGCTCGAAAGATAAATCAGCGGTAATTCTACTCGATTGTTGAGCGGCTCAAGGAGAAGGATGACACCCGCCTCCTCGGCGACATCAGCGATACGGCGCAGTCCAACGATTGCGTTAGCGTGCTGCTCCTCGTGCGTCATGCCGGGAACATTAAAGCCCGACGCCACAATCATTGGCGGAGAACCAAGCGCCTTTCCAGCTTCAATCGAATCTCGCACTGCTTGCACAAGCTCATCATGTTCAGCGGGATCAATCATGCTCCGGCGTGGATCGACGCAAAATGAACTTACCCGAACGCCGTGATCGGTGAGCGCTTGTGCGATCCGGCTCATCGGTTTGTCTCGCCACAAGTGAAACTCGACGGCATTGAACCCGGCTTTCTTCGCCGCAACAACTCGATCGGAAAGATCAGGCCCACTCTGCGGAAATAGCCATTCAATGCATGCAGCTGGAGAAAGGGTCATGCTTGTTTCTCACTTATTATTGGTTAACCGCAATAAAGCGGAATTCCGGGGTTAGTAGTTAAAGCCAAACCGTAATCCGATTGTCCGGACTGAGTCATAGTTGAAGCGCTGAGTAGTTGTGAGTGTGCCCTTATTGACCGCATCGCCGGCGTCAGAGCCAATGAAGAAGGGTCGGATTTGATTCGTGCAGTTTCTGCAGAAAACGGAGAATGTCATCCCGCCTGACCGAACACCAACGTTAGCATCAAGTCTGTCCACAGTTGGTATAGTCGCCTGTGGAGCAAAGCTCGTTGTAAGAGGCGACCGGTGATAGTATGTTAGATTAACTATCGCGTCTGTGTGTCTAATGATCGGGTGCATGTAGTCCGCGCTCACAGTTGACGTAAACTTTGACGAAAGCGGAACTCGCTGGCCCGCAGCGTTAAAGGTACTGGTGCCTACGCATCCAGGTTGACCGGTGTAGCATTGAGCGCCGGGATAGCTATTAAATTTTGCGTCGATCACGCTAGCAGACGCGCTCAGCGATAATTCTCGTGTAGGTCGTAGCTGAACGCTCGCATCAATGCCTTTCGTAGTGGCAGTGGCGGCATTGCTCAGAACGTTAGTTTGTAGACGTTCTACAAATGACTGCACTTGTAGATCCGAAAAGCGAGTGTAAAAAGCCGACACGCTAAGTGTAAGTTTGCGGTCAAACATCGCGCTTTTGACGCCGACCTCGCCACCTTTTGAGATCTCTGGATTGACGGCCAAGCGGCTGCCGGCGGCCGGCGACGAATTGGAGAAGCCGGGACCTTTATAACCCCAGCCATAAAATCCATACAGAAGCGTTTGTGGTGTGATCTGGAAATCAGCACCGACACGCCAGCTGAAGTTTGTATTAGCGTATCGGTCAGTTGTGAAATTGTCTGGTACGCCCAATGTCACGAAGTAAGGAGTGCGATTCTCTGCGAGTGCAACCGAGCCCTCATCTCTCGTAAGGCGACCGCCTGCGGTCAGTTTGAAGCCATCGAAAAGTGAATAGCTTACCTGTCCAAATGCGGCGTAGCTTTTGACGGTGCTTGTAAGATGTGAATCTTGCCCGAGGAGGAATTCATTGTTGACGTTGCACGCCGGAGGCGGGCCCGCGCTTACCGTAGCATCGACGCAAAACGGGAATCCGCTAGCTACGAAGGCTGGTAAGCCGTTAAGCCCTCCACGCAGAACGTCGTTGGTTGTGTGCGATTGGAAATAGTACAAACCGAATTGTCCCGAAAGTGGGTTTGTAGCGGGAAGTGCCAGGCGAAGCTCTTGCGAAAATTGGTCGTACTTCGTAGCATTCAGATTAACATTCAGGAAGTTTGCGGGGGTAAGGTCCGCATCTGCCTGAAACTTCTGTTTGAAAGCTTTCCATGCGGTGATGCTGGAGATTTCCATGCCGTTGCCGAGCAAGTAAGAAATATTAGCTTGCGCGCCCCCGAGTTCGACGTCGCGATACGCCTCACCATCGCTTGCGGAACTAAGATTGTCTGGCCCAGGAGTTATCCTCGAAGCCGCGAGGATCGCGGGGTACTGGCTGTTATCGCCGAGCGTTCTGAACGTGGAATCGGAAAACCCCGACAAGCCGGACGACCGGAAATAATCGCCAATAAGATATATTGACAATGCACTTGTTGGATTGACTAAAAGCTTGAGCCTGCCGCCATACTGCCGCAAGTTTAGATCGTTACGACCAGCGGGAACCTCCAAGGCCTGTGTTACCGCGTCCTGTGTCGAATATGTCCCGCTTGCGCGCAAAGCGACGTCTTCGGATATCGGAATGTTCAGTGTGCTTCGTATCCGAGCACCTTGGCCATCACTCCCCGGGCGGAAGCGGCTCGTCGCCTCGAGATCAAACGATGCGCCATATTTGTCGAACTGCGGCCGCGTCGTGCTGATGTTAATCAGGCCTGCTGATGCATTTTTACCAAAAAGGAGACCTTGTGGTCCGTTGAGCACCTCGACACGCTCGATGTCGTAAAATGCGTTTGCTGCGAATGTTGGGCTCCCCAGAACAACCTCGTCGAGGACCTGTGATACTGAAGATTCAATCGTTGGGGCGAAAGTGCTGGTTCCGATACCACGTACTGAGAAGCTATCGTCGCTACCGATCTGCAGGCTTGGCGTCAGTTTTGTAATTGTGCCCAGATCATTGACGCCACTGGTCCGCAGCGCGTCGCCGCTTACGACCGTCACACTTACAGGAACACGGAGGACGCTTTCGCTGCGGCGTTGAGCCGTAACAATTATGTCGACATTTTCCGTGTCGGCGGCTGATGACGCTGTCCCCTGCGAAGCTGCATCTGCGGTCTCGCTCGCTGCAGCTGTCTGAGCCTGCGCAGTCGAACACCAAGCTCCAAGTACGAAGCTGGCAGACGCGAGCATGACTGTCTTTTTCATATACCCTCTCCACTCGGATTTCACATCCGTTCCTATCTTCCTGGGAGAGTATGGCGCTCACTTACGTCACAGAAACGAATTGTTTCGCTCATTATCTACCATAGAAAATGGTGGGTCAGATCCCTCATGCTGTCCCCAAAGCTGCTACGAAGCAAATACGTTTGGCACAGTCGCGCAGCGATTATGGCAGGATGGCGGAACGCTTTATCATTCAGAACCGGCAGCGAAATAGCATGCGTAGAAGCGCTAGAGGGCACTTAACCGGGCTCCGCTTGGGCCGGCGCGCTACTCGGCAATATCGTCAGTCTTCGCGGGGACCGGCGTGTCGGCCCAAAACTGTCTGGCCGTTACTCTCGAGCTGATGCCCCTGAATGCTCGTGTCTATAAGCCGGCTTCTGCTACTGCTTCCCGCAACTTACCCCGCAGCCAGCCTAGGGCCGCATCCTTTCTGCGCATTGGGTGGAACATCATCACCTCCGGCATACTCGGCATGGGGATGGGCACCTTCCAAATAATGATTGGAAGTTCGGCCGTCGCTAGTTTTGCAAGCCCATTAAACAACAGGCTTATACGGCTGGTGCCGATAAGACATGATGGGATGCAGCTGAAATTCGGTGCTACCAAAGCCGTTCGATCACCGCCTCCGTAAAGGCTAAGCTGCTCTTGTGTAAGGATGCTAGACAGACGGGCTCGATCGAATTTCACAATAATCTGCTGCAAGGACATGACGGTCGCAAGGTCCGGCTGCTTTTGGAGAGCCGGATTTTTAGACCAGCCTACGAGGACTAAAGCGTTGGTCAGCAACGGCTCGCTCGCGAAATTGGGATTGCTGTAGATACTGGGCGTTACCACCAGGTCGAGTTCATTGCGCTGAAGAAGAGGAGACGGATCACCACTCGATGGACGTACATCTAGCGAGATTCCGGGCGCGTGTAAGAAGGTCAGACGCGTTAGGATGGGTAGCAGAACCGGAACAAGATGTTCAGGCATCTCCATCCTGAAGCATCGGTTTGAGTCGATAGGCACGAAGCCTCGATCGATATCAACGACGGCTTCAATGTGCTGGATAGCTTCGCGCAACGGGCGTCTAATAGTTTCGGCGAGCGCGGTCGGCATCATCTGACGACCAGAATGGATCAGGAGTTCGTCGTCGAAGTGACTCCTGAGCCGTGACAGCGCGGCGCTCATTGCAGTTTGCCCGACGTGCATCCTCGCAGCGGCGCGCGTGACGTTATGTTCTTCCAACAGCACGTGAAGAGCGATCAGCAGGTTTAGATCAAGGCCTTTGAACCGCAAAACTCGCTCCCGTCCATGGATGAGCCGACGCGAAGGCTACCGGCAAACCACTTGCTGTTACGCTCATGTGCTATCTCGTTTTCTGCTAACGATCTATCAAAATAATCAATTCCACGTATATGAAATGCCCGTTTAAATCAATTGACGCGAAAGCATGACAGGAACGAGCCGGCCGCATTGCGCGAGATACGTCTGTTCAACAATCCGGACCTTCTCCTCTCCTCCGGCGCTGAACACCCGAGAGGACCTCGCCATCATTGTAACGCCTGGTCTTATACCAAGATTCACTGATCAGAACTCGCGAGCCCAATCACGCAGGCCGATAGACATGATCTTCCAGGGCTGGTCGACCAGCTTGTTCCAGGCGTCGCAGCAATGGTCGACGATGTCGTCATAGG
>NZ_SGIS01000071.1 GCF_004208535.1 Sphingomonas populi
TCAATTTGCTCCAGCACGACACCCGAAAACTCTCCATCCGCAGAAAATTTAAACACGCCGGATGGCACGACGACTATCTCTCTTCTCTCCTCGCTCAAATGCGATAGCCCTGCCTCCGGGGAGAGGGTTGGGAGAGGGGCAGTCCCAAGCGGCGTCGCTGCTGGACTGCCCCTCTCCCGACCTCGCCTTCGGCTCGGCCACCCTCTCCCCGCAAGCGGGGAGAGGGAGAGGTAGTTACGCCGCCACTGCCTTGACGATCTTGCCCGGCGTGCGGGGCGGCTCGCCCTTGGGGAGTGCGTCGACATGCTCCATGCCCGAAGTCACTTCGCCCCAGACGGTGTACTGGCCGTCGAGGAAGCGGGCATCGTCGAAGCAGATGAAGAACTGGCTGTTCGCCGAGTTGGGATCGTTGGTGCGCGCCATCGACGCGACGCCGCGCACATGCGGCTGCTTCGAGAATTCGGCCGGCAGGTTCGGCTTGTCCGAGCCGCCGGTGCCGTTGTGGTTCTTGCCGTCGCCGCCCTGCGCCATGAAGCCGGGAATGACGCGGTGGAACGGCACGCCGTTATAATAGCCTTCGTTGGCCAGCTCGGCGATGCGCGCGACGTGCTTGGGCGCGAGATCGGGGCGAAGCTTGATGACGACGTCGCCGGTTTCGAGCGTGAGCGTCAGCGTTTCGGGGGTATCGGCCATCCTGCAATCCTTCTGAATGTGTCCGCCGCCCACTAGCCCTGACCGAAGCGCCATGCAAACCCGTGGCGGGCGTTGGCTTTCCGGGAACGCGGCGCTAGGGCTGGCGGCGATCCGGTTGCCGAGCATGGCCCAGGAGGCAGATCATGAGCGAAACCGAACTGCCCCTGCAGGACGACGACACCGAGGCCGATGTCGCCCAGCTCGACGAGGACGACCGGCTCAAGCCCGAATTCGTCCGCGCCGTGCTCGACGCGGTGTATGCGGGCGATGCCGAGGGCGCGCGTGCGCTGGTTGAGCCGCTCCACCCCGCCGACATCGCCGATCTTTTCGAGCTGACCCCGCACGAGGATCGTGCCGATCTCGCCAAGGCGATCACCGACCTGCTCGACGCCGACGTGTTCGCCGAGATGAACGATTATGTCCGCGAGGATCTGATCGACGCGCTCGAGCCGCACGAAATCGCCGACATCGCCGCCGAACTCGATACCGACGACGCCGTCGCGATCATCGAGGACATGGACGTCGAGGATCAGCGCGAAGTGTTGCGCGCGCTCGACCCCGACGATCGCGCCGCGATCGAGGAAGCGCTGAGCTACCCCGAGGAATCCGCCGGTCGCCTGATGCAGCGCGAGCTGATCGCGGTGCCCGAGCATTGGAGCGTCGGCGACACGCTCGATTACCTGAGGCTGCACGAGGAACTGACCACCGATTTCTGGGAAATCTACGTGGTCGATCCCGGCCACAAGCCCGTCGGCACCTGCAAGCTCTCGTGGATATTGCGCACCCCGCGCAACATCGCGATCAGCGACGTGATGCAGCGCGAGCAGACGCTGATCCCGGTCGACATGGACCAGGAAGAGGTCGCGCTGCGCTTCCAGAAATATGCTTTGATCTCGGCGGCGGTGGTCGATCTGAGTGGGCGGCTGGTCGGCATGATCACCGTCGATGACGTCGTCCATATCATCCAGCAGGAAGCCGGCGAGGACATCCTGCGGCTGTCGGGCGCGGGTGAAGGCGATATCAACGAGCCGATCCTGCTGACGGTGCGAACGCGAATCACCTGGCTGGTCGTCAACCTCGGCACCGCGATTCTTGCCGCCTCGGTGGTGGGGCTGTTCCAGGGTGAGATCGGCCGGTTCGCGTTGCTCGCGGTGCTGATGCCGATCGTCTCGGGGATGGGCGGCAATGCCGGCACGCAGACGCTCGCGGTGGTGGTGCGTGCGCTCGCCACCAACCAGCTCACCGAATCGAACACGATCCGCATGATCGTGCGCGAATTCCGCATCGCCGCCGCCAATGGCGCGATGCTGGGCGTGCTGATCGGGTGCGGCACCTGGCTGATCTTCGGCAATCCGGCGCTGGCGCTGGTGATCGCGCTGGCGATGATCATCAACAATCTCGTCGCAGGGCTGGCCGGCGTGCTGGTGCCGGTGACGCTCGACCGGCTCGATGTCGATCCCGCCGTGTCGTCGGCGGTGTTCGTGACGACGATGACCGACGTGATGGGGTTTTTCTCGTTTCTCGGACTCGCGACGCTGTGGGGTCTTGGCAGCTAGGGCAGCCGTGGCCAGATGGGCTGGGATGGCATTGCATCTCACGAAAGTCGCGTTCGGGGCGACCAGTTACGAGCATCTCGAAGGCCGGCTGCGCGAGCGTGCCGAGGCCGGGCCGCTGTTCCTGACGACGCGCTATCTGCCCAAGCGCCACGAGGAGATCGCCGGCGAAGGGTCTCTGTTCTGGATCCTGAAGCACATGCTGGTCGCGCGGTCTCCCATCGTCGGGTTCGGCGAGGCCGAGGGCGGGCGCGTGGCGATCCTGCTCGGCCCGATGGTGCGCGTCCAGCCGCGCCCGAAGCGCGCGCATCAGGGTTGGCGCTATCTGGAAGCAGGCGATGCGCCGCCCGATTTCGGCGAGGGCGATTATGATGCCGAGGCGATGCCGGCGGCGCTGACCGCGAAGTTGAGTGCGCTGGCGCTGATTTGAACTCGCAACCGTTCGTGCCGAGCGAAGTCGAGGCACCTGCGTTCTTGACCATCCCTCGACTTCGCTCGGGACGAACGGGGCTATTGCGCCGGAACCCGCTCGATCTTGCCGCAGCTCACCGGACCGCCCGCGACCGCGTTCACCGTGCAGGCGGGCTTGCCGTAGATTGTCACCGCGCCGAGCCCGCTGGTGGTGACGGCGGCGGTGTAGCGCGCCTGCGCGTCGATCATGCCATTGCCGTCGAGCCGCACGGTGAGGTCGCCCGCGACGAGCGGCGCGGCGGCGATGCTGGCGGTGCCGCTCGTCGTCAGCCGCACCTTGGCGGCGCGGCCGCCGAGCGTCATCGTGCCTGAGCCGAGCACCGTTGCGAAAAGCTGGTCGGCATCGATGGTGGGCGCGGCGAGCGTGCCGCTGCCGGTCAGCGACAGATCGAGCCGCTGGCCGCGAAACGGCCCGCCGACCGTCACCTGCGCCGCGCCGACCGTGACGATGCTGCGGATCGCCTGAGTCGAGACGCGCACCATCGGCGCGGCCTGGCGACCGTTGCCGCCCTGCTCGCCCCAGCCGCTCAGGCCCGCGCGCACGATCAACGTGGTGCCATCGACGCGCAGATCGAGATCGCCGATCGCGCGCGCATCGCCATCAGCGGTCGCATTGGGCGAACCGCCGAGCGTGACGATGACGCGGAACGGACCGTCGATCCGCACCCGGTCGAAACTGCCGATCGCGAAGCTGCGCTGCTCCGCGGCGGCGGGCGTGGCGAGGCAGAACAGCGGCAGGGCGGCGAGGAGAGGTTTCACCGGGAGGGCATCGCTTGCTTTGGGTTTCCACACAAGCCTTGCCACCGTTCACATCACGAACGGGCGCGCGCGCTAATTGCCGCAGCGAACCTCCCCGGTGCCGGTGGTGCTGGTCGTGCAGCGTGCCGCCGCACCGAGATCGACATCGCCCGTCCCCGTCACCGATACCTGCGCGGGGCCGTCCACCGTCGCGTGGACATCGCCGGTTCCCGCCACCGACACCGTCGCGCGCGCTGCTTTCAATTCGGGGGCGTCGATGTCGCCCGATCCGGTCAGGTCGATCTTGAGCTGGCGCGCGCTGCCCTTGGCGGTCAGCGTGCCGGTGCCCGACAGCGAGAGATCGGCGGATTGCACGCTGAGCGCACCGATGGCGATGTCGCCCGATCCCTTGCTGTCGATACGGAAGCGCTCACCCTCGACGCGGTCGATCTCAAGGTCGCCGGTGCCGGTGAGGTCGGCGGTGGTGATGCGTGGCATCGTCACGAAGATCTTCACATGGGCTTGTTCGCCCCAATGGAACACGTTCGAATCTTTGCGGTCGATGCGAAGCATGTCGCCTTCGCGGACGATGCGCAGCGTGTCGAGCTCGGCGGCCGGCCCCTCGGCGCGCACCGAGAAGCCGCTGCCGACGCGGACATCGACATCGTCCGATCCGCGCAGCGCAACGCCGGTGAAGCCGGCAACCTCGTAGATGCGCGACGTGCCGCCGCCGGTCGCAGCGACGCCGGGGTCCCGATCCTTGGCGGGCGAGCAGGCTGCCAACGCCAGCAACGCGATGAGAGACGCAGACTGCATTCGATCCTCCTTGTGTGTTGTCTATATAATACACAATAGTGCCGGCCACAACGAAAAAGGGGCGACCGTTGCCGGCCGCCCCTTTTCGAAACGCTTGGAAAAGGTATCGCCCGATCAGGCGGGAACCTTGTCCTTGTTGTGGATCGCCGCGGCCTTGCGGAGGATCTCGAGGATCTTCTCCTGCGCGGTCGGCTCGTCGACCTGCTCCATCGCGGCGAGTTCGCGCGCGAGCCGGCTGGTCGCCGCTTCGAAGATCTGGCGCTCGGAATAGCTCTGCTCGGGCTGGTCGTCGGCGCGGAACAGATCCCGGACCACTTCGGCGATCGAGACGAGGTCGCCCGAGTTGATCTTCGCTTCATATTCCTGCGCGCGACGCGACCACATGGTCCGCTTGACGCGGGGCTTGCCGGTCAGCGTTTCGAGGGCCTCGCGCAACGTCTTGTCGCTGGAGAGCTTGCGCATGCCGACGCTTTCGGCCTTGTTGGTCGGTACACGGAGCGTCATGCGCTCCTTTTCGAAGCGGAGCACATAGAGTTCGAGTTGCATCCCGGCGATTTCCTGCCGTTGCAGCTCGATGACACGGCCGACGCCGTGCTTGGGGTAAACGACATAATCGCCGACGTCGAAGGACAGCGCCTTGGCAGCCATTCCGTTAGCCTTTCTGTAGGACCGGTGTTCCCGTGCGACAGCACCGCGCGCAAAGGGGCTGCGTGGGTGCAAGCGGGTGTGGGTGTGTGAACGTCTCCAGCGGGAGAACGCGCAACCGCGCCTCCGTCTCCGATCGTATAACACACCAGCAATAAAATTACCAGCCCGCCGTCATGGACGCGCGGGGGCCGCCGTAGCGGGTCGATCCTACCGGGTGGCGGGGGCGATCAGTCGCCGGCACCCGGTTCGGGCGAGAAGTATTTGTCATACTTGCCGGTTTCGCCCTTCATCGCATCGGCATCGGCGGGCGTCTGTCCGGCGTTGCGGGTGACGTTGGGCCATTGCGCCGAGAAGGTGGTGTTGAGTTCGAGCCATTGTTCGAGATTGCTCTCGGTATCGGGCAGGATCGCTTCGGCGGGGCATTCGGGCTCGCACACGCCGCAATCGATGCACTCGCTCGGGTTGATGACGAGCATGTTCTCGCCTTCATAGAAGCAGTCGACCGGACACACCTCTACGCAGTCCATATACTTGCAGCGAATGCAGGCATCGGTGACGACGTAGGTCATTAAACTCACTCCGGGACGATAATCGCGCCCTGCTATGCGCGGGGACAAGCCCCGTCAATCACCGGGGGCAAGATGCGAACCGTTCTCAAGCAAATCGCTGTAGCAGGCGCGGCCTTCGTCGGGCGGGCCACGGCGGGCCGGCAACGCCTCGACGCGGATCGCACGCACGCGGCCAGCGGGCGTTGCGAAGGCGATCACCGCGCCGATCCGCACCGGCGCGGCGGCACGGTCGATCGGGCGCCCATCGAGACGGAGGCGGCCGGCGGTGGCAAGCGCCTGGGCGATCGCCCGCGTCTTGACGATGCGGGCATGCCAGAGAAACAGGTCGATCCGCATCGTGCCTTCAGCCCCGGTCTTTTCAGCCAAGCCGCGCTCCCAGATCGGCGAGCGCCGCGAAGGCGTTGTCGCGTGGTGGCGCGGTCTGCACCGCGCGAGTCAGCCCCCGCCACGCCCAGCGCGGCTGGCCATCCTCGGGGCGGGCGGCGCGAAACCCCAGCGCCGCCATCAGCCGCGCGAGCGTGTCCGGCGTCATCCCGATCGAGGTGGCGAGCGCGGGATCGGGCGCGAACGGGCGGTGGCCGTCGCGCGCATCATGCACCGCGCGCGCGATCCGCTCGGCGAGGTCGATGCGCACCGCCTGGCTGCCGAGCGGGCGATAGCCGTGCTGGAGGTGCGCGCCGGGTGCCTGGCGCGGCAATACCGTCGGGCCGGCGGGTGGCGGCGCGGAGACGGTCACGCCCCGCGCGGCGAGCAGCATCCGCCGCCACCGCGCCGGCTCGGGCTTGAGCAGGCTGGGATCGAACAGGTCGAGCGCGCCGATCGTCACGCCCGCTGCGCGCAACCGCTTGCGCGCGACCGAATCGAGCGCGTCGACCGCGTGGCCGATGCTCATCCGCGTCGCGATCCCGCCGGCATCGACCAGCCCCGCCGCGACCGCGCGCAGCGGCGGCGAGGCCTGCGCATCGCGCAACACCGTATCGAGCGTGCCGAGCGCGGGCAGCCGCCGCGCGATCTGGGCGGCGATCCAGCGTTCGAGCCGCTCGCGCACCGCCGCCTGCACCGGCCGATCGAGGCAATCGAGCGCGCGATCGAGCAGCACGCGCGGCCGCGCCAGCGACGGCCCCGGCCCGAGCCGAGCGACTTCGTGCCCCGCCCAATGGATCGCGGGCGCATCGTCGGCGAGCGAGACATCTGCGTCGGGTGCATCGATCAGCGCTTGCGCACGGCGCCCGCGTTCCGTCCCGAGCCGGCGCTCGGCAGCGGCGAGCAGCAGCCTTTTGTCCGCGAGCCGCGCATCGGGCGCGACGGTGAAGCGGAAGCCGGTCAGCGTGCCGATCGGATGATCCTCGACGCTGACCTCGCCCTCCGGGCCGACGGTGACGGGCAACGCACGCGGATCGGCACCGATCTGGCGCATCAGCAGCGTGGTGCGCTTGTCGACGAAGCGTTGCGTCAGGCTGAGGTGGAGCGCATCGGACAGCCGCTCCTCGACCGCGCCGGCGCGCGCGCTCCAATGCGCGGGGTCGGCGAGCCAGTCGGCGCGGTTGGCGATATACGCCCAGCTTCGCGCCGCCGCGATCCGCCCGGCGAGCGTCTCGACATCGCCCGCCACGTTATCAAGCCGGGCGATCTCGTTGGCGAACCATTCGTGAGGGACGTGGCCGAGGCCGTCGCTCAGATAGCCGAACACGCGGCCGACGAAGCGCGCGTGCGGATCGACGCCGAGCTTGCGGAAATCGGGCAGCCCGCACGCCGCCCACAGCCGCGCCACCATCTTTTGCCCGCGCACGCGGTCGCGCACCCAATCCTCGCCCGCCAGCCGCTTGAGGACGGCGAGATCGGTCGCTTCCGGCGCGGCGCGCAGTACATGCGCCTCGGGGCGGAGTTCGAGGCTGGCGATCAGCGCGTTGATGCTCGACAGATCGGGCACGCCCTCGCGCCAATAGAGGTGATCGAGCGGGGCGAAGCGATGCTCCTCGATCGCGAGCACTTCCTCGGGGCCGAACGCGCTTGGCCCGTCATCCACGAGCGCGCCGAACGTGCCGTCGCGCTGGTGGCGCCCGGCGCGGCCGGCGATCTGCGCCATCTCCGCGACCGTCAGCCGGCGCTGGCGATGGCCGTCGAACTTGTGGAGCGAGGCGAAGGCGACATGGCTGACATCCATGTTGAGCCCCATGCCGATCGCGTCGGTGGCGACGAGATAATCGACCTCGCCGGCCTGGAACATCGCGACTTGGGCGTTGCGCGTGCGTGGGGAAAGCGCGCCCATCACCACCGCAGCGCCGCCGCGCAACCGCCGCAGCATCTCGGCGACAGCGTACACTTCCTCGGCCGAGAAGGCGACGATCGCCGAACGCTTGGGGAGCCGGCTGATCTTCCGCGCACCGGCGTAGCTCAAAGTCGAGAAGCGCGGGCGGGTGATGATCTCGGCGTCCCTGACCAGCGCCTTGACCATCGGCCTGAGCGATTCCGAACCAAGCAACATCGTCTCTTCACGCCCGCGTGCGCGTAAAATGCGATCGGTGAAGACATGGCCGCGCTCGGGATCGGCACCCAGTTGCGCCTCGTCGAGCGCGACGAAGGCGACTTCGCGTTCGAGCGGCATGCTTTCGGCGGTGCACAGGAACCAGCGCGCGTCCTTGGGGACGATCTTCTCTTCGCCGGTGATGAGCGCAACCTGGTTGGCGCCCTTGATCTTGACCACCCGGTCATAGACCTCACGCGCCAGCAGCCGCAGCGGGAAGCCGATCATCCCGCTCGAATGCGCGCACATCCGCTCGACCGCGAGATGCGTCTTGCCGGTGTTGGTCGGCCCCAGAACGGCGGTGACCCGGTGGTCGGCGCGTGACATGACCTGGATAACATCGGCTGCCCGGCCGGGATGCGCAACCACCAGATTGCCCATAACCGGCTATTTTCGCACGGCTATGCCAGCGATATCCGCTTGACGACGCGATCTTGCCCGACCGGGCGAACGCCTTGCCGCAGCGAGGCGAATCGGACGGTCGGTTAAATTGACTTTCATCTTTTCACGCCACACAAAATCGGGCCTCACGCCGGGGTCGATGTGTTAGGCGGCGTCATGGGGGACGGACAGCCGTGTTCTTGCGTAGCGATTCGGGACTCGAACAGGCTGGTGGCACGGCCACGGTGTCGTTCGGCCGCACGCTGTCGCCGATTCCCGCCGCGACCACGCTCGAACGCGTTCGCGCTGGCCTCGCCAAAATCGACTGGGTGCCCGATCTCGGCGCACGGATCGGCTCGGCTGACTGGTGGCGCGGTGCGCTGACCTGCACTGCCTTGTGCGCGAGCGCGGTGGCGCTGGCGCCACGCATCCACCCGATCGCGGGCACGGTCGCGCCGCCGCTGGCCGGGGCGGAGTGGGACGAAGCGCGGTCGCAGTCGATCGCGCCGCTCGCTTTTGGCGCCAACACCGGCCACCGCATGGCCGCCAACGATTTCGTCGCGCCGCTCACCGAAACGCCCGAGCGGCCCAGCATCGATCTGTCGGCAAGCTACGGCGCGGGCGACAGCTTCGCCGCAGTGTTGCGCCGCGCCGGCGTGTCCGAACGCGATTCCGATGCGGCGATGCGGCTTGTTACCAGCGCCACCTCGCTCGACGATCTCAAGCCGGGCACGCAGATCGACCTGACGCTCGGTCGCCGCGCGGACAAGACCGTGGCGCGCCCGCTCGACCAGCTCTCGTTCCGCGCGCGCTTCGATCTGCAACTGTCATTGAAGCGCGTCGGCGGCGCGCTGGCCCTTACCCGGCAGGTGATCGCGGTCGATCATACGCCGCTGCGGATTCAGGGGCTGGTCGGATCGAGCCTGTACCGTTCGGCGCGGGCGGCGGGCGCGCCGGCGAAGGCGGTGGAATCCTATATCCGTGCGATCGCCAGCCGGCTGTCGGTCGGCCGTGACGTGCATTCGGCCGACCGTTTCGACCTGATCGTCGAACAGGCACGCGCCGCCACCGGCGAAGTACAACTCGGCGGGCTGCTGTTCGCCGGGCTGATGCGCGGCGGTGGCAAGCCGCTCCAGCTCGTGAAATGGGGCGATGGCGACCGCGCGCAATGGTTCGAATCGTCGGGCCAGACCGAGCGGCGCGGCGCGATGGGCATGCCCGTCTCCGGGCACATCACCTCGACCTTCGGCCTGCGCATGCACCCGATCCTCGGCATCCTCAGGATGCACAAGGGCATGGACATCGGCGCGCCGTGGGGATCGCCGATCCACGCGGCGACTGATGGGGTGATCCAGTTCGCCGGGCGCACCGGCGGCTATGGCAATTTCGTCAAGCTCGCCGGGCCGGGCGGCATCGCGACGGGCTACGGCCATATGAGCCGGATCGCGGTTCGCACCGGCACGCGCGTGTCGCGCGGGCAAGTGATCGGCTATGTCGGATCGACCGGGCTTTCGACCGGGCCGCATCTGCACTGGGAGGTGTGGCGCAACGGCGTGTCGGTGAACCCGCGCACAATCTCGATGTCGAGCGTGGTGCAGCTTTCGGGCGAAGCGCTGCGCACGTTCAGGGCGCGGGTGGGGTCGCTGCTGTCGGTGAAGCCACGATAACATGCGTCGCCCCGGCGCAGGCCGGGGCCGCTGGGTTTGGGGCACACCGTTGCCAAGTTACGCAGCGGCCCCTTAGACTCACATTTGAAGTGCACCACCTGCTAAGGTTATGGTGCGATGGGAAAATGTTACAGGCAGCTCAACCTGAATGAGCGAATCGAGATATACCGGCTTCATGAAGCCGGTATATCTCGC
>NZ_SGIS01000072.1 GCF_004208535.1 Sphingomonas populi
ATCAATCGCTACCTCAAGGAACACAACGCCGACCCAAAGCCCTTCGTCTGGACCAAGCCCGCCGCTCAAATCCTCGACAAGCTCGCCAGACTGCCTGCATCTTCCGTCTGACTCGCTGCACTAGCGTGGTCTTGATTGGCGCGAAGCTGGAAGAGCGATCAAAGCTGCCGCAACGAGTTCATACATTTCAAGGTGAAGGAAAACGCATTCTGGCGCATCTGTGCTTATGCGAGGGGTGAGATGAAGCTGACGTCAGCAGAACTGGTCGGATGGGTCGGGCGCTATATCCTGCCGCACGAGGCGCGCCTGCGCAGCTGGCTGCGGTCGGCGTTTCCGGCGATTGACGTGGATGACGTCGTGCAGGAGGCGTATTGTCGCATCGCTACGCTCGAGCGCGTCAGCCACATTGAAGATCCACGCCAGTATCTGTTCAAAACGGCGCGCAACATCGTGCTCGAGCAACTGCGCCGCGACAGGATCGTCAGCATCGAGGCGGCGACCGGCCTCGCCGAAATGGACCAAGCGGCGGACGGGGAACATGGCAATCCGGAGCGCCTGGCCTCCGATCGTCGGATGCTGGCCCGGGTCGAGCAGCTGATCGCCATGCTGCCGGAGCGGGGGCGGCAGGTCTTCCGCATGCGCAAGATTGAAGGCCTTTCACAGCGCGATATCTCCGCTCAGCTTGGCCTCAGCGAAAGCGTCGTCGAAAACGAGATATCGCGGAGCTTGGACAAGATCGTGCGCGCGCTCACGCAGGAGGAACGGGCGGAGCTTCCGCTGCACGCTCGAGGTAGACGACACGGAAAGGTTCGGCATCGTGTCCAGGATTGATACCGAAGCTTCCGCATGGGCGGCTCGCCTCGACCGTGGTTTGAACGTCGAGGAGGAAGCAGCGCTCGATACGTGGCTGATCGCCGATCGCCGGCACCAGGGCGCTTTTCTCCGACAGCGGGCGGCGCTCAGCCTGCTCGACCGTGCCCGTGCGCTGCACGGCAAGCCGGCGGATCCAGTCATCGAAGAGGTGTCCGTCGCGCCGGACCATGCACCATCGCGCCGTCGACTGCTCAGCTACGGCACCGGGTTAGCGGCGGCACTCACGGTGGGCGCAACGTGGCAGTTCTGGCCAAGAGCACGTCGGATCAAGACCGATGTGGGTGAGATCCGCCACATTCCGCTCGAAGACGGGTCGGTGGCGATGGTTAACAGCGGCTCCGCACTGCGCATCGCGTTCACGGAACACCGGCGCGATGTCACGCTGGCGAGCGGCGAGGCGTGGTTCCAGGTTGCCAAGAACCACTCGAGGCCTTTCACGGTCGCTGCCGGCCCAGCGGTCGCGCAGGCGGTCGGCACGGCGTTCGACGTCCGCCGGCATGCCGATTCCACGGAGATCATCGTCACCGAAGGCACCGTCAAGGTGTGGCCACTCGCCGCTACGCAAGAGGCTGTTCTCATAGAGGCCGGGCACCGTGTGGTCGTCGACCGTTATAGCAACCTACGCCGGGGCCTTCTGGATGGCTCGGCTTCCGACCAGCGCCTCGCCTGGCGGGAGGGGCGGATCGTGCTCGACAGAATGAAGCTCGGCGCTGCGGTGGAAGAGTTCAATCGATATCATGTCGAGCAGTTGGAGATCGATCCGAGCCTGTCCGATCGCGAGGTTGTCGGCTGGTTCAGTACCGACGACATCAATGGTTTCGCCACAACTGCCGCCAGCCTCGTTGGCGGCCATGTCGAGCGGGATGGTTCAACAATCTGGATAAAAAAATCGTCTGTGGAATGAAGGAAACGCCACCCTCGTACATCTGACGAAACAGAGCGCAACAATGCGCTGGCAAGGGGAGGGTTTATGTTGCTGTTTCGTCAGCCACTTTTAGCACTTATCACCACGACGGCGCTGTCCACGGTTGGGATGACCGCCGCGTCCGCCGCAGTTGGTCAGGTGAGCACCCGCCAATTCGACGTGAACGCCCAGCCGGCCGATAAAGGTCTGGTGAGCTTCGCTCAGCAAGCTGGAATTCAGATCCTCGCACTTGGATCGTCGGTCACCGGCAAAAGCGTGTCGAAGGTCAAGGGTGCCTTCACGGTCGAGGAAGGCCTGAAACGTCTCACCGCCGGTACGGGACTGCTGATCAGGCAGACTGGCCCGCGTACCTACACCGTCGCGGCGCCCGAAGCGCGTCGGCCGATCGCCTCTTTGACGAGCAAGCCCCGCGCGGTTGCGTTTGTTGAACAAACCGGCGCAACCAACCCCGCCTCGGAGATGCAGGCAGCCACGCCGCAGGCCGATGCGCCGCCCCCAGCAGAAGCGCTTTCTGCCGAACCGGTCCAGGACATCATCGTCACCGGATCGAGCATTCGCGGCGTGGCGCCGACCGGGTCCGCGCTGACCACGGTTTCGCGCGCAGACATCGTGGCGACGGGCGCTTCGACGACGACTGAGTTGCTCCGGTCGGTGCCCCAGCTCGGCAGCTTTGGTGCGACCGGCCAGAACACCGGTCACGACCAGGCCAATTTTGTCGATCAGCCCGCCATTCACGGTATCGGCGTCGGCAATGGCGGTGGTGGTCTGACGCTGGTTCTAGTGGACGGCCTACGACTGCCGGGCGCCGGCATCAACCAGACCGCACCGGATCCGAGCGCGATCCCGCCCTCCGCGATCGAGCGGATAGAGGTTGTGGCGGATGGCGCGTCCTCGATCTACGGCTCCGACGCCGTAGCGGGTGTGGTCAACTTCATCCTGCGCAAGAACGTCAACGGGATCGAGACCAACGGGCGGGTCGGCTTTGGCAGCGGCTATCGCACCTACAACGGCAACATCCTGGCCGGTAAGACATGGGATACCGGCTCCGTCCTCTTCGACTATGAGTATTCCGAGAACACGGCGCTGAATGGCAGAGAGCGCGACTATTACTATTCGCGTACGCTCTCGACGCTGTGCAGCCCCGCAAACGTGACCGTCGGCGGCACAAACTACGCACTGTCGCCGGCTGGCGTCGCGAGAGGCACGTTCAACCAGTGCGACGTCAACCAGGCTAACGACCTTGTACCCGCACAGCACCGCCATCAGGGGATGCTGTCGATCCGGCAGGAACTCGGCGACGGCATCACGCTGCGCGCCCGCACGATCTATTCCAGACGCAACGTCGACTCGCTTCAGGCGATTTCTGGCGGCTATGTATCGAGTGGCGGCCTCAGCGTGCCGGTCACCAGCGGCCCGTTCTACAATGCGGTCGTGGCTCAGGGTGTTCCTGCCGGTGCCGAAACGGTGACCTACAATGGGACTGGCGACTTCGGACCTACCGTCACCAACCGCATCCGCACCGAAACGTGGTCGTCGAACGCCGGGCTCGACGCAAACCTGTTCAGCGACTGGAAAGGTTCTGTAGACGTCAATTACGGCCGTGAGCGCGACAACATCTACCAGGGCGGCATCAACCAGGCTCTGCTGACGACCCTTGTCGGAAACGGCCAGTTCAACCCGTATGGCATCGGTGTTGCAAACGACCCGACGTTGGTGTCGCAAGTTGGCGATTATCGCACACATTATTATGGCCAGCAGACCGTGTTGGAAGGGCTTGCCAAGGTCGACGGGTCGCTGTTCCAACTCCCCGGCGGCGCTGTGAAGGCAGCGCTCGGCGCTGACATTCGCCGCGAGAAGTTCGGCGCTTCGGTCGATACCGGCGCCTCCGGGACGAGTCCGCAGACTACGACCTCCGGCACACGCAACAGCTACTCTTTTTATGGCGAACTGTTCATCCCGGTGTTCGGCGATGCCAACGCGATCGGCGGCTTCCAGAAGCTCGATATCTCGCTCTCCGGTCGGTATGATCATTACAACGACGTCGGCGGCACCACCAACCCGAAGGTGGGCGTGAACTGGACGCCCGTCGAAGGGCTCGTCCTGCACGGCAGTTTCGGCAAGTCCTTCCACGCACCCAGCCTTGCGGACGCCGGAACGGCGATCGACACGCGTGCCATTCGCTTCGCCGATTTCACTGGTGCAGGGTCGAGCGCCTATTCCATCGTGCTTGCGGGCGGCAACAAGCTCGAACCCGAAAAGGCCACCACCTTCTCGCTCGGCGGCGACCTGAAGCCCAGGTTTCTGCCCGGGCTGAAGATCAGCACGGCCTACTTCAACATCGACTATAAGAACGTCATCAGTTTCCCGGGTTTCAACGTCGTTACCGAACCGAACAACCCGATCTACGATCGTTTCCGCACATATACGCCAACTGCTGCGCAGGTGCTGGCTGCGACCGCAGGAATGCGGCACGACGGTCTGTCCTACCCCGACGTCGGCGCGTTGCCGACCGCGATCTATGATCTGCGACGGCAGAATTTCGCCCGGCAGAAGATCGATGGGTTGGATTTCGACGTCTCCTACGCGATGTCGAGCGACTATGGAGCGTTCAACGTCGGCGCGGCCGGCACCTGGCTGTGGAAGTTCGATCAGCAGATCAACGGCGATACCGTGGTGACGAGCCGATTGAACACCGACTATGCGGTCAATCTGAAGCTGCGCGGTCACCTTGGATGGGCGAAGGGGCCGTATGACGCGACCGTGTTCGTGAACTACACCAACGGCTACAAGAACCTGATCGATAACAGCAACACGGGGTCGTTCACCACCGTCGACTTCCACGGTGGCTGGGTGCTGCCGTTCTCCGGGATCGCTGCCAACACGCAGTTGACCGTTGATGTCAGCAACCTCTTCGACAAGGATCCGCCTTTCTATTACGACGCCGGCAACAATTATTATGGCTTCGATCCAACGGTGGCGTCGCCGCTCGGCCGGATCGTGTCCGTCGGCATCCGCAAGAAGTTCTGACATCCAGGTCGGCGGGGTGACCGCACTATCATCGCCCCTCCGGTCCTGACCCTATCCCGACCTCAGTCGGTCGCGGCGACGTCCGGCGTCGAGGAAGACCCGGTAAAATCGCTCGTATCGTCACGGAGCCAATATGATCCTGTCGTTCCCCGGGCGCGTAGCCTTCCTGTTCGCGACCACGGCGCTCTCCGGAGCTGCGGCCGCGCAGAGCATTGCGCCTGCGGCTCCGGCGACACCCGAGACGGTGTCGGCACCGAGCGCCGTGGCCGATCCTCTGCGCGCCGCGTTTCTGGCCCCGCCCGACACCGCGCGTCCGCGGGTGTGGTGGCACTGGCTTAGCGGCAACGTGTCGCAAGACGGCATCACCAAGGATTTCGAATGGATGAAGCGCGCCGGCATCGCCGGCGCGATGATGTTCGATGGCGACATGGGCGCGCCCAATATCGTACCCGAGCGGGTAACCGTCCTCAGCCCGCAATGGTATGCCAACCTGCGCTTCGCCGCATCCGAAGCCGACCGGCTCGGCCTCGAGTTCGCGATGGCGGCGGGGCCTGGCTGGAGCGAGACGGGCGGCCCCTGGGTAAAGCCCGAATGGGGCATGAAGAAATTCGTCTGGAGCGAGACGCGGATCGTCGGCGGCCGTCGCGCAGGCAAGCTTGCGCCGCTGCCCGCCAATGCCGGCCCGTTCCAGACGGTGGCGAAGCGCGACGCGACGGGCAAGCTCGAGGCGGACAGGCCGGGGCTGGCGCGCGATGTCGCGGTGCTGGCGTTCCGTACCCCTTCCAGCGACATGCCACTCGCCAGCCTTGCGCCGCGCATCACCACCAATGCGCCCGGCGTCGACACGGCCAAGCTGGTCGACGGCGATGTCGAGGGCAAGGTGGTCCTGCCCGCGCCGGCCGCAGGTGCGCCAGTGTGGGTCCGCTATGACTTTGCGAACCCGGCGACGATCCGTGCGCTAACCTATGTCGGGCCACTCGGCGGACGCTTCGCGGATGGCCCGCAGGGACGGGTTGAGGCAAGCGACGACGGTACGGTCTGGCGCTCGATCCGCACGCTCGTCGGAGCAGCGCACAATCCGGCGCCGGAACGCACCTTCGCTTTGCCCGCAACGACGGCACTGCACTTCCGGGTCGTGTTCGACCGCGCCGAAGTATCGCGCAATCCGTGGCCGCAGGAGCCGGGAATCGCCATCGCGGAACTGGCGCTGGTGCCGGGGGCGCGTGTCGATCTGTTCGAGGATCGCGCCGGCTTCGGCGTAAGCGCCGATGCGGATGCGCTTCGCACGCCTAACGTGGCGCCCTCGGCCGCGATCCGCAGCGCCGACATCGTTGACTTGACCGACCGTCTCCGCGCCGATGGCACGCTCGACTGGACTGCGCCTGCGGGCGATTGGACGGTGTTACGTGCCGGCTGGTCGCTGACTGGCGAGGTCAACCACCCGGCAACGCCCGAGGGGACCGGCCTGGAGGTCGACAAGCTCAACGCCGCCCACGTCCGCGCGCACCTTGACGCCTACCTGACACCAGTCATCAACAAACTTGGGCCATTGGTCGGCGAGCGTGGTCTGCGCTACCTGCTGACGGATAGCTGGGAGGCCGGGCAAGAGAACTGGACGGAGCCGATGCCGGCCGAGTTCCGCCAGCGTCGCGGCTACGATCTCACCCGCATGTTGCCGGTGCTTGCAGGACATGTCGTCGACAGCGCCGAGAAAAGCGACGCATTCCTGTGGGATTTCCGTCGCACGCTTGCCGATCTGGTCGCGGAAAACCACTACGGCACGATCACGCGCTTCGCCAAGGAACACGGGCTCGGGTATTATGGCGAGGCGACCGGCGCTGCCTGGCCGACGGTCGCCGACGGCATGCTCGCCAAGAGCCAGACCGATATCCCGATGGGCGAATTCTGGGCGATCCCGTTCGGCGGCAAACCCGCCGCCTATCAGGGCGTGGTCAACGATGAATTTCCGGCCGACATCATCGAGACGCGCTCGACCGCTCACGTCTATGGCAAGCCGCTGGTCGCCGCGGAAGCGCTGACGTCGTCTCTGCCGCAGTGGACGTCCACGCCGTGGAGCCTGAAGTGGGTCGCCGACAAATACATGGCGATGGGGGTGAATCGGCTGGTGATCCATACGTCGCCGCATCAGCCCGACGACACGCACAAACCCGGCCTGACGCTCGGGCCGTTCGGACAAGTCTTCACCCGCCATGAGACCTGGGCGGAGATGGCCAAGCCGTGGATCGACTATCTGGCACGCAGTTCGTACCTGCTCCAGCAAGGCGTACCAGCTGCCGACGTTTTGTACTTCTATGGTGAAGGCGCTCCTTCCGGCGTGCCCTATCGTGATGCGGGCGGTGTGGTCGATCTGCCCGGGCACGGCTTCGACTACGTCAACGCCGATGCGCTGCTACGGCTGGCAACGGTCGAGAATGGCCGCATCACCTTCCCCGGGGGCGCGCGCTACCGTCTGCTCATTCTCCCGGAGAAAGAGGATCGCCTTACCCTGCCGATTATCACTAAACTGCGCGATATGGTCGCGGAGGGAGCCATATTGGTCGGACCGAAGCCGACCGGCTCGCCCAGCCTTGGCTCATCCAATGATGCGGTGCGAACCATCGCTGACAGCCTGTGGGGGCAGACCGATGGCGGGGCGCTGACCGTCAACAGCTATGGCAAGGGCCGCGTCTACTGGCGGCGTGCCGTGTCCGCAATACTGGCGGCGGAAAGCATCGTGCGCGATTTTGACTATGCCGCGCCCGATCCGGCCATGGACCTGCGCTTCACTCACCGCACGCTTCCCGACGGGGAACTGTACTTCATCACCAACCAGAGTGACCTGTCGGCAACGGTCCCCGCGTGGTTCCGCTCCACCGGGCGCGTTCCCGAACTATGGCACGCCGAAACCGGCACGGTCGAGAAGGTTGGTTACACAATCGCAGCCGGACGCACGCAGATACCGCTCACGTTGACCCCGTACGAGGCGGTGTTCGTGATCTTCCGCAAACCAGCCGCAACGCCCGAGCTGACCCTTGCCGCGCCGTCCGTCCGGAAGGTCGCGACGCTGGCCGGGGACTGGACGCTGCGTCTGCCGGGCGGCGCAGCAACCAAGGCTGCGATCGGAAGCTGGACCGCGAACCCCGATCCGAGTGTGCGCTATTTTTCCGGCGTCGGCACCTACCAACGCGTGGTCAACGCACCCGCTAATTGGTTTGGCTCCGGAGAACGGCTCTTTATCGATCTTGGCGCGATCGGCGACGTCGCTGAAGTGCGCGTCAATGGTGTTCTCGCTGGCACTGCCTGGGCCAAGCCGTACAGGGTCGATGTCTCTGACCAGCTTCACCGGGGCGCCAACACGATCGAGATCCGGGTGGCGAACACCTGGCAGAACCGCTTCGTGGGCGATCTCCAGCCCGGGGCCACGCCACACGCGTGGACCAATGTAGCATCAGGTGGCGGCTTCGCTCTATTGGGCAAGGGCTTGTCGGCAACAACGCCGCTCACCCCGTCCGGCTTGCTGGAGCCAGTTCGGATCGTTGCGGAAAAGCAGGGGGAGCCACAATGATGGTGATGAAGATGCCAACGCGTCGCATGGTGATGACCGGCATGGCGGCGGCAGTCGGTGTTGCCGCGCCTCCGGCCCGGTCCGCCGTACTCCCGGGCGCTGCGCGAGCTTTCCCCAAGGGCTTTCTCTGGGGCACCGCGACTGCCGCGCATCAGGTTGAGGGCAACAATTGGAACAGCGATTGGTGGCTGCTCGAAACGGTTCCCCGCACTATCATCAAGGAGCCATCAGGTACAGCGTGCGACCACTATCGGCTTTACCCGCAGGACATCGCGAGGATCGCTGCGCTGGGGCTCGGCAGCTACCGGTTCTCGGTCGAATGGGCACGCATCGAGCCGGCCCCCGGCCAGTACGACAGGGCAGTGCTCGATCATTACCGGGATATGCTGAGCGCGTGTCGCCAACATGGGCTGCACACCGTCGTCACGCTGCATCACTTCACGTCGCCATTATGGTTTGCAGTTCAGGGTGGATTTGAGAATGCGGACGCAATCGGAGCGTTCACGCGATATGCCGAAGCGGTTGTGCAGCACTGCGGTGACTTGATCGATACTTTGTGCACGTTCAACGAAGCCAATCTCAGCTTCATGGATTTCGTACCGTTGCCAGTTTTGGAGCCGATGCTTGATGCGGCGCAGGTAGCGACGAAATCACCTCACTGGCGGTCCTTCCTGTTCGACGACGTGGCGATCTCTAAACCGATCGTGCGTCAGTGCCACGTATCTGCGCGACGTGCGATCAAGGCAATCCGCCCGAAACTGCCAGTCGGACTCACGCTCGCGATGTCGGATGTCCAGGACGCGCCGGGTGCTCCGGGCGCGGGCGCAGCGGAACGGTCGAGACGTTATGATGTCTGGCTCGAGGGCGCCCGGGATGACGATTTCGTCGGCGTGCAGAACTACACGCGTGAACGCATTGGCACGGCCGGGCCGATTGCACCGCCAGCCGGATCGCTTTTGACCCAGCTCAACCAGGAATATTATCCCGCAGGCCTGGCAGGTGCGGTCCGCTACGCTGCGCATATGACCGCGCGGCCGATCCTCGTCACCGAAAACGGCATCGGCATCGACGATGATCGAGTTCGGGCGCGCTATATCTCGGAAGCGTTGGGCGGCCTTCACAAGTGCATTGCGGACGGGATAGACGTGCGCGGCTACTGGCATTGGTCCGCGATGGATAACTTCGAGTGGTTGTTCGGCTACGGCCCGAAGTTCGGGTTGATGGCAGTCGACCGCGAGACCCAGGTGCGAACGGCCAAGCCTAGTGCAGACGTGTTGTCGGCGATTGCCAAGGCAAACGCGATCATCGCTTAGGAAGAGGGCATGGTAGCCCGAGATTCGTTGTCGAGCGAAGCGAGTTCGCTGGACAAGCGCTGTTTGGACGGCGGCGCAAGCATAAACTCCCGACCGTGAGAGAGCGCCCGCCCGGCCGCGCATTGGGTCGATTCGGTCCCCCATGCACTGATCCGTCAGCAGATCGACGCGCGCATCACATCGGGTACGATTTGAACTCTTCCACAAAGGCCAGCGGGTCGCAGCCCATCAACGCCGCTATGGCGGCGCGACGCGCCACGGCACCCAATTGGATCATATGCCGTCCAACCACCGGCACTATGCCGAGTGGTCACCGGAACGCTTCCAGCGCTGGGCCGCGCAGATCGGTCCCGAAACCGAAGGCTTGGTCATCGCCATTCTGGCCCGACGCCCTCACCCGGAGCAGGGTTTTCGCA
>NZ_SGIS01000073.1 GCF_004208535.1 Sphingomonas populi
AACAACTCTCGAAAACCACGCACCTGCATCTCCCGGTCTTTCCAGAAGACGCTTCAGAATCCTTTTTCCTGCCCGGCGCTACTCCCTCCAGCTCAAATGCGATTCCCCTGCCCCGGAGGGGAGAGGGAGCTATGGCATATTGGTTGGCGGGCGCGCGGACGCATCAGGCCGAGGGCGTGATCTCGCGGTTCGATCCGCGTTTCTGGACGGTGGATTTTCCGCGGCCGATGATGGCCGCCGTCACCACGATCGCGCCCGATGCGCTGCGCGTCGATGCGGTGTTCTACCGCAAGAACGATCTCGCTGGACTGATCTGGGCGGCGGAGGATCGCTTCGACCATCCGTTGCTCGCTTATGCGACGGCGCGTGACTTTCGCGGCTGTCGGCTCGCGTTCCGCTGGCGATCGGCGGGGGTGCGGGCGCTCGATGCGATCGACGGCCCGGTGCTGACGATCGAGGGGCGCGACGCGAGCGGTGCGGCGCGATCCTGGTATGTGCGACTGTGGAACTATGCGGTGGGCACGCCCGAGGACGCGCAGGTCGCGATCGACTTCGCCACCGTCGTGGGCGGGTTCGTGTTGCCGGACGAGGCGGTGCCGGTCTGGGCCGGCGATATCGACCGGATGTTCGTGTCGCTGGTGCCACCCGATTGCGACGCAAGCGACGCGCCGCTCGCGGAGGCCGCCGAGGGTTGGGTCGAACTGAGCGGCATCGCGTGTTCGGGGCCGGGCGCGGTGCTGGCGATCGGCGAGGTGGTGGTGCCCGCGCATGCGCTGGAGATCGCCAGCGGCTATGACGACAGCTACAATCTGACGCCGGCGAGGCTGCTGCGCAACGCGCTGCACCTCGGGTATCGCGGCGCGATCGTCCATTATGTCGGGATGAGCCATTATTTCCGGCTGACGGTGGCCGAGCGCCTCGTGACGCTGGCGGGTGGCGCGCTCAACGTCGCGGCGCGTGCCTGGCAGCGCGACTTCGCGCAGCGCGCGGCGGCGCTTGGCTATGATGTGATCTGGTCGCTCAGCTACGAACTGTTCGACGCGCATTGCCCCGAGGGCTGGAAGCAGAGTGCATGGGTCGGATCGCCGGCGTTGACCGGCTGGGTGCCGCCCTCGACCTTGCTGTCGCCTGCGCACGGCGATGCGATGGCCTATCTGCACGCCGTCGCGGCGGAGGTGATCGGCATCGCGGTGGCGGCGGGGCTTGCACCGAAGTTCCAGGTCGGGGAGCCGTGGTGGTGGGTGATGCCCGATGGCCGACCGTGCCTGTACGACGCGGCGGCGCGGACGGCGCTGGGCGATCCGATCGAGATCGCCAGCGTGCGCGGGTCGCTGTCGTCGGGTGCGACGGCGCTGCTCGATGCGGCGGGCGCAGTCTTGGCGGCCTCGACAGCGGCGCTGGTCGCGGCGGTGAAGGCGGTTGCGCCGGCGTGCGAGACGCATCTGCTCGCCTATCTGCCCACCGTGCTCGCGGCGGATTCGCCCGAGCTGCGGCGCGCCAATCTGCCGCTCGGCTGGGCGCGGCCGGCGTTCGATGTGCTTCAGCTTGAGGATTATGATTACGTCATCGCCGGCAACAGCGCCTTGAGCGAGCACGCCATCGCCGAAGCGCAAACGCGGCTTGGCTATGCGACCGGCGAGACCGATTACCTTTCCGGCTTCGTGCTGCGGCCCGAAGACGCCGCCGGCTGGCGCGAGATCGAGGCGGCGGCACAGCGCGCGCGGGTGCGCGGCGTGCGGCGGGGGTTCGTCTGGGCGCTGCCGCAGGTGATCCGCGATGGTTTTGTGCATTTCGAAGAGGAGGCGGACGATATGCAGGCGTTCGACGATGTGCTGTTCCCGCTCGCGCTCGGTCGCGAGGCGGAGGTGGCGCCTGAATATTCCACCGCGATCGTGACGAGTGCTGGCGGGCACGAGGCGCGCAACGCGAGTTGGGCGGAGGCGCGGACGCGCTACGATGTCGGGCCGGGGATACGCTCCGAAGCCGATATCGCGACGTTGCTCGCGTTCTTCCGCGCACGGATGGGGCCGGCGCGTGCGTTCCGGTTGCGCGATCCGTTCGATGCGTCGTCTGGCGGCGCGGCGCCGACGCCGCTCGACCAGCAGATCGGCATCGGCGACGGCATCGCCACCCGCTTTGCGCTGGTGAAGCACTATGGCGTGGTGGCGCGGCGGATCACGCGGCCGGTCGGCGGCAGCGTGACGGTCGCTGTCGATGGCGTCGCGACCACCGCATTCTCGCTGGCCGAAGGCGGCATGATCGACCTCGATACCGCGCCGGCGGCGGGCGCCGTGGTGACGGCGGGGTTCCTGTTCGACGTGCCGGTCCGCTTCGCCGAGGACAGCCTCAGCGTGGCGCGCGCGACCTTTCTGGCGGGATCGGCGGCGTCGGTGGTGCTGCTCGAAGTGCGCGAGGATGCCGCATGAGCTTCCTCGACGGGCCACTCTCGACAGTCGCCTTGTGCTGGCGGATCGAGCGGCGCGACGGCATCGCGATCGGACTGACCTCGCACGATCGCGACCTCGTGATCGACGGCCTCATCCACCGCGCCGCGCCGGGCATGACGCCCTCGGCGATCAAGCGCAGCGACGGTCTCGACGCCGATACGATGGACGTGTCGGGCGCGCTGACCGGCGCGGCGATCAGCGCGCGCGATCTCGGCGCGGGGCGGTGGGACGGTGCGCGGGTGCGGTTGTTCGCGATCGACTGGACCGGCGGCGACGGGCGGGTCGATCTCGGCGAAGGCACGATCGGATCGGTCGAGACCAAGGACGGCGCGTTCACCGCCGAGTTGCGCGGCGCGAGCGCGGCGCTCGACCGGCCCGCAGCGGAGGAAACCTCGGCGGAGTGCCGCGCCGAGTTGGGGGACACACGTTGCCGCGTGGCGATGGCGGGGCGGCGGCGCTTCGCGCGCGTGGTGTCGGTCGCGCGGCAAGCGGTGACGGTGGACGCGGTCGAGCCGAGCGGCAACGCTTATGGGGGCGGGCTGCTACGCTGGTTTGGTGGCGCGAACAGCGGGCTGGAGAGCGCGGTCGCGGTGTCCGACGGCGCGGTAGTGATGCTGCGCGCCGAGCCTGCCTTTACGCCCACGCCGGGCGATCTGATCGAGCTGGTCGAGGGCTGCGACAAGAGCGTGGCGACCTGCGCCTCGCGGTTCGGCAACGTCGCGAACTTTCGCGGCGAACCGTATCTGCCCGGCATCGACCTGCTCACCCGGTATCCGGGCGCATGACGCCGGCCGAGCGCGCCATCGCGGCGGCGCGGGGCGCGGTGGGTGCGCGGTTCCGCCTGCACGGCCGCGATCCCGCGTTCGGCCTCGATTGCGTCGGGCTGGCCGCGCTGGCGGCGCGCGCCGCCGGGGTCTCGGCGGCGATTCCGGCAGATTACGCGATCCGCAGCGGTGATCCCTCCGCCGCGATCGACGCGACCGGGCTGGCCCGTGTCGTGGTGCCAACCGACGGCGATCTTTTGCTGTTCGCCGCCGGGCCGGCGCAATTCCACCTCGCGGTGCAGGTGCCGGGCGGCGTCGTCCATGCCGATGCGATGCTTCGGCGCGTGGTCGAGCGGCCGGGCGTGCCACCGTGGCCGCTGGTCGCGGCGTGGCGATTCACAGGAGATTGATATGGCGACCTTGGTGCTGACGACGATCGGCAGCGTGATCGGCGGCCCCATTGGCGGTGCGATCGGCGCGGTGCTCGGTCAGGCGATCGACCGCGACGTGATCTTCAAGCCCAAGGGGCGTGAGGGGCCACGGCTGACCGAACTGGCGGTGCAGACCTCCTCCTACGGCACGCCGATCCAGCGGGTGTTCGGCACGATGCGGATCGGCGGCTGCGTGATCTGGTCGACCGACCTGATCGAAAGCCGCAGCACCGCGAGCAGCGGCAAGGGCCAGCCGAGCGTGACCAATTACAGCTATGCGGCGTCGTTCGCGGTGGCGCTGTCGGGGCGGCCGATCCTGAGCGTCGGGCGGATCTGGGCGGACGGCAATCTGTTGCGGGGTGCTGCGGGCGACTTCAAAGTCTCGACCGGGTTCCGCCTGCATCTCGGCGGCGAGGATCAGGACGCCGATCCGCTGATCGCGTCCGCCGAAGGGGTGGGGTTGGCGCCGGCGCATCGCGGCATCGCTTATGCGGTGTTCGAGAGCCTTCAGCTTGCCGATTACGGCAACCGCATCCCGTCGCTGACCTTCGAGGTGATCGCCGATGCCGCGCCGGTCGCCGCAGGCGCAATCGCGGCGGACCTCTCCGATGGCTTGATCGATGGCGCGGCGGCGACGCTGCCGCTGCCGGGCTTCGCGGCCTATGGCAATCTGCGCGCGGTGATCGAGACGCTCGGCACCGCGACCGGGGGCTGGTTCGCGCCGGACGGGGCGGGGCTGTCGCTGCGCGTTGCGAACGATCCCGAGCGCACCATCGCCGATGCCGGCGTTGCAGCGGGGGCGGGCGGCGGCGCGCGTTCGGTCGGATCGACCGCCGCGATCGAGACCGTGCCGCGCACAGTGACGCTCAAACATTATGATCCGGCGCGCGATTATCAGACCGGCGTGCAACGGGTGCGGCGGCCCGGCGCTGGTTATACCGATCAGCAGATCGACATGCCCGCCGCGCTCGACGCGACCAGCGCCAAGACGATGGCGGCGGCGACGCTCGCGCGGGCCGAGGCGGGGCGGGTGCGGCGCACCGTCGCGCTCGGCTGGGATGCGATCGGCATCGCACCCGGCACATGTGTAGCGATCGAGGGGGCGGCGGGTGCGTGGCGGGTGACCGGCTGGTCGCTCGAACATATGGTGCTGTCGCTCGAGTGCGTGCGGCTCGCCGCCGCCGCGCTGCCTGTGCAGGCGAGCGGGGGCAGGGTGCTATCCTCGCCCGACGCGGTCGCCGGCACCACGATCGTCCACGTCTTCGAAATTCCACCGCTCGACGACAATGTGCTCAGCGCGCCGCGCGTGACGATCGCGGCGGCGGGCACCGCGCCGGGCTGGCGGCGGGCGGCGTTGTTGTACAGTCTTGACGGCGGCGCGCGCTGGTCCACCGCCGGCGCGACGGCGGCGCCCGCGACGCTCGGCGTGCTCGCGTCGGTGCCGCTCGCCGTAGCGGCGACGCTTATCGATCGGCGCTCGCGGTTCGAGGTCGAGCTTGCCCATGCCGGCATGGCGCTGTCGGGCGCAGACGCGGCGGCGCTCGATGCGGGCGCGAACCTCGCCTTGTGCGGTGACGAACTGCTCCAGTTTGGCGTCGCCGACCAGATCGGCGCGACCCGCTGGCGGCTTTCGACCCTGTATCGTGGCCGGCGCGGCACCGAGGCGGCGATCGGCACGCAGGCCGTGGGCGATCGTGTCGTGCTGATCGAGCGCGATGCCGTGGCGACGCTCGACGTGCCGCTGGCGACGCTCGGCGGCGACGTTCGCGTGTTGGCGTCGGGCATCGGCGATGTTGCCGCGCCAGCCGCAGCGCAAACGATGGTCGCGGGCGCATCGGTTTTGCCGCTCGCGCCGGTCGCCTTGCGCTGGCGCGAGCTTGGCGATGGCGTTGCCGTCATCGCCTGGACGCGCCGCAGCCGCGCCGGGTGGCGCTGGATAGACGGCGTCGATGCACCGCTGGCCGAAGAGCGGGAACTCTACCGCGTGACGATCGGAAGCGCGCCAAGCGTCGAGACCAGCGAGCCCACGATCACCCTCGCCGCCGCCGAGCGCAGCGCGGGCGTGACCGTTTCGATCCGGCAGGTCGGCTCGGCTGGCACGTCGCCTGCCGCAAACCTCTTCATCCCCGCCTGGGAGGCATGACATGACGGACGATATGACTGCACGGCTGGCGTTGCCGCTGTTGAGCGCTGGACAGGCGCAGAAGGAGATGTCTCACAATGAGGCGCTGGCGCTGCTCGATCTGTTCGTGCAGCCGGTGGTGTTGGCAGTCGGTATCGACACGCCGCCCGCAACGCCGGCCGCAGGACAATGCTGGATCGTCGGCGCGGCGCCGACGGGTGTCTGGGCGGGGCACGCGCAGCATCTCGCCGGCTGGACCGAGGGCGGATGGCGATTTTGCATACCCAAAATGGGCATGCGAGCTTGGAACCTCGCCGACGCGGACGAGGCGCTGTTCGACGGTAGCGGCTGGAGCGTCGGCATTTTGCGCGGCGCGCGGCTGGAAATCCAGGGCGTGCAGGTTGTTGCAGTGCAGCAATCCGCCATCGCGGCGCCCTCTGGCGGCACCATCGCCGATGCCGAGGCCAGGGAGGCGATCAGTGCAATTCTTGCTGCATTGCACACACATGGTTTGATCGCCGCGTAATCCGGGGGAAACCCCTTTGAGGCCCGGGCTGTTGCGCTTCTGCAACAGTCTCAGGTATTTGTGCGCTTGCGTGGAAACCAAGCCCGTCCTAGGGAGTTTGGGCTGTCCGAGTGACACCTAATGAAAGGGGATTTCTATGCGGAAGCTAGCCGTATTCATCGCGCTTGCCTCCACTGCTCTCGCAACGCCAGCTCTTGCCCGCGATAAGTCGTGGTATGTTGGCGTCGAAGGCGGCGGTATGATCGTCGAAGACTCGAAGTTCGATATCGGCAATGTGCCGTCGGCTTCGACCTACAAGACGAAGACCGGTTACGACGTCGATGGCGTCATCGGTTACGATCTTGGCATGTTCCGGCTTGAAAGCGAAGTCGCTTACAAGTTCGCCAAGGGCGATACCTATCGTTCGTCGGTCAACAGCCCGTTCGTGACCACGCCCGGCGGTTTCGCTGGACCCGGCAACTATAACAGCCCGCACAGCCACACGTCGGCTCTGAGCTTCATGGTCAACGGCCTGCTCGACTTCGGCGATGACAATGGCATTCAGGGCTTCGTCGGCGGTGGTGTCGGCGTTGCGCGCGTATCGATGGCAGGCGTTCGCGCCGGCAACCGTGCGGCCATCCTCGACGACAGCGACACGGTCTTCGCATGGCAGGGCATCGCGGGCGTTCGCGCTCCGCTTTCCGACCATGTCGACATCTCGCTCAAGTATCGTTTCTTCAACGCTGCCAACGTAAAGCTGGTCGGTGTCGAGGGCGCGAGCTACGACACGCGCTATCGTTCGCACAGCCTGCTCGGTGGCCTGACGTACAACTTCGGCGAGCCTGCTGCTCCGCCGCCGCCGCCGCCTCCTCCGCCCCCGCCGCCGCCGCCGGAGCCTACCCCTCCGCCGCCGCCGCCTCCGGTGGTCTGCTCGCCTGGTCCGTTCATCGTGTTCTTCGAATGGGACAAGTCGGACATCACGGCAGAAGCGTCGTCGATCCTCGACAACGCCATCAGCCAGTACCAGTCGTGCGGCAACGCGCAGGTCATGCTGGCCGGCTTCACCGATCGCTCGGGCACGCCGAAGTACAACGTCGGCCTGTCGCAGCGTCGCGCGGACTCGGTGAAGGCCTATCTGTCGGCCCACTCGATCCCCGAGACCGTGATGACCACGCAGGCGTTCGGCGAAGACCCCGCCCATCTGCGCGTTCAGACCGCCGACGGCGTTCGCGAAGTGCAGAACCGTCGCGTGGAAATCACGTACGGTCCGGGTTCGGGCAACTAAGCCAGAGCTGGACGAAAGTTCTAAGAGAGGGGGTCGGGAAACCGGCCCCCTTTTTTTGTGCGTGGGGAAGATACGCAAGGTGGCGAATGCCGAGCGCTTAGCTCTATCTTTTGATGGCAGCCGTAACGGTTCGTGCTGAGTAGGGATCGAGTAGGCGAAGCCGTATCGAGAGCCCGTATCGAAGCACAGGTCGTTCTCGGGGCTTGTCCTTCGATACACGACCTCTATACGCCCTGCGGGCTACTCGGCCGTTACTCAGGACGAACGGAGCTATTGATGCGCTCCGAATTTAGGCAGCCGGCCCGGCCTCGGCCAAAGCCGCCTCCAACCACGCCGGCCGTACCGCATCGCCGAGCGCTTCGATGCGGCGCAGTTCGACCATCAGCCCAAGCTCGGGATACGCCGCGCGGGTGCGGTCGCCCGGTTCGCCCAGCGGCGCCACCACCAGCCGGCGGTTGACCTTGGCGCGATAGTTCATCCGCGCGGTGTTTTCCTGCCCGACATAGCAGCCCTTGGTGAAGCTGACCCCGTTCAGCTCGCGCGCGTTGCATTCGAGCCAGAGTGTCTGGTCGCTGCCGAGCTCGCCGACCCCTTCGGTCACGCCGCGCGCGAGCCGGTGCGCGCGCCACGCCGCATCGGCCGGTTCCCCGCCACCCGCGCCGATCCAGCGGAAACCGAGATCGGGCAGGCGCGGATCGGCGAACGCGCCGTGCAGCGACGACCAATGCACTGCGCCATCGGCCGCCTCGATCGTGATCGCACGGCGCAGCCGGTACATCGACAGCCGCCGCGTCAGCGCCGCGGCGGCGCTCGCCTCGCAATCGACCAGCACCGCGTCGCCATCCGCCCACAGCAGGAAATCGAACAAAGCCTTGCCCTGCGGCGTGAGCAGCCCGCCCCAGCGCGGACCCGAGGCATCCAGCCCGATCACGTCTTGCGTCAGCAAGCCCTGCAGGAAACCGCGCGGGTCATCCCCGGCGATACGGATCAATGCGCGGTCGGCGAGCAGGGTCGGGGTGGTTTCGGTCATCATCAACAGGTAGGAGGGCGGGAGACTAAGCGAAAGAGGCAGCTATGGCGCGGTTCGATCTGATGCTGACGGGCGGAACGGTGCATTTGCCGAGCGGCCCGGTGCAAACCACCGTCGGCGTGATCGGCGGCAAGATCGCCGCGATCGGCGCGACCGGCGATGCCGGCGAGACGATCGACTGCACCGGGCTCGACATCCTGCCCGGCGTGATCGACACGCAAGTCCATTTCCGCGAGCCGGGGCTGGTCCACAAGGAGGATCTCGAAAGCGGCAGCCGCGCTGCCGTGCTCGGCGGGGTGACGTCGGTGTTCGAAATGCCCAACACCAAGCCGAACACCGACAGCGCCGCCGCGATCACCGACAAGCTGACGCGCGCGCATCATCGCATGTGGTGCGACCATGCGTTCTACGTCGGCGCGACCAATGTGAACGCCGCCGACCTCGCCGAACTGGAGCGGATGCCGGGCACGGCTGGCGTCAAGATTTTCATGGGCGCCTCGACCGGCGATCTGCTCGTGTCCGAGGATTCGTCGCTCGCCGAAGTGCTAGCGTCGGGCAAGCGCCGCGTCGCGATCCACGCCGAGGACGAAGCGCGGATGAACGCGCGCGCGGGCGAGCGCATCCCCGGCGATCCGTCCTCGCATCCGGTGTGGCGCGACGACGAAAGCGCGCTGCTGGCGACGCGGCGAATCCTCGCGCTGGCGCGTGCGGCGCGGCGGCGAATCCACGTCCTCCACATCACCACACCGGCGGAACTCGAACTGCTGTCGCAGCACAAGGACATCGCCACCTGCGAGGTGACGCCGCAGCATCTCACGCTGGCGGGCGAGGAGGCCTATCCCCGTCTCGGCAGCTACGCGCAGATGAACCCGCCGATCCGCTCGGGCGCGCACCGCGATGGGCTGTGGCATTGGCTGCGGCAGGGCGTGCCTGACGTGATCGGCTCGGACCACGCGCCGCACACGATCGAGGAGAAGGCCAAGCCCTATCCCGATTCTCCGAGCGGCATGCCCGGCGTGCAGACCTTGCTGCCGCTGCTGCTCAACCATGTCGCGGAAGGCCGCACCACGCTCCAGCGCGTGATCGACCTGACCAGCGCGGGTGCGCAGCGGATTTTCGGGATCGTCGGCAAGGGCCGGATCGCGGTCGGCTATGACGCCGATTTTTCGATCGTCGATCTGAAGGCGCGCTGGACGATCACCGAGGACTGGCTGGCGTCGCGCTGCGGCTGGTCGCCGTTCACGGGCATGGCGCTGACCGGCAAGCCGATCGGCACGATCGTGCGCGGCAACCGCGTGATGTGGGACGGCGCGCTGGCCGAGGCCGCCGTGGGCGAACCGATCCGGTTCGAGGCGGTCGAGTTCGGCTGACCGTCTCACCCCGTTCGTGTCGAGCAACTGTGTTCATGCCGGCCGGTATGTTTGCTGTGATTTGAGCATGGCATTGAGTGTGATGATGAGTTTTCGCATGGTTGCGACGAGGGCGACCTTGGCGGGTTTGCCGTTGTCGCGGAGGCG
>NZ_SGIS01000074.1 GCF_004208535.1 Sphingomonas populi
GCTCCTATGACGACATCGTCGACCATTGCTGCGACGCCTGGAACAAGCTGGTCGACCAGCCCTGGAAGATCATGTCTATCGGCCTGCGTGATTGGGCTCGCGAGTTCTGATCAGTGAATCTTGGTATCATTCCGAATTTTCCGCAGGATAATGCAAATTATCGCTGTCAAAGGTAGAATTATAACTTTCCAAATCATGCTTTTTTAACAAAGCATCATAATCTTCCAGAGGCTCGTAAAAATCGATTATGCGACCACGGTGTCCTTTACAACGAGCATAAAGAGCAATGGCGGTCGAACTTGCCCAAATGCGGGCATTCCCAGTTCTAATATCGAAACCGGACCCCTCCGCCATGAGGCCAAGATTCCGCAGATGATCCAGTATGAGGTCTGCTCTATCCGCGTCCATGATACCAGATCTGCACAATAATTCTGCTCGATCAATCCACTGAGCGATTGTATGGACATATCCTCCAGACGTTTTACCCTTGATCAAGAACTCACAAAGCCAGTTCAACATTATAACTTCTTCAGCGGTTAGCTGCTTTAGAATGTTCATTAACAATAAATTGTCTTCGTTTGGAGAGGATGAGCTGCACGACGATGCAAGCAGCCCCGCCCACATATTTTGCAACTGATCATTATCGGTCCACGACGCTTCCTGAACGGCGATGTGAACTAGGCGCGGATGTGCGGTTTTACTGGCTCCGTCTGTAGGAGGACCGACCAAAATTTCAGCCGCCTCAAGCATTTTTGCGGCATTCCTCGCTCGCCAATTTGCTACCTTATCTCTCAGTAGCAAGCCAAACTCCTCCGAGACCGGCAAGCAAATGCGGCTTAAAAATGCGCCAGCGCCATCAACCACGCCTTTTGTGACAGTATTGATCGCCTCGCCGTAGGCGGCAAGACCGAGCAAATCAGTACCCGTTTTATTGCCTTCCGCCATATGCAAGAACCCTTCACCTAAGTCGTGAACAATCCGATTCGACTAATAGCAGTCAATCTGACCGAAATAATCAATTAACTATTTACGAACGACGGCTGGATGGTATCGAATTTTTATCCAATTTCTGTCCTGGCAATATGATGAGCCCGGCTACGCGGCCGTTCGCGAATGCACGTAGTGCTTGCGCCTGTTTGCGAGCTAAATGATAGGGAAACTCCCTACCCCGCCCGCGCCACCTCGCGCCAGCCGATGTCGCGGCGGCAGAAGCCGCTTGCGAAGTCGAGCGCATCCACCGCCGCATAGGCCGCGCCTTGCGCCGCGCGCACGTCGGCGCCGGTGGCCGTCACCGCCAGCACGCGGCCGCCGGCCGCGACCAGCGCGCCCTCCTCGATCCGCGTGCCGGCCTGGAACACGCGTGCGCCGGTGACCTCGGCGGCGTCGAGTCCGGCGATCGCGCCGCCGGCCTCGGGCGTGCCGGGGTAGCCGCGCGCGGCCAACACCACGGTCAGCGCGGTCGCCTCGGCGAACCGCGCCGCGCCGCGCTCGCCCAACCGCCCTTCGGCCACGGCGAGCATCACGTCGAGCAGATCGTCCTCCAGCCGCACCATCAGCACCTGGCATTCGGGGTCGCCGAAGCGCGCGTTATATTCGATCAGCTTGGGGCCTTGCGCGGTCAGCATCAGTCCGGCGTAGAGCACGCCCGAGAAGGGATTGCCCTCTGCCGCCAGCGTGCGGACGGTCGGCCAGATGATCTCGTCGAGCGCGCGCTGCTCCAGCTCGGGCGTCAGAACGGTGGCGGGGCTGTAGGCGCCCATCCCGCCGGTGTTGGGGCCGGTGTCGCCGTCGCCGACGCGCTTGTGGTCCTGCGCGGTGCCGAACGGGAGGATCGCGGTGCCATCGGTCAGCACGAACAGGCTGACTTCCTCGCCTTCAAGGAATTCCTCGATCACCGCTTCACCGCCGGGGGCGGCGAACAGATCGCGCAAAGCGGCTTCGGCGGCGGCGCGGGTTTCGGCGACGGTGACGCCCTTGCCGGCGGCGAGGCCGTCCGCCTTGACGACGACCGGGATGCCGAAACGGTCGAGCGCGGCGAGGCCCTCCTCAAGCGAGGTGACGCGCGCATAGCCGGCGGTGGGGATGCCGGCGCGGTCGCAGAGCGCCTTGGTGAAGCTCTTCGAGCCTTCGAGCTGGGCGGCAGCCGCCGAGGGGCCGAACACGGCGACGCCGGCGGCGCGGAGGGAATCGGCGAGGCCATCGACCAGCGGCGCTTCGGGGCCGATCACGACGAGGCCGATCGCCTGCTCGCCCGCGAACGCCACCACCGCCGCATGATCGGTCACGTCGAGCGCGACCACCTGCGCATGCGCCGCGATGCCCGGATTGCCCGGTGCGGCGAACAGACTATGGAGGCCCGGCGATTGCGCGAGCTTCCAGGCGAGCGCATGTTCGCGACCCCCCGAGCCGATCAGCAGGACATTCATGGCGGACCCCTTTTACGATAGCCAGGCGCGGCTGGTAGCCGAGGAGATGGCGGGCGACAACGCCGCGCCGCTCTCGGTCGGCGAACTGGCGGCGAAGCTCAAGCGCGTGGTCGAGGGCGAGTTCGGCCATGTCCGGCTGCGCGGCGAGATTTCGGGCTACAAGCGCGTCGCGTCGGGCCACGCCTATCTCGCGCTGAAAGATGACGGCGCGGTGATCGACGGGGTGATCTGGAAAGGGCAGGTCAACATGCTGCCGTTCCAGCCGCAGGACGGCATCGAGGTGATCGCGACCGGGCGCATCACCACCTATCCGGGGCGGTCGAAATACCAGATCATCATCGAACGGATGGAACTAGCCGGCGAAGGCGCGCTGATGGCGCTGCTGGAGAAACTGAAGGCGAAGCTCGCCGGCGAAGGGCTGTTCGACGCCCAGCGCAAGCAGCGGCTGCCGTTCCTGCCGCGCGTGATCGGCGTGGTGACATCTCCCACCGGCGCGGTGATCCGCGACATCCTCCACCGACTCGAGGATCGCTGCCCGAGCCATGTCATCGTCTGGCCGGTCAAGGTGCAGGGCGACGGATCGGCGGCGGAGGTGGCGGCGGCGATCCGGGGGTTCGACGCGCTGGTGCCCGGCGGGGCAGTGGCGCGGCCCGACCTCATCATCGTCGCGCGCGGCGGCGGCTCGATCGAGGATCTGTGGTCGTTCAACGACGAGATCGTGGTGCGCGCGATCGCGGCGTGTTCGATCCCGATCATCTCTGCGGTCGGGCATGAGACCGACACGACGCTCGCCGATCATGCCGCTGACCTGCGCGCGCCGACCCCGACGGCGGCGGCGGAGATGGCGGTGCCGGTGCTCGCCGACCTGCGGCTGACGCTGGCGGCGCACGGCCAGCGCACCGAACGCTGCGCGCGGCGCTATCATGAGCGCGCGCGCGAAAAGCTGGAGGCGCTGGTGCGGGTGATCCCCCGGCGCGACGCGCTGCTCGGGCCACAGCGTCAGCGCGCCGACGATCTCGGCGCGCGGCTCGATCGTGGGCTGGAACGGCGCGTGACGGTAGCGCGCGGCGTGCTCGATCGCTCGTCCGGGGCGCTCCGCCCGGCGGTGCTGGCTCGCCAGTTGGAGAGCGCGCGCGACCGGCTCGATCGGACCTGGCGGCTGGCGCAGTCGCTCAACCCCGATGCCTTGCTCGACCGTGGCTATGTGCGCGTGACGGCGCGTGCCAGCGGTGACACGCTCGTCTCGGGCGCTGCGGCGCGCGCGGCGGGGGCGGTGACGCTCCATTTCCGCGACGGACAGGTCGATGCCAAGGTTGAGCGCGCCGGCCCCAAGCCCTATGATCGCAAATCCGAGCCGGCCGACCAGCCGAACCTGTTCTAGCCGAGAGCCGCCACCATGCTGATGCCCAACACCGATCGCCTCGCCCGGCTGCACTATATGGCGAACGGCTTCCGCGTGCTCACCCCCGGCGACCATGTGCTGTGCGCGGTGAGCGGCGCGCGGATCGTTCTGGAAGATCTGCGCTACTGGAGCGCGGCGCGGCAGGAAGCCTATGCGAGCGCGACCCTCGCCACCGAGGCGCTGAGCGCCTGATGCGCCGCGTCCCTGCGGGATCGTTGCGCCCCTTCCTGTTCTCCCGCGCAGGCGGGAGTCCAGAGCCACAAGAACCGCACATCGTTGCTCTGCCTGGCTCTGGAGTCCCGCTTTCGCGGGAAAACTCGATACGATTTACGCTGGGAGCCTTCCGCAAATACCCCGCCTTTACGGGGAGTGCGACGGTGGCGCTGCTGCTGCTCGGCAGTTGCGCGACCGTGCCGCGCTATCCGAGCATCCCGCCCGCGCCGGCCACGCCGGTCGCGCGTTCGCCAAGCGTGCCACCACCGCGTCCGTCCGGTCCCGTCCGATTCAGCTACACCGGCAGCGTGATTCAGGGCGGGCTGGTGATCGGCACCGCGCCCGCAGGTGCAACACTGGTGACGGTCAACGGCGCGAGCGTGCCGGTGGCGCGCGACGGGCGCTTCGTGTTCGGCTTCGATCGTGACGCCGGGCCGATCACGACATTGGTCGCCACGCTCGACGATGGTCGGCAGGTGCGCGACCAGCTCAATGTCGCGCCGCGTAACTGGGATATCTCAAGGCTGGCGAGCCTGCCCAAATATCCGGTTCCCGCCCCCGAATTCGCCCGCATCCGCCCCACCGAACTCGCCCAGATCGCCGCCGCGCGGGCGCTGAAGACCGATGCACAAGGCTGGCGGCAGGCGTTTATGTGGCCGACGACGGGGCGGATCTCGACGCTGTTCGGCTCGCAGCGCATCTACAAGAACGGCGAGGCGGGCGCCTATCATTCTGGCCTCGACATCGCCAAGCCGACCGGAACGGTGGTATTGGCGCCGGCGGACGGCGTGGTGATCCTCGCAGCGGACCATCCCTTCACGCTGGAGGGCAATTTGCTGATGATCGACCACGGCATGGGCCTCAACACCGCGTTCCTGCATCTTTCGCGGATCGACGTGCGCGTCGGTGATCACGTCCGGCGCGGCCAGCCCGTCGCCCTCTCGGGCGCGACCGGCCGCGCGACCGGCCCGCACCTGCACTGGGCGATCCGCTGGCAGGGCGCGAAGCTCGATCCGCTGCTGGTGGCAGGGCCGATGGCTGCGCACTAGCCACGCGCGCGCGGGAGCGACGTAGACCGAATTTTACAGATATGTTTCAGGTCTGACACAATACGTTGCTGTCGCGCCACATCCCGCATCGAAAGTGCGTTGCAACATAAACGACATCTTTACACGCTGAAAGTAGCGCCTCATCCCTTAGGTATGTTCCGAGCGGCATGTCCGTCATCGGGATCGGCTTTCTCTGTGCGGGCGCAACGATCCGTCGGCCAGGGTATCAAAAGGGACTTTCAGGACCATGATTATTCGTTCTTCGGGGAAGGTGCGCCTGCTTCTCGCTGCCGCTCCGCTAGCGCTAGCCCTCGGCGCTACGCCCGCTTTCGCCGCTGACCAGCCCACGCCGCAGCCCGACACGTCTGCCGCGCCCGAGGCACCCGAAGCGGAAGTCGTCGTTACCGGTTCGCGCATCACGCGTCCGGACCTTGTCGGATCGAGCCCGATCGCCACGATCTCGGCAGAAGCCCTGAAGACGCAGAACGCCATTACGGTCGAACAGATCCTGACCGCGAACCCGCAGTTCCAGCCCGGCGGCACGGCCGCGAGCAACAATCCGGGCGATGGCGCGGCCACGGTCGATCTGCGCGGCCTCGGCCCGAACCGCACGCTCGTCCTGATCGACGGCAAGCGCGCCCCCTCCTACGACACGACCGGCGCCGTCGACGTCAACACCATCCCGACCGCGCTCATCAAGCGGATCGACATCCTGACCGGCGGCGCGTCCGCCGTTTACGGTTCGGACGCGATCGCGGGTGTCGTCAACTTCGTGCTCGACGACCGCTTCACCGGCCTGCGCGCCGACGGCAGCGCGCAAATTTCGCGATACGGCGACGCGGGCCAGTATGACGCCGCGCTTACCGGCGGCATCAAGCTCGGTGATCGCGGTAACCTCGTTGCGAGCGTCGGCTATTCGAAGCGCAACACGCTGAAGTTCGGCGACCGCTCGCTGCTCACCCACACTGTTGATTCGAACGATCCCTGCCTTTCGCATCCGTCCACCTGCACCACCGACAGCGGCGGTTCTTCGAACACGACGCCGACGGCGTTCGACATTCCCGGTGCCGGACGTCAGCAAATCCGCGATGACGGCAGCCTCTCTTCGGATGTCATTCCCTACGGGTTTAACAGCGTCAACTACGGGCAGATCCCGCTCGAACGCTACAACGGCATGGCGCTGGGCCGGTACGAGATCGCCGACGGCATCGAGATTTACGGTCGCGGCAATTACGAGCACGTCAAATCGATCACCAACCTCGCGCCGACCGCGACCGCAGGCTACACGTTCGATATTTCGCCGGACAATCCGTTCCTGACGGCTGGCGAGCGGGCCGCCTTCTTCGATACGGCTGCGAACCCTGCTCTTGTCATCAATAAGCAAACCGGTGCGTCCACGGTGGGTATCCGCCGGCGCGTCACGGAAACCGGTGGGCGGACCGAACAGCACACGACCGAGAGCTACCAGTTCGTCGGCGGCCTGCGCGGCGCGATCAACCCCGATTTCAACTTCGACGCCTTCGTCCAGTACGGCCACGTGAAGAAAAACGAAGTGCTGGAGAACGATCTCTCCTACTCGGCGCTAACCCAGGCGCTCGACGTGATCTCGGGACCGAACGGCCCGCAGTGCCGCGACACTTCCAACGGCTGCGTTCCGCTCAACCTGTTCACGACAGGGACGTTGTCCGCCAAGTCACTCGCCTTCGTGCTGCGTAACGCCACCCAGGATACCACCACCTCGCAGTTCATCGCGGGCGGTAACGTCTCGGGCAACCTGCGCTTCATCCAAAGCCCGTTCGCCAACAACCCGGCCGCGATCAACGTCGGTGTCGAATACCGCCGCGAAAAGGCCGTCACCACGGTCTCCGGCGATTACGCATCGGGCGACCTGATCTATTACGGCCAGGGCCAGAACATCGGAGGTCGCTACGACACCAAGGAAGTTTATATCGAGGCCAAGATCCCGATCGTGCAGGATCGGCCGCTCATTAATGCGCTCGATTTCGAAGGCGGCTATCGTTATTCGGATTATTCGACCGCCGGTGGCGTCAGCACCTACAAGTACGGTGGTGATTACAGCCCGGTCGAAGGCCTGCGCTTCCGCGGCATTTACCAACGCGCGGTTCGCGCGCCGAACATCAACGAGTTGTATGCTCCCGTCACCGGCGGCACGGGCAGCTTGAACGCCGACCCGTGCGCGGGCGCGATCTCGACAACGGTCGCGACGATCTGCCAGGCACAGGGCGCGCCGCCCTCGTCGATTGGCCGGATTCCGGAACCCGTTGCTGGCCAGATCAATATCTTCACCGGCGGCAACCCCAATCTGCAAGCCGAAAAGAGCGACACGTTCACTGTCGGCGTCGTCATCAACCCGCCGAGCCTGCGCGCTTTCTCGATGTCGCTCGACTATTACAACATCGAGATCAACAACGCGATCGATGTGGCCTCGCCGCAATCGGTCATCAACGCATGCTTCATCGGCGGCAGTACGTCGGCTTGCCAGAGCATCAAGCGCAACACGCTTGATGGTTCGCTGAGCGGCAACCTCCAGTTCGGCGTGCCGGCGACCTACCAAAACCTCTCGCAGATCGCGACGGATGGCCTTGAGTTCAATACTGAATATCACGGTGCCACTGCGGGCGGCTTTACCTATGCCGTAAGCTACGCGGCCAATTACATCCTGAACTACAAGCAGGATGGCTATCAATATGCCGGTCATTTCGGCGCCGATAGCAGCCCGCACGAGCCGATGTCGCGCTACAAGCATGTCGTGACGGTCGACCTTGGTCTCGGCGGGGTCAATCTCACCACGCGCTGGCGGTTCCTCAGCAAGGTGACCGCAGATGCGGATACGCCGATCCTGAAGAGCACGATTCCGGCCTTCTCGTACTTTGACGAAACCGCGACCTTCTCGGTCAACAAATCGTTCGACTTCCGGGTCGGCGTGCAGAATCTGTTCGACAAGCAGCCGCCGATCGTCGGCTCGACCGTCGGCACCGATTCGAACGCGGGCAATACCTTCCCGAACACCTATGACGTCATCGGGCGCTCTTTCTTCGCCGGTTTCTCGGCCAAGTTCTGATCGTCACAAAACAAGATTGGGCGGCGGGCCATGGCCCGCCGCTTTTTGTGCATCAGGCATGGCGTTGATGTGGGAGGTGCAAGTCCCTTGCAGGCCCCGCTGGTGGGAACTGCTCGCTGAAGGCAACCGCGTCGTCGCGAGGCGGGGTGGGAAGGAAGTCGGAGGTATAGCTCGGAGCTGACGAACAGAAAGCGGATACAAGGCCGGTGCGGCGGGGTAACCCAGCAATGGATGGGGACGCCCAATACCCAGACAGGCGCGCGCTTTGGTAAATCCGGCGGCGACCGAGCGAAGGATCAACGTCTTACCCCGGGAGATCTCCCGGCCTCTCCGGTCGCTGCGGAGTATGGCGGTAGCGATGTCGCCGAATGGGTCGGGAGAAGTCGACAGAAGCCATGGTAGCTGGTGTATGCCAACGAAGAGCTGAATTCGGTACCCGAGGAGCAAGACCGGGTTCATTCGAAGAATGTGGAGCGGCAGCAAGGCAGCGGGAAGCAGCAGGACTTCTTCGATGAAGCCCTCAAGGCATCGCTTCGCCACGACCCCCCGGCAAAGGCGGAACCGGCGCTGGGACGGTTGAGGAGCAGCAATCACCTACGGCATGCACCAGGACCCTCGCCTTGACCTTTTGCGTGATGGAAGATGCGGCCAGTTCGGCCAACCTGAACCAAGCCTGCAAGTGAACAATGCGACCTCATTGGCCGCCCAGCTCAGGAAGCTGCTCGTGTTCGACATGAGCGCGTTGGCGTTGGCCGCGCCGATGATCTTGATATCGCCGCGCAGGCGAGGGCGCTCTGCCCGCATCGAAGCACGCACGGGACAAATCCCGTAGCAGCTCATACCAAGGCGCATTGATCAGAACCCATGTGCCCACTGTCGCAGTCCGATGGACATGATGCGCCATGGTTGCTCGACGAGCGCGTTCCAAGCGAAGCAGCAATGGTCAACGATGTCCTCGTAGGATGTGAAGATGCGGTTGGACAGCCAGTTGTCACGCATGAACTGCCAAAGGTTCTCGACTGGGTTGAGTTCCGGGCATCTCGGCGGCAGCGACATCAGGGCGATATTGGGCGGCACGATCAACTCGGCTGATCCGTGCCATCCGGCCTGATCGAGCAGCAAGACGGCATGGGCGCCCGGCCCGACGTGGAAGGCGATTTCCTCGAGATGCATGCTCATAGCCTCGCTGTTGCATTTGGGCATGACGATGCCCGCAGCTTTGCCTTCAGCGAGGCAGATTGCGCCGAAGATCCATGCTGAGGAGCGGCGTTGATTCTTGGGCGCTGAGGGGCGTGTGCCGCGCCTGGCCCAACGCCGGGTGAGCTTGATTTGCGCCAGACGGGCGGCAAAGCTTTTTTAAAATCGACAATATCATCTGGCTTCTGGCCATGGTGGCGGGGCCGCGCCGAAAGCTTGCGATAGCCCATAGCGCGAAGCTCGCGCCCGAGAGTGTGGCGCGTGACGGAGAGCGCGAACTCATCCCAGATCCACTGCGCCAGATCGGCAAGCCGCCAACGCACCACGCCATGCGCCGCAGGGATCGGTCCCGCCTCGACAACCGCCGCAAGCCGGGCGCGCTGCTCATCGTTCAGGATCGAGGCCCCCCCGGCGCTTTGCGTGTTGCCAGACCATCGGGGCCGCTCTCGTTGAACTGAACCGCCCCGGGATTGTCGGAGGCTCCAACTCCTGAGAAGGCGGAGCCGATATGAGCAAGACAACGAACAAGTTTTCACCCGAGGTTCGCGCCCGTGCGGTTCGGATGATATTGGATCACGAAGG
>NZ_SGIS01000075.1 GCF_004208535.1 Sphingomonas populi
CCATCAATCGCTACCTCAAGGAACACAACGCCGACCCAAAGCCCTTCGTCTGGACCAAGCCCGCCGCTCAAATCCTCGACAAGCTCGCCAGACTGCCTGCATCTTCCGTCTGACTCGCTGCACTAGGTTCCGATAGATGCCCGGTCTATGCCAGCCTCAATTCACCGCTCACAGACAAGCGGACTTAAGATGATTACGATTAAAATTGCGCCCGCCATTTCCCCGAGCGAAGCATAGGAGATTGACATCGTTTAATACCCCTATCATATGAACGCGCGTTCAATGGTTTCCGGCATCCGCCCCCGTAGCCAAGAGGGGAGGAGCCGAGGGATCAAAAAATTTCTGGTTTCTATCAGAATAATAAGAATGGGTGAGGAGATTAAAGATGGCGCTTAAAATGCTATTGCTGGGCGGAGTTTCGGCCATTACCATCTTGGCCCAGCCCGTCGAGGCGCAGACTAGTAGTGCCGCTCAGCATCCGCAGGAAAATACGTCAGATATCGGCGCTGGCGATATTGTCGTTACCGCGCAGCGTCGCGATCAGCGACTTCAGGATGTGCCTATTTCGATCAGCGCGATTGGAGCATCCTCGCTGTCCAACTCTGGGGTGACCGGCATATCGCAACTCCAGGCCGCGTCTCCCAACCTGCAGGTCAATAAGCAGAACGGTTCCGCGAACCTCTTCATGCGGGGTATCGGCTTCTCGTCCGGCGACCTCGCCGCAGAAAGCTCTGTCGCGATCTATGTCGATGGAGTTTATCAGCCGACCACCTTTGCGAACGTGTTCGAATTCAACGGACTGGAGCGCATTGAGGTGTTGAAGGGCCCGCAAGGCACGCTTTTCGGCCGCAATGCGACGGGAGGCGTGGTGCAAGTCATTACCAAGGATCCGTCGTCCACGCCCGAAATGAATTTCGATGTCGGCTATGCGAACTACGAAACCGTCAAAGCATCGGCCTATGTTTCGGGGGTGCTAGCAGATAATGTCTCGGCAAACGTTGCCATTCAATATCAAAATCAAAACAAGGGTTGGGGCAGGAACGTTACCCTTGATCAGAAGGCATTCTACGCGCGCGATTTCAATCTGCGCGGTAAATTGCTGTTCACGCCCGATAACAAGACACGGATCATGGTATCCGGAAATTATAGCAATTTTGATCACGATAACATCGATTTACAAAATCCTCCCGGCTCGACCCTTCTCACCGGAGAGGGTTACCTTGGGCGTTATCGGACTGCCGGTGATGTAGCGTCGACGATAAGCGGTAAGAGCTACGGCGGGTCACTCACCGCGACGCATGATTTTGGCGGCTTCCAGATCCGCAATATCTCGGCTTACCAGAAATTCTCGGGCTATCAGGTGTTCGATCAGGACACTTCGTCTTTGGCTTTCGTCAAGGGGGAATTCTTCATGCGTACGCGCATGATATCCGAAGAGTTCCATGTCATGGCCCCTTCCAGCTCACGGTTCCAGTGGCTCGCGGGCGTATATTATTTCAACTATGATACAGCCTTCGATCCCGTGAATGTCACGGGCGTGCTTTTCGGGCCCATCGGCGGTGTGTCGGTGTATGGTCAAGGCCGAACACGATCGATCGCAGGGTTCGCTCAGGGTACTTACCCGCTGACGGACAAACTCAATCTGACAGCGGGTATTCGGTACAGCCGCGACAAGGTAACCTATATCGGCTCCGAAACCATTGTGAACAGCCCGATTTTCGTCGATCCGGAGCAGACTAAGGAATATTTGAAGTCCAAGCCCACCTGGCGCCTGTCTCTCGATTATAAGTTTTCGCCTGACGTCCTTGGCTATATCTCTTATAACCGGGGTGTGAAATCGGGCAATTTTGCCCTAGGAACGGCTCCGTCATTCAACGAGGCTTACCAGCCTGAACAGATTGACGCCTATGAAGCGGGTTTGAAGACGCAGTTTTTTGATCGAAAGATCACGTTCAACGCCGCGGCTTTCTATTACAACTTCAAGAACATTCAGTTTCAGAAGAGAGCCGCTGGAGTTGTCACCACAGTTAACGGGCCAAGCGCGAGTATTTACGGCATTGAAGCTGATCTGACGGGCAGGATCACGCGTGAACTTACTCTGCATGCGAGTGGGGGATACTTGCACACCCAGCTTGGGGACTTCCCTGGCGCGCCCAATACGAACCGTCTGTCCAACGGCCTAGACGATTTCGGTGATCCAACCTACAACGCGAAGGGCAACCGCCTTCCGTACGCGCCCAAATATTCGGGGAATGTCGGCTTCGATTATCGCCGTCCCGTTGAAAGCGGACACGTGAAGCTGAGCAGCAATCTGCTGTATTCCGGCAAGGCCTACGGCGAACTGGATAACCGACTCTTCGTCAAGCAATATGTGGCTCTTTCGGCCTCGCTTGGGTGGGAAGGTGATGATGGCTTGCGAGTATCGGTTTGGGGAAACAACCTCACCAACACCTACTATTACACCTTCATTGGTGCCACGGCCGGAGCGTCGGACGTAGCTATCCCCGCCGCGCCCCGTACATATGGCATCACGCTTGGATACAGCTTCTAGACCACATGATGGCCTGAGGCTGTGCGACCCCGTCTCGTAATATTCAGGAGGTCGCGTCGGACAGGTCGGCGCGACCTCCTGCATGGAGACGAGCAATGAGCAGTACAGTGAAGTATGTCGGGTTGGACGTCCACAAGAACACGATAGCAGTGGCAAGGGTGCTACGCGGAATATCGGCGCCCATGCGCGCGAAAATCTCGTTTTGCCGATAGAGCGGCAACTGGTCGTCAAATTTCGACACCAGCACATAGGCCAGGAGACTGGCGCCGACCATGCTGCCGGGGATCGGACGGCTCGGTGTCGGCGCCTGGACCATCTCGTCGTCCGTGAACAACTCGATGTCGGCAAAGGGGGCGGTTTCGGTGTCTCGTTGCGCGAGGTCGGACTACGGGCGGTCGATGCGTGTGGATCGGCGTCCAAAGCGGTACCCCGGCAGCCTGTCGGCAAGCGATTGAAAAGGCTGCCGACAATGTACCAGAGTGGGGTCCAGATCCGCGCCGATCCCTGCACGGCTTGAGCTCGAAAATCGCGCCGGATCAGTCCGTTATCAAGACTTGGATCGGGTCCCGCTTTGGACGCCAATCCACACGGCACGCCGCCCAATGCCCACAGGGCGTTCTGCAGCCCTTCCGCCAGGGCAACGAAGCTCTCGCCACCCAGAATGACATGGGCATGCTCGAACCCGCTGTAGCCGAGACGAAAATGGTAAAAGCGGTGATCCAGCCGTTGACCAGCGACGGTGACAGTCTGGGCGCCGAGGTCGCCCATCTCGGTAAAATCTGACATCCCCATCCGCCTGGGCTCGTGGACCTGGCGAAAGATCACTTCCTGCTCGACGCCGTTGAGCGCGCGCCATGCGCGGATACGTCGTTCCAGCGTTCGACGTACGCCCGGATCCAGACTGGGATGGCGGCGCTCCAGTTCCCTGAAAATGCCGACTGCCCGAAGTCCCGGCGCAGCGTTCAACATCGGCACCACCTCAGCGTCGAAGATGTCGATCAAGGGGTCTGGACGTCGCCGTCCTCGCACCTCTGACGGCCGAGGCGCGCTCTGGCCTTCCCCTTCGAGCAAGTACGCGGTCGACTTGCCGAACGATGCTATCGCCGCAGCGACTGCGACGCCATCTGTCTGTCGGGCCTTCGTATAAAGTTTCCTTTGGTGATCGGTGACGTGGCGGCCAGGCAATGGTCAGATCCCTTCTCGGAAGGAATCCAGCCTTACCCGGCTTGGCGCGGTCACCGACAACCACCCCTCAAAGGGGCGCCAAAGTTGCCATTATCCGCGGCTTTTGCTGACGCTCGGGCTTCTGGACGGTTAATTATTGTAGTCATGGCCTCGCGCACGCTTCGCGGGATCATTTTCAGTCATGCGAGACCCGGCACCGACGGCAAGCCCTTCGAGTGCAAGACCGTAGCCATGTTCTTCGAGGAAAAGCTTCTTCCAATGTCGCGTCAGCACAATCCTCGAATATTTGACGACAAGAGGCGACCTGTCGAGGATGAAACGCGCCCAGTACCAAGCCCGCGCCAGCAATTCGTCGGCAGGCAGCACCTCATTAACGAGGCCGAGTTCATAGGCTCTCCGGGCGCCAATCTTCTCGCCGGTCAGCAGGAAATAGCCGGCCCTGACAGGATTAATCAATCGCTGGAAAAGCGTCTGAATGCCGTCGCCAGGTACGATGTTGGAGAAAAAGTGCGGCGTGTCTTGAAACGAAGCCTCTTCACTGGCGAGAACGATGTCGCCCAAAAGAGCCAACTCCGCGTGATAGAGAGCGGGGCCATTGACGGCTGCGATGACCGGAACTTCAATTTCGAGAAGATTATTCAGCAAGTACCGCCCATGGGACAGGACGCCATCCCAGATGAAAGAGGGAACGGCTTGGTCCGGATTTTCCGGCGTGGGCTTAGAGTTGGGAATTTCTTCGCGAGCGATAAAACCATCAGCGGTGCCAGTGATGATGACACACTTGTTTTCGGGATCGCGGGCGATGTCATAGAAGAGGTGTGACAGACCGTGGTGGACCTCGACATCCCAGATGATGGAAGCCTGATCGTCGCCATGGCCATGCAACCGGATCTCGAGAATCCCCTCTTCCCGATGCAATGAGACGAAGCGCTGATATTGTTCTGCGTATTGCGACAGCTCTTTATGGAACATCTTGGCCTCTCCTATTTATGACGAGATGAGGTCACGTCGATCTTTTATCGGCTGACATCATCCGTCAATTTATATAATTTCGAGGAATGTCAATTTGCGCAGGACGAAAGCCTTCCATAGAGGTGGCGCCGATGACCGTTCCTGCCTTGAACATTGAACGCCCTGGAAAGGTAGATCCAACGCAATACACGCTCATTCGATCTGCGGGCTAGACATTCGCCTTCTCGGTTAAGCCGGCGCCATTTCCAGACGCCACCTCACGCTGGCGATCAGAAGTGGGCGGAGTCCCAACGCGCTCGGCATTTATAAATTGGGTCAGTATCTGGCGAGCACGGCCTGCTGCTCTGTCTGTGGTGAGAAAGATCGGCCGCAAATCGTCAAAGTCTGCATCGCCCATTCGCTCCTGGACGAGGGCGATCATCGGCTCATCCTCATGGCGAAATGCACTGTCCACGCCCTTCCAGAAAATCTCATCCAGTGTTTTGTCATCGATCCGGACGTTGCGGGCGTTGAGCCAGAAGTAATGCGATGTCTTGGCGGTTTCGGGCGTCAGAAAATGGTAAGAAGGGATCATAAGCGCTTCGTCCGAAGAGGCACCGCACTCAGTGACACCGACCTCAAGATAAAGATTGCTTGGTGCGTCCCAACGCATATGAGCCCAACGATCGCAGGTTTCAGACTTGCTCTCCCAGATCATCCTGGTGAACGGCGTCACTGACTCGCCCTTGAAAAAATACTTCGCCCAGACGGTTGAGCCTTCGCTCTTCATACTGAAGGTCGAGTTATCGCTGGAATCGGGGTTACCCAGGGCCGGGTGCAGAAATTGGGCATGGGTCAGGTCCAGCAGATTGTCGACCGGAAGCTGGTAGTTGCCTGAAACCGGAAGATAGCCGCGCACCACCGCAAAGCGTGGATCGGTATCAAAGGATCCAAAGTCAGGCAGCTTGTCCTCGCTTGCCTGGGCAGCATCCCCCATCCAGATCCATGCTACGCCATGCCGCTCCATCAACGGGAAGGCCTGGACCGTAGCGGCCTTCGGCACTGGCCCGTGGTAATTGTGCACACAGCTACCGTCGCTGCCGAACCGCAGGCCGTGATAGGGGCACTCGATGGCGTTTTCGACCAGCTTGCCTTTCGAGAGTGGGGCAAACCTGTGCGGGCAGCGATCCGCCAAGGCGACGGGCGCTCCATCCTCCTCGCGAAACATGACGACCGGTTGGTCCAAAAATGTCCGGGAAAGTGGCGTTCTGCCAACTTCGTCCGACCAAGCTGCCGCATACCAGGCGTTTCGCAAATACTCTATCTTGGCTTCAGGCACGAAAATGATCCTCAATCCTACATTTTCGAGAAGACTACCCCGCCCGCGTCAAGCATAAAGCTATGGGCGACGCTAAATATGCTACTATCGTCCAATTGGATGGAGGTCCTCTGCTCGACATTATCCTATATGCGTTTGCCGCGACCGTCCAAGCGGCGAAGGACTGCAAAACGCCGAGCCTTACACCGGCTGCCCTATCGGCGGCAGACACCCATTATCTGCATCGGCTAATACGCGAAAGGCCAGCCGAGCATCTCCCGATTGTCCTATTTCGCGACCGGCGACCAATCTCATAAGCGAGAATGGTTATCCACAGACACGCCAACCCGCCGACCAGTTTCTCCGAAGTTTTGCGTCCAGCACCCGAGAAGCTCGTTTTTCATCAGGTAAGCTGCCGACCGAGGTAACCGGGGCAGATTTCCGGGCAAGGGTCTTGCGGAGGCATGCGAAGTTTTATTCAGGCTATGGATGACTTCTGGCGGCGGCATTGACGGTGATGAGGGCGATTTCGACCTTCGGCGTGTTGTTGCTACGCTGGTTGAACGTTGCGACCGGTTGGCTGAAGAGAGCGAGACGCTTCGGGCCCAGAACGAAGAGCTCAAGGTCGAGAATGAGGCACTGCGGGACGAGATCAGGCAACTGAAGGGCCTGCCGCCGCGTCCGAAGCTCAAGCCGAAGCCATCGGGTATGGAGAAGTCGACTCAGCCCGAGCCCGCCAAGGGCAGGAAGCGGGTGAAGCGCCGGCGCGGGACGGTGAAGTCAAAGCTGGTGGTGACACGCGAGGTGCGCCTCAAGGCCAAGGCCCCAGTGGGTTCGCGGTTCAAAGGCTACGAGGACGTTCTGGTCCAGGATCTGCGGTTGGACGTTGAGGTTGTACGCTAGTCGTCCGTGAACAACTCGATGTCGGCAAAAGGTGTCTCGTTGCGCGAGGTCGGACTACGGGCGGTCGATGCGCGCAGCCGCAGGTTTTCAGGCGGCTGTGGGCTGGACCGGGAGGACGAGCGCGATCCATGCGAGGAACGCACGCCAAAGCGCGGCGAGCCAGGCGACGAGCAGTCGCATATTGTGGCCGGCAGCGACGAGAAGCGCGTTGATCGCATCGCCCTGAGCGCCGGCGAGATGCTTCCGCTCGAGTAGTCCGTCAGATTTTGTGTGCCCGATTATCGGCTCGATGGCGCTGCGTCGCTTGAGCTCGCGGCGGATGGTGGGCGAGGTTAGGCGAATATCTTGCCAGGATTCATGAGATTGAGTGGGTCGAGTGCCTGTTTGATGGCCCGCATGGAAGCGACCGCGTCAGCGCCTGCCTCCTCGATCAGATAATCCTGCTTCACCATGCCGATCCCATGCTCGCCCGTGCATGTTCCACCGGCGGCGATGGCGGCATGGATCATGCGTGAATAGACATCCTCGGCGCGGCGCTTTTCATCGGCATCATCGGGTGCGATCAGGAATGACACATGGAAATTGCCGTCTCCGACATGACCTACGATCGGAGCCGACAATCCGTTGCGCTCGATGTCGGCGCGAACCGACAAGACGGCATTCGGCAACTCGCTGATAGGCACCGCAACATCAGAAGCCCAGATCGTCGCATTCGGGCGGAAGGCGCGATTGGCGTGGTAGGCGTTGTGCCGCGCTCTCCAAAGACGGTTGCGCTCCTCGGAAGACGTGGCCCATGTGAAGCCGCTGCCGCAATTCGCTTCTGCCAGTTCGGCGACGACCTGCGCCTGCTCTTCCGTGCCTGCCGGACTGCCGTGGAACTCGAGGAACAGATGGGGCTGCTCGGGAAGCCTGAGCGCTGAATAGGCATTGCAAGCGCGAACCTGCGTCTCGTCCATGAACTCGACCCGCGCAATGGGGATGCCGAGCTGAATGGTCTGCATGACTGTTTCAACCGCGCCAGCCAGCGTTTGAAAACCGCAGGTGGCAGAAAGGATCGATTCAGGAATGCCGTAGAGCCGCAGCTTTATTTCGGTAATGAATCCCAATGTGCCTTCGGAGCCGACATACAGCCGTGTAAGGTCATAGCCTGCAGAGGACTTTCGCGCTCGTCCGCCCGTCCGGATCACGGTGCCGTCCGGCTGGACAATGGTCAGCCCCAGGACGTTTTGCGCCATGGTGCCATAACGCACCGCATTCGTACCGGAGGCGCGTGTAGACGCCATGCCACCGATCGACGCATCAGCGCCAGGATCGATAGGAAAGAAGAGGCCGCGGTCACGCAGATAATGGTTGAGCTGCTCGCGCGTGACCCCCGGCTCGACACCGCAATCGAGATCGGATTCATTGACCTCGAGGATGCGATCCATCTTGGCAAAATTGACGGCAAGTCCACCGGACGGCGCCGCGATATGGCCCTCCAGCGATGTGCCTGCACCGCTCGCCACCATCGGGAGACGATGGCGGTGGCATATTTTGGCAATTTCGCTGACCTCGTCGGTCGAGCTCGGAAATGCCACCGCGTCGGGCGGATAGGCATCCGGAAAGGATTCTCCAGAAGCATATTGCGCGATGACACCCGACGCAGTGCTTAGCTTATCACCGAGAAGCTCCTGAAGTTCGCCGAATGCCGCGTCCAAACCTGCGGAACGCATAGTCTCATGCTTTGTCATGCCGATCTCCTCAACTGGCCATGCCTTTCGGTCAGCCCGTAATAACTTGCCATCAACGTCTGCGCCCGCCGTGCAATACACCGCGCCGTTGGATTCGCCTTACGGCAACTTCACTGGCTCGACGCCGAACTCCGCCTTCCATCGCTCGGCATTGGCCCAGAGACTCGTATCGCAGCGCTCGTCCCAGCGCCGCGCCGATGATGGCTGTCGTTTAAGCGAAAGTTGGCGCTCTTTCGCATCTCAGCTCGCGGTCCAGCCCCCGTCGATCACCAGTTCCGACCCCGTCATGAAGCTTGCTCCCGTCGAACCGAGGAATACAATGCCGCTGGCGATTTCCTTGGGGTCGCACGTGCGGCCCATCGCCATCAATCGATCAGCTTCGGCGCGTGCCGTCTCCAAGTCCGGTGCGAGGCCCAGTTTCACGAACGTCGCGAATATATGCTCACTCATGTTGGTCTTGACGCCCCCGGGGTGAACCGAGTTGACGCGAATATTGTATCGCAAAGCAGCGAATTCGATCGCTGCACATTTGCTAAACAGCCGCACCGCGCCCTTGCTGGCTCCATAAGCGGCCGAAAAAGAATTGCCGACCAGACCACTGGTCGAGGAGATGTTGATGATCGATGCGCCGCCCTCGCGGGTTTTGCCCGCTTCCTTGAGTAACGGCAGCATCGCCTTATGCGAAAGCAGCATCGAATCTGCATTGACCGCCATCACGCGCCGCCAGTCGGCGAGAGAGTGTTCTTCGATCGTTGCGATCTTGACGACGCCGGCGTTATTGACGAGCACGTCGAGCCTTCCCCAACGCTCCTGAATGGTCGCCGCGATCTTTTGCCAGTCCTGCTCGTCGGTCACGTCATGCGCCAGCGTCAGCGTGCCGATCTCGGGCGCGCGCAGGTCGGTCGCGATGACCTCGGCGCCCGCCTCCAGCATCGCCGTCACGGTAGCGCTGCCTATGCCACCGCTGGCTCCTGTAACGAGCGCTACCGCGCCTTCCAAAACTCCGCCCATGTCATTCACTCTTATTTAGCGGTGTAGCCACCGTCGACGACCAGTTCCGAGCCGGTCATGAAACTGGCATCGTCAGACGCGAGGAAAGCTACGACTGAGGCGATCTCTTCGGGCTCGGCCATTCGGCCCAGC
>NZ_SGIS01000076.1 GCF_004208535.1 Sphingomonas populi
GCTTGCGTAGATCAACCGACAGCGCCCTGGGCATGTATCAACCTCCTTGCTCGAAGGCCGTACTGAATCAGATCGCAACCGATTTGGGAATCGCCCACGATTCAATCAGATCGATTTATGCTCTAGCCGGCGTATCCTGCAACGTGCGATTGGCCTTCTCGCCGGTTACGATGATGTCGTCCCCGCCTGGATCGGCAACCTGAGCTTCCGGCGTCGTCGCCTTATCCTGGGTGGCGACTTGCGCTATCGCCGCGGGCGATGTGCCGAGCAGCATGACCGCCAAAACCGAACGAACAAATACCATCGCAAAAATCCCCCCTGGATCGAACCCCGCTAATCACTGCGCTATTGCACGTCACTCGCAGTTGCAATATGAGGGCGGAGGGGGAATAATGACTGTGTTGCTTTCGCTCGTTGCAATCTGCTGCTCCTCCGTCGCGGTTCTTCTGCTGTGGATGGCATGGCGCCGCGATCATCGCCGGCGCAGGCTCCTTGCGGGCTCGCTCATCGCATGGGTGATCGCGCTGACGTTGTGGACCACGGCGTTTGGCCTTGAAGTCGGCATCCCGCTGACGCTGGAAACCGCAGCGATCGTCGCGTTCGTGTTCATTCTGTCACGGATCGAGTTTCGCACGCCGCGGATTGTGAGAGAGAGGTATGCGCCGCCAGTTGTGCGATCTCGCAACCGCTGGCTGCGTGGAACGATACTCGGTGTCGGCGCGGGTCCCGTCGCATTTACCGCCTCGACTGGCGTCGGTGTGCTCTTCGCGACGACCGCGCCGCTCGCTGATGCGACCCGCCTGATGCTGGCCGGATTGCTGATACCGTCACTGTGGGGCGCAGCGATGACGTTGGTCCTCGCAAGCCGGCGGCTTTTGCTGCCATCCGCAGGACTGCTGGGCGTTGCGATCACGACCATCGCCACGTCCGTAATGGTGGTCCGATGACCGCGTCTGCCATGCCCACCCGCAACATTACCCGACAGCTACTCGCCAGCCATTCGCTGGTCGGCATCGTGTTCGGCGCGCTAATCTATCTGATCTGCCTGAGCGGCTCGTTGGCGGTCGTCGCTGATGAATTCGAACAATGGGAACGGCCCGATGCGCCGGTCGTAACAGGTGCCGGTCCGGCTTTACTCGGTCTTTCAGCGCGCAACGCCTATTCCGTCGCGAAAGCAGCGAGACTGGACCATGCCGTGTTCCTGTCCGCCCCAACGCCGGAATTCCCGCGGATGACCGCTCTCGCGGTCGACGCGAAGGGCAACCATCGCGAATGGAATCTCGACGCGAACGGCTCCGTCGTGCCGCGCGCGATAGCATCCTGGACGACGTTCCTGCGCGAGCACCATCGCACGCTGCACGTTCCTGCTCCCTTCGGCATCTGGATAGTCGGGCTGATCGGGACCTCGCTGCTCGCCAGCCTGTTCTCAGGTCTGCTGGCGCATCGTCGCATCATCAAGGATGCGTTCAGGCTACGCTGGGGAGGATCGAAACGGCTCGCCAATGCCGATCTTCACAATCGCATCGGCGTCTGGGCATTGCCGTTCCACTTCATCGTCGCGCTGACCGGTTCCCTGCTCGGTCTGGCCAGTCTCATCATCCTGATTCTGGCGATGGTTGCGTTCAAGGGCGATACCAACCGCGCCGTAGCGGCGATCGCCGGGGCGCCCGCAATTGCCGACCCGCGCCCCGCACCTTTTCCCAACTTGGGCGCTATTGTGCGCGAGTTGGATCGACGCCAACCCGGCGCGCGGGTCGAGAGCGTGCAACTCGACGATGTCGCTACCCGTGGCCAGCAGGTCCGTTTGGTCGTGGCCGCGCCGGGACATCTAACGCGCGCGGAAGTGTGGAGTTTTGACGGCAATGGCCGGTTCCTTGGTCGCCTTGGTTTGACGGACGGCAATGTCGGCGTGCGCATCTACGGGATGCTCGTTCCGTTGCACTTTGGGACCTATGGCGGGATTATTCTGAAAATCGTCTACCTTGTGCTGGGGCTGGGCATGACGACGCTGGTTGCGACTGGAGCACAGATCCTGCTTGCCCGGCGCCGTGACCAGGGACGCGCCTCACTTCGGTGGGAGCGTGTCTGGGATGGCATTGTCTGGGGACAACCCGTCGCCTTGCTGGTTGCCGCGCTGGGTGTGCTGCTGACCGCCGCCCCGGCTCTACCGCTTTATTGGACGGTGACGCTTGCGATCTTGATCGCCTCGCCGTTCGTCGGTGCCATCCGTGCGGTACTTCGCATTGTAACGGCAATCGCCGCCGGGACGCTTGGCCTGCTGCATCTCGCTATGATCCGTCCGGTATCAGACGTCGGATTGGCCATCGATACAATGCTCTTAGTGATCGCTGCCGGCTTCTTACTGATGATAGGCCATAGGCGCGTTCGGGAGCGCTTACCGGTACAACCTGGCATGGCTGAGACATGACGAACCGATAGCTTGGAGTTTTTCAGCGTAGAACCAGCGCTCTGCCCTTTGGAAGCGTTCATCGGCATCGCGACAGCTGCGCTCAGTCCCGGCCGGTCAGGCGGGGGTCTGCGACAACCGAAACCTCCCATCGTCCCTCTGTAACCGTCCGATTGCTACCGCAGTGCCCGGGCCTTGAAGCGGGCGGCGAGTTCGGGATCATCGACGAAGTCATCGAGAAACTGGTGCCAGGTTTTGGTCGTGAGACGCGGTTCGCTCAGCATGTCCGTCAACTCTTCGACGCCGCGATCGGTTAGCGCGGTGATGGCCTCGTCGGGACCGGTGTAGACGCTGATGATGGCGCCGTAGGTCAGATTGTCGTGGTTCGAGACGATGGCTTCCAGCAACGCCACGTCCTCGCCGAGCATCCTGGCGACATAGTCGAGGGTTCGGACGTAAGTGACCGCGGCCATCAGCCGACCAATATCTGCGGAACGGTCAGCGGCGCCCAATTCCAGGGCAGCACTTCGTCAATCCTGTTGATCTTGTGATCGTGGATGCGATTGAGCAGGTCGGTGATATAGGCTTGGGGATCGAGGCCATTCATCTTGGCGCTTTCGATCAGCGTCATGGCGCGCGCGAGGGTTTCGGCGCCGGCCGGAGCGGTTGCGATCGACGAATGAGAAGAGTGAGGTGCATTTGCTTTACTTCCCTGACGCCGACGCATTGGATGCGTTCCGGGCTGATCCGGCACGAGCCGCTCTTCAAGAGCTATGGTTGAAATGCGGTGCCTCATCCAGTCTGACCGAGGTTCGGCGCTTGAGCCATCCTTAGACCCCATGACTGCCAGAGCCTCGGCGGCTCAAATCTGAGATGCTGATGATGGATTTCTCAGCAACGGAGGCGAGTCATGACGGAGGTAGTGAAGTACATCGGCCTGGACGTGCATAAGGAGACCATCGCAGTCGGTGTTGCCGACGGAGAACGCGGGGGTGAGGTGCGCTACGTCGGCACGGTTGCCAATGAAGACGATGCGGTCAGGAAGCTGGTTAAACGGCTGATGGCACCGGATACGTCGTTGAGCTTCTGCTACGAGGCGGGCCCCTGCGGCTATGGCCTGCATCGGTTGCTGACGAAGCTGGGACAGAATTGTTGGGGTGGCGCGCGTGCTGCAAAATGGTGGGCGGTTGAAAAAGCCGACAATCGTCGCCGTGGCCCGCAAACTTATCGTGGCACTCTGGAAATACGTCAACGCCGGCGTAGTGATCGAGGGGGCAATCGTGACACACGCATAATCTCCAGCACCTTTCCATATCCACAGGGCCTGCAGACCCTGCTGGATGCCAGGTAGGCGAACCGCGTAACTGCAGGGCATTATCCATGCCGATCGGTGAGAATGGTTCCGCCCCCCTGGGTCCCCCTCCGCAGCAAGCGGGATGTTGGTTCAGTCGCTATATGCCCTGACCGAATATAAGTTGGAGCGGGCGCGGACACCGCGTCTGATCATGCACCAGGACCCAAACCAGGCTATCCAGATAGTCCTAACGGAGACCAGATTATGTCGCCCTGAACCTCTTGACACAACTACCCCTCATATAAGCAATTACGAGCGTACCGCCGATCCCGAGGCGATCCTCCGGCGGTTCTGTGAATAGGTGGCGAAATCGAACTTGGACCGCTTTCAGTTCAACTGTTTAAAAAAAGGAATATATTGTTCCAGTGGGTCCTGATCAGCGCCGACCCAGAGGTGGCTCGGTCGGTCCGATCTACCGGGCGATGATCCAGCGCGCGTTCGACCGGGGCGCGCTGCCGGATCTGACCAACGACGATCTCGACCGTGTGCTCAAGGGCATCAGTGCGCACTCGACCCGCGTGGGTTGAACCAGGACCTGTTCACCAGCGGGGAGGATCTCGCCGGCATCAACTTATATTCTGCATTACGCCGATTATGATGCAGTCAGGCACGACGAACATCTCCTTGACATGCATTATTTTCCCTTATAGAGGAATTAATGCGCATGCTTATTGGCGTTCTAGGATATTGCAATCTGATTAGATAGGCGGTCCGGTGCACGGGGTATAAATTCCTTGTAAAAGGAAAACTGCCGTTGACCAAATAGGGGAGGAAGAGATGTTGAAATCACGCATTTTGTGGAACTTGTCGTCCGCACTGGCTGCGGCGCTGCTGGCAAACCCCGCGCAAGCGCAGGACGCGCCCGCTGCAGGGAGCTCGCCGCAGGATCAGGCCGGGAGCGGCATCCAGGAAATTATCGTGACCGCCCAGCGCCGCGAAGAAAATCTGCAGCGTGCCGCGGTTGCCGTCGATGTTCTGACCGGTGACGACCTGGTTCGGTCGGGAATATCGTCGGCGTCGGGCCTCGACGACCTTTCTCCTGCGTTGAATGTTGCCAATGGCGGCGGGGCCAACACGACATTTTTTGTCCGCGGCGTCGGCAACTTCACGACCAACGGCTATACTGATCCTGCGGTCGCGTTCAATTATGACGGGGTGTATATCGGCCGGCCTGCCAGCACGTCCGGACTTTTCTACGATCTTGAGCGGATCGAGGTTCTCAAAGGTCCCCAAGGCACGCTCTACGGGCGCAACGCGACGGCGGGTGCAATAAATGTCATTCCCGCACGCCCCAAGATCGGCGAAACTTCGGGAAAGATCGACGCAAGTTACGGGAATTACGATGCGATCAGCACCCAGGCCGCGATCAATCTGCCGCTCGGTGATCGAGGAGCCGTTCGCCTCTCCGGCACGCTGTCGAAGCGCGATGGGTATTTGTCCGACGGAACGTCCGATGAGGACGTAAAGGCTCTTCGCTTCCAGATGCTTGGCAAACTTACTGACACGCTGTCCGTGCGCGTACAGGGCGACTATGCGCATCAGGCCGGTCGGGCGCAGGGTGCTACCTATGTCGCTACACTGGGCGCATTCAATGCGACAACCGGCACTTATACTTTTAACCCCAGCGGCTTCGGTTCGTCCGTCGGGTTGCTGGATCCGGTCGCACAGGCTTTGCGAGCGACGCGGTTCGCCGGTCAGGTTCGGCGCAATCTTAACGCGCTTCCTACCAACAGCTATCTTGATGACGATTTTTTTGGCGCCAATGCGGAGATAATCTGGCAGACCGGGATCGGTACATTCACCGTAATTCCTGCATGGCGGGCGGCGCAACTCCGAGACCAGCACAGTAACGCGGGCTTCACACCGTTCACCCAGGAAAAATTCCGGCAGGGTAGCCTGGAATCTCGTTTAACTGGAAAGGTCGGCGCGCTCGATTACATCTTGGGGGCATATTATTACGACGAGGCGGCGAAGGGTAATTACACTTTTGCGCAGTCGGTGCTGTCGAACTACCAGGATTTCACCTCGAAAACCCAATCCTGGGCGGCTTTTGGTCGTTTGACCTGGCATGTCGCAGACCGCTTCCGGCTGACGGGCGGCCTGCGCTACACGCATGACCGCAAGCGATTTGACGGCATCGGCACTGTCATCGCGCAGGCGTGTACCGCGCCAACGGGTACTCTTTGTCCCGACGCGCCATTGGTGCCGCTCACCGATCGCCCCGAGCAGCTGCCTTTTGCCATTCCCGCGGTTGGTGGAAGGCCCGTCCCGATTATCGTGAACGGCGTGGCGACGGGTGCGATCGCCACGCGAACGACGACCGTTGTCAACACTGGCCTGTCAAACAGTCGACCGACCTTTCGGCTGGCTGCCGAATATGATCTTGGGCCACGGTCACTGGTCTATGCGAGTTTCGAAAACGGTTACCGTTCGGGCGGCTTTTCACTTGCCAATGGTTATGAGACGTTCGAACCCGAATATCTCGACGCCTATACCCTTGGATCGAAAAACCGATTCTTCGACAACCGCGTGCAGCTGAACCTTGAGGCATTCATCTGGAAATATCGGAACCAGCAGATCGCTCATTTTGGCATCGACAAGGCTGGTGCTACCGGAGTGTTTACTGAAAATGTCGGGCGCTCGACGGTCAAGGGCATCGAGGCGGATTTGCAGCTCGCTGCCACGGCCACGACGGTGCTGAAGGGGACGGTTCAGTATCTCGACGCGAAGTTTGATGATTTCCAATATCAAATCCCGTTCAATGCCGCTCCCGTCGTTGGCTGCCCTTACGGGCAATCGACGGCTGATCCGCGCTTTACGATCGTCAACTGCTCCGGCAAGCCATCATACCAATCACCGAAATGGGTGATCCAGTTGGGCGCGCAGCAGACAATTCCGATCGCGGCCTACAAGCTCGTCCTGTCAGCCGATACACAGTATAAGAGTTCGCGTTACATCGCGTTCGAATATATCGCTCCTGAAATGGCCCCTTCGTTCTGGCAGTCGAACCTATCAGCCGATTTCAGCCCGGAGGACGGAAACTGGTCGATCGGCGGATTTGTACGCAATCTGGAAAACCATCGCGATCTTAATAGCGGAGTCTATTTCGGAGCAGGCGGCTATTTCGCGGCTAGGCCGGGCGCGCCCCGGACATATGGGATGCGCGTTTCCGCAAAGTTTTAAACAAAAGGGAGCAGAGGATATTCGTCCCTTGGTCCCTTTCTCAATATGGTTTGTGTGACGGGAGTGGTGATGCTGATGAACTCCGATGGAGATGCGAGCGCCAGCGCCTCGGGGACGGCGACTGAGGCCGATCCTTACTCTGGACGATCCGGGCGGCAGACCATGCTGCTTGTCGTGCTGACTCTGGCTGCGATGCTTGGAGCGCTAGACCGCCAGATCATGCAACTTCTGCTTCTGCCGATAAAGTCCGATTTAGGGCTTACAGATACGCAGGTCAGTCAACTTTATGGTCTGGCCTTTTCACTCTCCAACGTACTGTTTCTTCTGCCCGCCGGCCTGATGGCGGACCGGGTCAATCGTCGAAGGTTGCTTGTGGCCGGCATCGCCGCCTGGTCTCTGCTGACCGGGGCATGCGGATTTGCGCTTAGCTACGCCAGTATGTTCGCCGCACGGGCCGGCGTCGGAATCGGTGAAAGCGTCATCCAACCAACCGGCGTTTCGATGCTGCGCTCTGCCATCCCGCCCGAACGCCGAGGTCGGGCGTTCGCCATTTATGCCATGGCGATCATGCTCGGTACCGCGTTGGCGCTGCTGGGTGGGGGGCTGCTGCTGGGACTGATCGGGCGCGGTTTGTTGGTTGGAGTGCCGTTGCTCGGAGACCTTCATCCCTGGCAGGCGGTCCTGTTGATATTGGGCACCTTGGGCCTACCGATCATGCTACTCGTCAGCCTCGTCTCGGAGCCGGGCCGACCAAGCGAGCTAAAAGGCGCGAGCTATAGTGACGCGCTGCGCTTCATCGCGGGGCGCAAAGGCGTATTTTTCCCGCTGGCGATCTTCAACACAGCGGCAGGCATGCTGACGCTTGGTTTTGCGGCGTGGGTTGTGCCGGTCCTGGTTCGTCGCTGGGGTCTGACCATACCGGAAGTCGGCACCAGGCTCGGAGTGATGATGCTTGTCCTGCCGCCACTGGGGCTATTCGCTACCGGCTGGCTCATCGATATGACCAAGCGCCGATTCGGTCTCTCGGGGCCAATGCTACTGGGTGCGATCCTCCTGCTGGCGAACATTGTTGTTCACGTTTTCGCGCCAATCTATCCAACGCTTGCCGGCACATGGGTCCTGCTGGCTCTAATCATGCTCCTCGGCACGACCTGCATTCCGATCGCTAACACGATGGTCGCCGCCATCGCCCCAGCAAATCTGATAGGCCGCATTTCGAGCCTGCAATACATGCTGTACGGCGTGTTCGGCGGTGGGCTTTCGGCAACCGCCATCGCCATGGTCAGCGATGGCTTCTTCACCGGTCCTGCCGCTATTGCACACGCGCTGAGCATCATGTGCGGCGTCTATGGTAGCATTGGCGCAATTGGCGCGCTGGCGACGGCGTGGCAACTGCGACCGCCGTCCTCAAGTTGATCGAGGCATCGGCAATGTCGTGGATCTGCTCGTCCTCGATCATCATGCACTCCGCGTTCCCGATCTTGACGGTGCCATCGAATGGTATGGCCGCGTCTTCGGCTTCTCGGTCGTCCGTCGTTTCACCTTGACCGCAGCGCATTGTCGCTGCGCAATGCTGATCCGCGATGCCTTGCGACTGGAGCTAGAGCATTTTTCGATCAAAAAGCATCATATCCGCAGTGAGCGAAGTAGTTTTTGCACTCTGCGGGGGTGAATTCGTCGATAGATTGGCCGATAATGCGCCAGAGGTCATCAACCGTTCTGGCG
>NZ_SGIS01000077.1 GCF_004208535.1 Sphingomonas populi
GCGTCGCGCAAACCGGATGCCCACAGTTCCAGCGTCGTCTCGATCGATGCACCCGTCATCCATGACCTCCATACCATGGAGACCTATTGATTCAGAGTTTTCAATAAAGCGCAACTGTAATGTTAGCCGAAATCCGTGACGCTTTCGTTGACGGTGTGGATCGGCGTCGCAGAGGACTTCCCTTAGTGCGGTAAATCTATCTGAAAAGACTCCCACACGGAGACATTGGTCGGAGCCTGATCCGCGCCTATCAGGATCCCGACTCCAAATATATTCTCATTGATATGCAGTGGCCTGGAAGAAATTCGAAGTGGGTTCGCGCCGGCGCCGATCTACCCCGTTGCGAGTCCTAACGAAAATCTGAATCATCAACCTTTCTGTATCGCCAGCCGATCCGCATGCCAGCGCAGGTGATCGGCCATGAAGGTGGAAATGAAGTAGTAGCTATGATCGTAGCCAGGCTGGAGCCGCAGCGTCAGCAGTATTCCGGCGGCTGCGCATGCTTCTTCCAGCAAATGCGGCCTGAGCTGCTCCGTCAGAAACGTGTCGGCTTCGCCCTGATCGATCAACAGGTCGGTGACCCGCGCCCCATCTTCGATCAACGCCACGGCATCATGCTTGCGCCATGCCGCCACGGCGTCACCCAAATAACCGGCAAGTGCCCTCTGGCCCCATGGCACCTGGGAGGGCGCGACGATCGGCGAGAAGGCTGACACCGCCCTGAAGCGATCGGGGAAGGACAGACCGATGGTAAGCGCACCGTGCCCGCCCATGCTGTGTCCCATGATCGACTGGCGATCCATGTCAGCAGGAAATTGCTCTGCGATCAGCGCTGGCAGTTCCTGCGTAACATAGGTCCACATGCGATAATGCGGCACGAACGGTTCCTGCGTCGCATCAACATAGAAGCCAGCGCCAAGACCAAAGTCGTAGGCGCCTGCGGCGTCGTCCGCCACCCCCTCGCCGCGCGGCGACGTGTCCGGTGCCACGAAGATAAGACCCCGCTCTGCGCAGACGCGGCGAAACTCGCCTTTTTCGGTCACATTGGCGTGCGTGCAGGTCAGGCCCGATAGATACCAGACCACCGGCAATCTGGCACCCGCCTCATGCTCAGGCACGTAGACGGAGAAGCTCATGTCCGTGCCGGTGGCGGCAGAAGCATGTTTATACACGCCCTGCACGCCCCCAAAGCTACGGCTCGTCGTTATCTTTTCGAGAGCCATGTCCTGCCTTACGCGTCGATAAAGGTGTAGGTGCAGATCTTGTTGCCGGCCGGATCGCGCAAATAGGCGGCGTAGGCACCAGGCAGATGTCCACGCGCGCCCGCCGCGCCCTCGTCCGTTCCGCCATTGGCCAAGCCTGCGGCGTGGAAGGCATCGACCTCTTCTGTGCTCGCAGCTGCAAAGCCAGTGGTTGCGCCATTGCTCGACGCCGCTTCGCCATTGCCAGGCTTGGCAATGATGAACGCCGGCTTGTCCTTGCCGTAAAGGATCCAGCCATTGCCAAAGGGACCGAGATTGTTCACGCCCAAGGCGCCCAGAGCCGCATCGTAGAATTTTACCGATGCCTCAACGTCGTTTGCGCCAAGGAAAACGTGCGAAAACACGCCGTCGCCTGAAATAACCGCCATAATCACTCTCCTTTGAAAAATCGCTTTGTTCAGAACACCACGACCGAACGGATGCTCTTGCCCTCGCGCATCAGGTCGAAGGCCGTGTTGATCTCCTCCAGACCCATGACATGGGTGATCATCGGATCGATCTCGATCTTGCCGGTCATGTACATGTCCACGATATTGGGCACGTCGGTCCGGCCTTTGGCGCCGCCAAAGGCAGTGCCGCGCCAGTTGCGCCCGGTGACGAGCTGGAAGGGGCGGGTCATGATCTCCTTGCCTGCTTCGGCCACGCCGATGATGATGGATGTGCCCCAGCCGCGATGGCACGCCTCCAGCGCGGTGCGCATCACATCGGTATTGCCGGTCGCGTCGAACGTATAGTCGGCGCCGCCATCGGTCATCTCGACGATCTTCGTCACCGTCTCTTCGCGCGACAGGCCTTTGGAGTTGAGGAAGTCGGTCATGCCGAACTTGCGGCCCCATTCCTCACGATCGGCGTTGATGTCGACGCCGATGATCTTGTTGGCGCCGGCGAGGCGCGCGCCCTGGATGACGTTGAGGCCGATCCCGCCCAGGCCGAAGATGACGACATTGTCGCCGACCTGCACCTTGGCCGTGTTGATGACCGCGCCGACACCGGTGGTGACGCCGCAGCCGATATAACAGCTGGACTGAAAGGGCGCGTCCCGCCGAATTTTCGCGACCGCGATTTCGGGCAGTACGGTAAAGTTGGAGAAGGTCGAGCAGCCCATATAATGGAAGATCGGCTGCCCCTTGTATGAAAAGCGCGTCGTACCGTCGGGCATCAGACCCTTGCCCTGTGTCGCACGGATCGCGGTGCACAGGTTGGTCTTGCCCGACAGGCAGCTTTTGCACTGGCGACATTCGGGGGTGTAGAGCGGGATGACATGATCGCCAGGCTTAACCGAAGTGACGCCGGTTCCGACTTCGCGCACGATGCCTGCCCCCTCATGGCCCAGGATTGAGGGGAACAGCCCTTCGCTATCCAGGCCGTCGAGTGTGTAGGCGTCGGTATGGCAGATGCCCGTCGCCATGATCTCCACCAGCACTTCACCTGCTTTTGGTCCCTCAAGATCGACCTCGACGATTTCAAGCGGTTTCTTGGCTTCGAAGGCGACGGCAGCACGGGTTTTCATTTGGCATCCTCAGATTCAGTCTGACCCACGGCCTATCATTGCGCCCGGAGCAGGTTAATATAGTTTATTCGCAATAGACTATGTCTTGGGAGGGATAATATGTCGCAGTGGGACGGCATCGACGAATTCATAGCGGTCGCGACTACCCGTTCATTTACGCGTGCAGCCACACTCATCGGTATGTCGCCCACGCATGTCAGTCGTTCCATCATGGCGCTCGAACGCCGAGTGCAGGCGCGCCTCTTCTACCGTACGACCAGGACCGTGCGGCTGACCGACACCGGTCAGACGTTTTTCGAGCGGTGTGCACGGATGGCGCAGGAGCGCGACGAGGCCATGGCCTTGATAGGCGAACAGGGAGAGCCTCAGGGTTTATTGAGAGTGACCTGCTCTACGGCAATGGGCGAGCGCTTCGTGGCACCCATCATCCGACGCTTCGCAATGCATCGTCCCAAACTCAACGTCGCCATCGATCTATCGAACCGAGTTGTCGATCTCGTCGCCGAAGATTATGATCTCGCAATCAGAACGGGGCATATTTCCGACCCGCGTCTCATTGCGACCCAAGTCGCATCTCGTACACTCTACACTTGCGCCGCCCCGAGTTATCTCGCACTCGCGGGCAGACCGACAAAAGTCGCAGACCTACAAAGTCATGAATGCATCATCGGGTCGAGTTCTACCTGGAATTTCATGTCTGGCGGTAAGGAACATCTGCATCATCCTAAGGGACGGTTCAGTTGCAACAGCGGTCACGCGGTCGTTGAAGCCTGCATTTCCGGGCTAGGCATCTGCCAGTTGCCGGGTTTCTACATTCTTCCACATCTTAAACATGGGATGGTCGAGATTCTTCTTGCTGAATTTCGGCCTATCGACGAGCCGATCTGGGCGGTATATCCACAGCGCTGCCACCTTATTCCAAAGGTACAAAGTGTGGTCGAATGTTTGCGGCATGAGCTTGCTGCTGCTATGATGTAGTCGGCACTGCTCGACCGCGCTGGGATCGGAACGCAGTTGCGCTTGCGGTGATGCGGCATGATCGCCTGCATCTGTCTGTCCACCCACAACGCTGCGTCCAGATGCTTGTTCTCCGCAACGGCGGGCTGATTTACCGCATCCTGTTGAACTGACGATAGGACATGACCACCATGCTCGATCTCCAGCCGACCGTCAGGATCGTTTTATTTTGCGATGGCCGGTTGCGATAGCAAGGCCCATTGGGTGTTGGGAAAGATCGGTCTCGACTAAGACTATCGTTCGGCAACCCCGGCTCAATGCCTGCCGCTCGTATCGATCGGACTGTTCGGCTTCGGTGCCAGCCAGATCAACGCGCCGCTGAAGGCGAGACACAACGCGATCGCGGCGAACATGTTGAGCGTGGCGAGCATCACGCTCTGGCTTTCGACGACATTGGTCAGCAAGGTCGTCGCCGTTTCGCGCGACAGTCCCGACGCAACCATCGCCTCGATCGTCGAGGTCCCCTGTGGCATGGCGCCTGCCAGTTCGGATTGATTGACCCGCGCGGCGTTGGCCCAACCCGTCTGGACGAGCGACGCAGCGAAGGCGGTGGCGAGCGTGCGCAGAAAATTGGAGAGGCCGGCGGCGTCAGTTTGTTCGTGCGGATCGACGCTGGCTATGCACAGACCCGTGATAGGGATGAACAACATCATGAGGAACGGACCTGTCAGCAGCATCGGCCAGGCCATCTGCAGAAAGGTCATATCAGGCGTGAAACCGGTGCGCCAAATCGAGATGAGCGCCAGCCCAAAGACACCGGTCGAGATGATCAGGCGCGGGTCAATCTTGGCGGCCGCAGCACCGATGACTGGAGAGGCGAGCACAGCGAAAATACCCATTATACCGGTCGCATAGCCGGCCCAGGTCGCCGTGTAGCCCATGTTCTGCTGAAGCCAGAGCGGGATGAGAACGATCGTCGCAAAGAAGGCACCAAAGCTCAGTGCATATGTGACGGACGCAACGACGAAACCACGATGCCGAAAAATGCGCAGGTTCACGATGGGGTATTTTGCGGTCAGCTCCCAGATCAGGAAGGCGATGAAGGCAACCGCCGCAACAACAGCCAGCACGCGAATCTGGGTCACCGCAAACCAGTCAAGATTACGCCCCTCGTCAAGCAGGAGTTGGAGGGCGGTAACCCAGATGACGAGAAGCACGAGGCCAACCGCGTCGATTGGCGATCGGGCCGTTAGCTCGGGGCGTCCACGCAGCAAATAGAAAAGGCCCGCGGCGCCGGCGGCCGCTACGGGCACGTTGAGAAAGAATATCCACTCCCAGCCGGCGTTGTCGGAAATGATGCCCCCCAGGATGGGGCCGGCAATCGGGGCGACCGTGGTGGTCATCGCCCAGACGACCGTCGCGAGCGTTGCTTTTTCGGCAGGGAATACGCGCAGCAGCAGAGTCAGCGACAGAGGGCGTATCAACCCGCCGGCAAGACCCAGCAGGACCCGACCCCCGACCAGCATTTCGAGCGAGCGTGCCAGCCCGCACAGCAATGAAAAGGCGCCGAAGGCGATGAAGGCCGTGATGAACGTTCTTCGTTCGCCGAAGCGTCGGGCCAGCCAGCCCGCGAGCGGTACGGCTATGGCGTCGGCGACGGCATAGAAGGTAATGACCCTGGTCGCCTCCGTTACCGACACGCCGAGCGAGCCGGCAATATGCGGGATGGATACGTTCGCGATGCTGGAATCGAGAACGACAATGAAATTGCCCAACCCGATCAGCAGCGCGGCAAGAATGAGGGTCGCGCCGGTAAGCGGCCTCGCCAAATTCGGCTCGGTGGCAATATCCGTCATGTACTGGTTCCGTTTAGTTCGAGAGATCCACGGTGACGTTCATCGACAGTCCGACCCGCAGCGGATGTTGGGCCAGTTCCTTCGGATCGAGCGTGATCCGTACGGGCAGGCGCTGAACCACTTTGATCCAGTTACCGGTGGCGTTCTGGGCGGGAACCACCGCGAAGGCAGCGCCGGTACCGCCGGAGAAGCCGATGACGCGGCCGTGATATTCGACATCCTCGCCGTAGAGATCGGATGTGAGGGTGACGCGCTGTCCCGGCTCAACGCGGGCGAGTTGCCCTTCCTTGAAGTTGGCGTCGACGAATGCGGCCTGGACAGGCACCACCACCATCATCGTCGCGCCTGCCTGGACGCGCTGTCCGACCTGCACCTGGCGACGCGAAACGACGCCGTCGACCGGCGATCGCACCACCGTGCGATCGAGGTCCACCCGCGCCTGATCGCGCGCGGCGCGCGCAGCCAGCACTTCCGGATTGGCTTCGGGGGTGGCGTCCGCAATCAGGGCGCGATTGGCGTCGCGGCTTCCTACGGCCGAGGTCCGATTGGCCTGCGCCAGCGCATTCTCGGCTTGTGCCACCTTCAGGTTTGCAGTGGCGGTGCTGTAAGCGTTGCGCGCGATGGTCAGTTCATCGCCGGAGACGGAGCCTGACGCCGCGAGTGCTTCGCGACGGTCGAGATCAATCTTCGCCTTGGCGAGATCGGCGCGCGCCGCAACCAGCCGCGCGTCGGCGCGTGCCTGATCGGCACCGCGTGCCATCACCTGAGCGCCGAGGCCGCTATCGGTCGCGAGGAGCCCACGAACCCGGCGTTCCGTCAGCGCAAGCTCGTCTTCGGCACGCGCGAGCGAGAGGCGGGCGTCCGTGTCGTCGAGTCGCACGAGGATGTCGCCGCGCTTCACCCGCTGTGCTTCATCGACCAGCACCTCGCGCACCGGGCCACCGATCAGCGGCGTCACCTGGGCGACATTGGCGCCAACATAGGCATTTTCGGTCGAGACGTGCCGCGACGCGATAAAATGGACATAGGCCCAATAGAGAATGCCGAGGCCAACCACCGCTACTGCAAGAATCACGAACAACTTGCGGCGCTTGGCTCTCATGGCGGCGTCATTCGGCTCATCGGCAGCCAAAGGAACGGAAGCTGTGAGGGTTTCGGTGGACATGGGAGATCCTTCAGGAACGGAAGCCGCCGCCGAGCGCGCGGATGAGGGCGACATCGAGGACGAACCTGCGATTGCGGAGCGTGGCGAGGTTACGCCGGGTGTCGATCAAAGCGTCTTCGGCCACCAGCACATCGAGCGAAGTGGAAAGCCCGCCGCGGTAACGATTGTCGGCAACTGTCCAGGCCGCGGTCGCGGCGCGTTCGGCTTCATCGGCTCTGGCGATGCGTTCGGTGAGCGCACGTTCGCTCGTGGTTGCATCAGCGACCTCGCGTAGAGCCTGGGCGAGAGCGCCGTCATATTCGGCGACCGCACCGCGATAGTCGGCTTCAGCGGCGCGATAGGCGCCGGTCAGCCGCCCCCCGTCGAAGATCGGCAGGCTGATGGCTGGACCGACGGTACCGAAGGTGGAGCCAGATTTGACGAGATCGCCGATGCCGATGGACTGAAGACCGATCAGCCCGGCAAGATTGACGTTGGGGTAGAAGGCAGCACGGGCTTCCTTTATTCGACTTGCTGCCGCCTGTGCTCGCAGTCGCGCAGCGATCACGTCTGGACGGCGCCCGATAAGGTCGGCCGGCAAGTTGGCGGGGAGACCGAACGTTTCTACCGCACGCGCGGTCGGTCGGTCGATGGAAAGGCCCCTATCGGGTCCGGCGCCGAGAAGTACAGCGATCCGATTGCGCGTGAGCGACACGGTTTCATTAAGGGCGGCAAGCTCTCCTTGGGAGGAGGCGAGCGCCGAGCGCGCCCGCTCGACAGCACCAGCATTTTCAAGCCCCTGGGCTCGTCGCCCATCCATCAGTTCGACTGTGCGTCGCCGCACCTCGACCGCGCGACGCGCTGCATCGGCTTGCGCGAAAAAATCGGCGAGATCAGCATAGGCTTCGGCGATACCAGACGATATGACTAAGCGTGCCGCCGCCGCCTCAGCCTGGGCTGCCGCAGCATCTGAACGGGCGGCAGCAAGTGCAGCCCGGTTGCGCCCCCAGAAATCCAGCTCCCAATCGAGCCGCATTGTTGCCTGGCCATAGTCTTTCCAGCCTTGGGGCGCGATCGCGCGCGGGATGAGATAATTGTAGCTCTGCTTAGTACCGCCAATCTCCCCATTCGCCTGAAGTGACGGCAGCAGTCGGCTTCGTGCTTCTCGCACCAGCGCGCCGGCCCGTTCAAACCGTGCCTGCGCGACGCGCAGATCGGTCGCATCCGACAGGCCTTCCTCGATCAGCGCGGTGAGCTGCGGGTCGCCGAAGCCCTCCCACCAACGATCGGACGGCCAGGATGTCTCGGGCGCCGCCAAACTAGTGCAGCGAGTCAGACGGAAGATGCAGGCAGTCTGGCGAGCTTGTCGAGGATTTGAGCGGCGGGCTTGGTCCAGACGAAGGGCTTTGGGTCGGCGTTGTGTTCCTTGAGGTAGCGATTGATGG
>NZ_SGIS01000078.1 GCF_004208535.1 Sphingomonas populi
CCATCAATCGCTACCTCAAGGAACACAACGCCGACCCAAAGCCCTTCGTCTGGACCAAGCCCGCCGCTCAAATCCTCGACAAGCTCGCCAGACTGCCTGCATCTTCCGTCTGACTCGCTGCACTAGACGACGTTTTCGCCGGGCAGAATCCGACCAATGGCGGATCGAGCGATATCGACGAGAACGAACCTACGGCCATTGCGTGCTTCCGCCCGTCGTGAGATTGCGCGGCGACCACGCAAACCCCGGTCGGATAGGCCGAGAGTACATCGCGAAACTTGCGAGAGTCGATCTTCGATTTCACATTTCGAACACCTGAAATGTCGATATCGGATGCGGTACTCATGCCAAAGAAGTCCTTCGTGGCGCGATCTTCACTTGCTTTTGCGGGAGAGCGGATGGGCAGGTTATATTGCAGCCAGCACAGCGTCGCCCATCTGCGCCGTCGTCAACTTGCCACCAAGGTCCGACGTGCGGGCGCCACTCTCCAGCGCCTTCGCCACCGCCGCTTCGATGCGATCGGCCTCAGCGCCCATGCCGAGCGAATAGCGCAGCATCATCGCCGCTGAAAGGATAGTGGCGAGCGGATTGGCCTTACCCTGGCCGGCGATGTCGGGCGCAGAGCCGTGGATCGGCTCATACAGTCCCTTCTGGTTCGAATCGAGCGAAGCCGAAGGCAACATGCCGATTGAGCCGGCACACATCGATGCTTGGTCGGAAAGGATGTCGCCGAATAGATTGCCGGTCACGATCACGTCGAACTGGCCAGGGTTGCGAACGAGCTGCATCGCAGCGTTGTCGACGTACATGTGGCTGAGTTCGATGTCGGTAAATTCTGTCGAGATCTCGATCATGACATCGCGCCAGAGCTGCGAGGTCTCGAGCACGTTGGCCTTGTCCACCGAGCAGAGCTTCCCCCGGCGCGCGCGGGCGGTTTCGAAGCCGATACGGGCGATGCGGGCGACCTCGTCCTCGTCGTAGGACATTATGTCATAGCCTTCTCGCCTGCCCGAAGCGGTCTTGCGCATGCCCTTTTCGCCGAAATAAACGTCGCCATTGAGTTCGCGGACGATCACCATGTCGATCGCCTGCGCCACTTCGGGCCGCAGCGCCGAAGCGTCGGCCAGTTCCTTGAACAAAGTCGCAGGGCGCAAATTGGCAAACAGGTTCAGCGCCTTGCGGAGACCCAGGATCGCTTGTTCGGGGCGGAGATGCCGCTCGAGCCGGTCACAGTCGGGATCGCCGACCGCGCCGAAGAGGATCGCTTTTGACCGCTTGGCGATGTCGAGCGTCTCAGGCGGCAGTGGGTGTCCGACGCTTTTGTAGGCCGCGCCGCCGACCGCTGCGGTCTCGTAGTTCAGCTTGTCGCCGACCACCTTGCCGAGTACGCGAACCGCCTCGGCGATGACTTCGGGGCCGATGCCGTCTCCGGGCAGCAAGGCAATCAACATTGGTGGTTTCCTTTCATTATCTATTCACTCAGAGCCAGGGCCGCTCGCCGGCCATTTTGGCTTCGAACGCTGCAATCGCCACGTGTTGCGTCAAGGTCATGCCGACCTCGTCGAGACCGTTGAGAAGGCAATGCTTGCGGAACGGATCGATTTCGAAACTGAAGCGGTCCTGGAACGGCGTGGTCACCGTCTGATCCTGCAGGTCGATGCTGATTGGGTCCGTCCTGGCGACCTCGAGGAGGCGGTCCACCACGTCCTGCGGCAGGACCACCGTCAATATGCCGTTTTTAAAGGCATTACCGGAAAAAATGTCCGAGAAGCTCGGCGCGATCACCGCGTCTATCCCGATGTCGCTCAGTGCCCAAGCGGCGTGTTCGCGGCTCGAACCGCAGCCAAAGTTGTCGCCAGCAATCAGAATATTAGCGCCGGCATTTTCGGGATCGTCAAAGACGTTGCCCGGTTGCGCCCGGATCGTCTCGAACGCCCCCTTGCCCAGTCCATTTCGGGTGATCGTTTTAAGATATTGCGCCGGGATGATCACGTCCGTGTCGACATTCTTCAGGCCTAGCGGGATCGCCCTTCCCTCCACGACATGGATCTGCTTCATGCTTCTACCCCCAACGGCTTGAGGGTGCGGACGTCCGCCAGACGGCCAGTCACCGCCGCCGCCGCCGCCATTGCCGGGCTGACGAGATGAGTGCGGGAGCCCGGTCCCTGTCGGCCTACAAAGTTGCGGTTGGAGGTGGAGGCACAGCGTTCGCCTGCCGGCACCTTGTCCGGGTTCATCGCGAGGCACATCGAGCATCCCGGCTCGCGCCACTGGAACCCGGCCTCAATGAAGACCCGGTCGAGACCTTCGGCTTCGGCCTGGCGCTTGACGAGCCCGGAGCCCGGCACGACGAGCGCCTGACGAATGTTGGACGCGACGTGGCGCCCGAGCACCACCGCGGCGGCGGCGCGCAGATCTTCGATCCGGCTATTGGTACAGCTGCCTATAAAGACATGCTCGACCGGCACGTCTTGCATAAGGGTTCCGGGGGTGAGACCCATATAGTCGAGCGACTTCCGGGCAGCGACCTGTTTGGAAGGGTCCGCGAAGCTCGCCGGATCAGGCACCACTCCGGTGATCGGCACCACATCCTCCGGGCTGGTACCCCAGGTGAGGCAGGGTGCGATGTCGGCTGCGTCGATCACCACGCTCCTGTCATATTGCGCGTCCGGATCGGTCTTTAGCACCCGCCACCAGGCGAGCGCCTTGTCCCAATCCGCGCCCTTCGGCGCCATCGGACGGCCTCCGATATATGCGAACGTCTTGTCGTCCGGGGCGACCAGGCCGGCGCGCGCGCCATGCTCGATCGCCATGTTGCATACGGTAATCCGGCCCTCGATTGACATCTCGCGAAAGACGTTACCGGTATATTCTATGACATAGCCGGTTCCGCCCGCCGCGCCGATCACGCCGGTGATGTGCAGCACGACGTCCTTGGGTGTCACGTCCCTGCCGAGCACGCCCTCGACGCGGACTTCCATCGATTTCGACTGTGCGAGCAGCAGCGTCTGCGTCGCCATGACATGCTCGATCTCTGACGTGCCGATGCCGAAGGCCAGCGCGCCGAGACCACCATGCGCGGAAGTGTGACTGTCGCCGCACACGATCGTCGTGCCCGGCAAAGAGAAACCCTGCTCCGGCCCAACAACATGGACGATGCCCTGTTCAGGCGCGACCGCGTCGATGTAACGCACCCCGAACTCCGGCGCGTTCCTCTCGAGCGCGGCTAGCTGGGTGGCCGATTCGGCGTCTGCGATGGGAATGCGCCTGCCCTCGGCGTCCAACCGCGCCGTGGTCGGCAGGTTGTGATCGGGTACCGCCAGGGTGAGGTCGGGCCGCCGCAGCTTGCGCCCGGCGAGGCGAAGCGCCTCGAAAGCCTGCGCGCTGGTAACCTCATGAACGAGATGGCGGTCGATATAGACCAAGTACGTGCCGTCGTCGCGGCGTTCGACGACATGCGCGTTCCAGATCTTTTCGTATAAAGTGCGGGGTTTGCTGGACATGGGCTGTGATCCACTCAATCTACAAATAGCAGCGCAGGCGTCTCAAGCAGGCGCTTGAGCGCCTGGACATAACTGGCAGCATCCCAGCCATCGACGACACGATGATCACAACTGATCGACAGGTTCATCAGCTTGGCGGCGACGACTTTCTGATCCCGGAATACCGGCCGCTCGACCACCTTGTTGGGGCCGATGATCGCCACCTCGGGGCGGTTAATCACCGGCGTGGTCGCAATGCCGCCCAGCGGGCCGAGCGAGGTGATTGTCAGCGTCGAACCCGAAAGCTCTTGCGACGTCGCCTTGCCGGTACGCGCGGCCTCCGCAAGGCGCACGATCGCGCTCGCCAGCTGCCAGACATTGCAACTCTCGGCGTTGCGGATCACCGGCACCATCAGCCCGGCATTCGTCTGAGTCGCCATGCCAAGATGGACCGCGCCCGAACGGGTGACGACCCCCGCCTCATCGTCATAACGGGCGTTAATCATCGGAAAGTCGGGCAGCGTCTTGCAGATCGCGGTGATCAGCAGCGGCAACATGGTAAGCTTAGGCTTGGCTCCGCGCGTCGCATTGAGGTCGGCCCGCAGTTCCTCCAGCTTGGTGACGTCGATTTCGTCGACATAGGTGAAGTGCGGGATGGCGCGCTTCGACGCGGCCATATTTTCGGCTATGCGGCGGCGCAGGCCGATGACTCTGACCTGCTCGTCCTGGCGCTTGCCACCGGCAGGTCGATAGCCGCCACCGGCATTGTAGCTTAGGAAGGCATCGAGGGCAGCATGACGGACCCGACCGTCTTCGGCGGTTTTCACGTCGGCGAGATCGATGCCAAGATCCTTCGCTCTTTGGCGCACCGCCGGGGAAGCGAGAATGCGGCTGTGCCCGGGCTTCGCCATCGGCTCGGGCGCAGGCGCCAGCTGGAGCTCGGGAGCCGGATCGGACTCTGCCAACCGCACCGTTTCGGCGGGAGTTTTAGCTCCTTCTTGAGCTGGCTCGGGATCGGTGTCGGCGTCACCCTCGACCCTCAGTTCCGCGAGGATCGAGCCGATTGCTATCATCTCGCCGACATCGCCCGCGATCCGGATGACCCGACCCGTCACAGGCGATGCCATTTCCACGGTCGCCTTGTCGGTCATCAGGTCGGCCAGTGGAGCGTCCTCCTCGACCATGTCGCCCACCGCGACGTGCCAGGCGACGATCTCCGCCTCGGCAATACCTTCTCCGATATCGGGAAGCTTGAAGCTATACGTGCCCATGGTCGATCAATCCTGCATTGCTTTCTTGAGCGCGGTTGCAACGCGCTTCGGTCCGGGGAAATAGTCCCACTCGAACGCGTGGGGATACGGCGTGTCCCAACCGGCGACCCGTTCCACCGGCGCTTCTAGCCAGTGAAAGCAGCGCTCCTGTACCAGCGCTGAGAGCTCACCGCCGAAGCCGCCATAGCGAGACGCTTCGTGGAGGATTACACAGCGTCCGGTTTTCTTCACCGATTCTATGATCGTATCGATGTCGAGCGGTACAATGGAGCGCAGGTCTATCAATTCAGCATCGACGCCGCTGTCCTGGATCCCCGCGAGGGCGACATGGACCATCGTGCCGTAAGCGAGCATCGTTACCGCCTCGCCTTCCCGAACGACCGCGGCTTTTCCCAGCGGCACGGTATAGTAGCCGTCAGGCACATCCGCGTCGGGATGTCCGGCCCACGATTTTACCTGCTGTTCGTGACGTCCATCGAACGGACCATTGTAGAGCCGCTTGGGTTCGAGGAAAATCACCGGATCGTCGCACTCGATCGAGGCGATCAGCAATCCTTTTGCGTCATAGGGATTGGACGGGATCACCGTCTTCAACCCGGTGATGTGCGCGAATATAGCCTCGGGACTCTGGCTGTGTGTCTGCCCACCGAAGATCCCGCCGCCATAGGGTGAACGCACGGTGATGGGAGCCCAGAATTCGCCCCCGGAACGGTAGCGCAACCGCGCAGCTTCCGAGACAAGTTGATCGAACGCGGGGAGAATATAATCGGCGAACTGGATTTCAGGCACCGGTCGCAAGCCATAGGCGCCCATGCCGATCGCGGTGGCGATGATCCCGCTCTCCGATATAGGCGCGTCGAAACAGCGTTTGAGGCCATGTTTTTGCTGCAACTTGTCGGTCACGCGAAACACGCCGCCGAAATAGCCAACGTCCTCGCCGAAGATCAGCACCTTCGGGTCGCGCTCGAGCATGACGTCGAGAGCGGAATTGAGCGACTGGACCATGTTCATCGATGTCACGAGGAAGCCTCCAGTTCACCGCGCTGCTCGATCAGTCGCCAGTCAGGTTCCTTGAATACACCCTCGAACATCTGCTCCACCGGGGGTTTCGATTTGCCGAGGGTACCAATTGCCTCTGCCTCCTTCACAGCGCCGCGCACCGTCTTGTCGAGTTCCGCAGCCAGTGCGGCATGGCGATCCTCATCCCAGGCACCGATCGCGATCAGATGTTGCTTGAGCCGCTCGACCGGATCACCCAGGGGCCATATGGCGGGCTCGTCAGCCGGGCGGTACTTAGTCGGATCGTCCGAGGTTGAATGGCCCTCGGATCGATAGGTAAAGAGTTCAATCAGCGTTGCGCCGCGGTTGGTGCGTGCCCGTTCGGCAGCCCATTCGGTGGCGGCCCAAACCGCCAAGAAATCGTTGCCGTCTACGCGTAGCCCAGGGATGCCGTAAGCAATGGCCTTGGCTGCGAAGGTCGTCTCGTCGGCCCCCGCTATGCCGGCAAAGGATGAGATCGCCCATTGATTGTTGGTGACGCACAAAATGACAGGTGCATGGTACACCGAAGCGAAGGTCAGCGCTTCGTGGAAATCCCCTTCTGCCGTGGTCCCCTCACCAATGTAAGCCAACGCGATCTTGTCATCTTCCGAGTAGGCGGAAGCCATGGCCCAGCCTACCGCATGGCCGAAACGGCTGCCGACATTTCCGGACAACGAATAGAAGCCGTAATCACGTGCCGAATAGAGGATGGGCAATTGGCGCCCCTGCAGAGGATCTCGGGCGTTGGAGAAAATCTGGTTCACTAGATCGGAAAGCGGATAACCTCGTGCCATGAGCCAGCTCAGTACCCGGTAGGTAGGGAAGCACATGTCCTCCGCCTCGAGCACCATAGACTGGGCGGCGCCAATTGCCTCTTCACCGGTTGATTTCATATAGAAGCTCGTCTTGCCTTGCCGATGCGCGCGGAACAATCGATCATCAAACGCGCGCGTCAGCATCATCGCGCGTAATCCCGCGATCATGGTTTCGTGCGGCAATTTCGGATCCCACGCACCGACTGCCCGGCCTTCTTCGTCGAGTACTCGGATCAGAGTATAGGGCAAATCGCGAATCTCATGTTCCGAAGACCCAACCTCGGGTCGCCGCACCGCACCGGCTGGAGGTATCTCAAAGTGTTCGAAGCTGGGTTGGTGCCCCGGCCGCACGCGGGGCTCGGGCACGTAAAAGCTGAGCTTGGCACGGTTTGACATCGCATCTCCTTTCGCCGGAGGTTAGCCGAAGAAGGAGAGGAAAAAGTGCCTCGATTTATCCACTTTACGAAATTAATTAGGATGGTAATTCGTGAGGAACGAGCAAAGCAGGATAAATTCGCTGATGGACGATACTGACCGACGCATCCTGCGCATCGCGCAAGCGTATCCCGATCTTCCGATCGCCGAACTCGCCGAAAAGGTCGGCCTGTCGCATACACCGTGCTGGCGTCGCATGAAAAAACTGGAGGCGGACGGAGTAATCGGCGGCCGCGCGCTTCTTCTCGACGCCAAGTTGCTGGGCCTGGTGGTCAATGTTTTCGCCAATGTGAGATTGAGGCAGCATGATGAAGAGACATTGGATGCTTTGGAGCAGGCGGTGTGCCTCCATCCTGAGATCGTCGAAAGTTTCTCGATGAGCGGCACGAGCGATTACATGCTTCGCGTCGTTTCCAAAAGCATCGAAGATTACGAGCGCTTCCTTAAAAAGGTATTACTCCATCTGCCGGGCGTTAGCTCGATAAATTCGAGTTTCGCACTGAAGACGGTCAAAATGACAACGGTGCTACCGGTCTGATCGTAAGGCTCACCAGGACATCGAGCGGAAAATCAGGTATCCAACTGCACCCGGGGCTAATTTTGACATCCTTACACCGCAGTTGAGCGCTTCCATTGACCAAACACCAAAAATGCGTCGGCACCAGTTAAATGCAGATCCCGGACATACAACCGACGCCCATTTAGAGTCGTCGGTTACCGGGACGATGTTCTCTTCATAGTCGCCAGTGCGAAGCTTCAGCGCGATCTGGCGGCGGTGAAGCTGCTCATCATAGCCGAACTCGGCTACGTGCCGCTCACACCAATCGGCGCCGGGCTGCTCTTCGAGATCCTGCGCAAGATTGTCAAACAAATGCGTGAGCGGGGCCATGCCGGCGTGATTTCCGATCATGGGGAGCAGCGTCGAAACGCACCGTGGCGCAAATCCCGCGATCGAACATCCATGCCGGAACTTCGAGATAGAGCATAAATCGATCTGATTGAATCGTGGGCGATTCCCAAATCGGTTGCGATCTGATTCAGTACGGCCTTCGAGCAAGGAGGTTGATACATGCCCAGGGCGCTGTCGGTTGATCTACGCAAGCGG
>NZ_SGIS01000079.1 GCF_004208535.1 Sphingomonas populi
CCGCCAGAACGGTTGATGACCTCTGGCGCATTATCGGCCAATCTATCGACGAATTCACCCCCGCAGAGTGCAAAAACTACTTCGCTCACTGCGGATATGATGCTTTTTGATCGAAAAATGCTCTAGCTTTACATGGTCGGGGCGCGCGCGACTGCTGCTGACCGGCCCGGACGGACAGCGCCGGGCCGGTGCCGCGATCGGCGGACCGATCATCGACGGGCAGGTCGCCTTCCGCATCGCCGGCGAGATCGCACGGAGCGATGGCCTCGTCTATAATACGACGCTGCATCGGGATGGCGACCGGCGTGTATCCGAGACGCTGCGCGGCAAACTGCTAGTGACGCCGGATGTGCTGCCGAACCTGCGGATCGGGGCGACCTATCTTCACGACCGCCATCAGCGCGGGACATATCAGACCGAATTCGACGCGCCGTACACGCCGCGCGACCGTATCTCGACCGAGGATTTCGGGTCCGTTCTGACAGTGAAGAGCGACATCGCGACGCTGGAAGCGGGTTACGACCTTGGCAGTGGCTTCAATATCAGCTCCGTGACGAATTACAGCAACATCCGTAGCTCGAATGTTTACGATCAAGATCGCACCGCAACGCCGGGGCAGGTCGGGCAGGTGACGAATCCCAGCAAGACGTTCCAGCAGGAACTGCGCCTCAGCGTGAAACGCAGTTGGGTCCAGGGCCTGGTCGGCGCCTATTATCTGCGAAACGACAATCGCGCTTATTTCTACGAGTCGCGCCAGAATCTCGGCCTGCGACGCCTCGGCATTGATCAGGTTCTGCTCGGACGGGGATTGCCGCAATCGACGGTCGATACCGTTCTCAATCTCTATGGCGGCGCTGTGCCGATCAGCAATAATCTTCGCCAGCCACGGCTTACGAAGAACTATGCGGGATTTGCCGATCTGACGTTTCCGATCACCGACGGGCTCCGCCTGATCGCCGGGCTGCGTTATGATCATGAAAGTCAGGATCGCGGTGCCACGCAGAACGTGACCATTACCGTTCCGCTACCCGATCCGGGTACTGTTCCGGCCGGGCTTGCGCCTATCGTGACACAATTAACGCTTTGCTGGTCGCAACCGCAGCGAACGCTACAAGTGTACAACCTGTGCGCACCGTCACCTATCAAGCGTGGCTGCCGAAGGCCGGTGTGACCTATGGCGTTGCACGCGACGTGTCGCTGAGCGCGACCGCGCAGCGCGGCTATCGCGCGGGCGGTTCCGGCTTTAACCAGCAACGTGGCCAGCATTTTGAGTATAATCCGGAATATACCTGGAATTACGAGCTGGCTTTGCGATCGCAGTGGTTCGATCGCCGGCTGACGGTGAACGCCAACGTCTATTATATCGATTGGCGCGACCAGCAGGTTTCGGTCCAGCTTACGCCAGGTTCCGTTTTCGACACGCAGGTCATCAACGCCGGAAAATCTCGCCTGTACGGTGCAGAGCTGGAACTGAGCGGTCGGCCGACCCGTCGACTGAATCTGTATATGGGCGGCGGTTACAGCAGCACCAAGTTTGAGGATTCGCCGTCCTCGGCGGGCCAGTTGTTCCAGTTCGTTCCGGGCAACCAGTTCGCCAACGCGCCGCACTGGACGGTGTCGGGAGGGGCAACATGGCAACATCCGACCGGTCTGTTCGCCAACGTCAACGCCAATTATCGCAGCGGGTACTTCCAGGATATTGTCGATCAACCGGCTATAGCGCCTGCGCGTGATATTGAAGGGCGGACATTGGTAAACGCCAAAGTCGGATGGCAGGGACGGCATTTTGGTGCATTCCTCATCGCCAGTAATATCTTCGACGTGGTCAAACCTACTCAGAGCTTCGTCGATTTCGACGGCAGAACGCGGGGAGCGGTCAGTGATCCGCGGATCCTGGGACTGAGCTTTGAAGGACGGTTCTGATGCCAGCTTCGGATTGAAGTCACAGGACGCGTCGCGATCCTGTTTATGCCCGGCCGTGCGACGCCCAGCCGCTTCATCTCGCGGTATACGGTCGATCGGCCAATGCCGAGCTGCCGCGCTGCCTCCGCGGGGGAAACGCTCGCGGCGATCAGCTTGAGCGCCGCGCTCACCTTGTCGCCATCGAGAGGCTGCCGCCGCCCCGGCAGTTTGCCCCGTGCGCCGCAAACCCCTCAATACCGCACGCAAGGGTTAATCACGCAACTGCGACCGGCGCTTCGGCGTTGGATGTGGAATCAGGCAGGGGGCGGCGTCGGCTGCCCCCTGTCGAAATCCGTTCAGAAGGATCTAGGAGATACGCGATGTCCCGTTTTCTGTTCTTGATCGCATCGATGCTTTGCGTAGCGCTCGGTGCTACTTCGCCCGCCGCGGCGCAGGGCGTGTTCAATCCCGGCACGCTAACCGTTTCGCTCGGCATGGACGTCAATACCCAGGCTGAGGAGAGACGGGCACGAACAGGACGTTTTGACGAACCGGCACCCCGCCACGCCGCCCGCGTCAATCTCACCTACCGACCGGACGCAGCGCGGCGCCACAAGAATTTTGCACGGTTCGTCGCTAAGGCCAGCCAGATCGACCCCGCTGATGGGGCGCAGGTCAAGCAGATGATCACCGGCCAGGATGTCATCGGCAAGCTTCAGGCGGCGATCAGGCCGTATGGCATGTCGATCAACAATGTCGCCGATGCGGCGGCGGTGTATCTGGCGTTTGCGTGGCTCGCGACTCGCGCCGAGGATCGCGATCCGACGCGCGCCGAGATGACCGGGCTGCGCACCCAGATGGCAGCGGCGATGGCGGCGTCGCCTGCGTTCGCCACAGCCTCCGATGCGGTGAAGCAAGAAATGGCCGAAGGCAATCTGGTCCAGGGCCTGATTGTCGGCAAATTCGGGGCGATGGCGAAGAAGAATCCAGCGCTCCGGCCCAAGGTGCGGGCGCTCGTCGCGCAGGGTGCCAAGAGCGCTTACGGCTTCGACCTGCTGTCGCTCAGCCTTACCGCGCACGGGTTGCGGCAATAGGCCATCAACCCTTGGGACGGGCCTGGAAAAAGGAGAGATCACATGTCTCGTTTTCGTATGTTCCCCGCGCTTGTGCTCGGCCTCGCTTCGTTGTCCGCCGCCCCCGCTGCTGCGCAGGAGATCAGCGGCGTGTTCGATATGAGCCAGTTGACCGGGACGTTTGCCATGGACGCGATTACCCTGGCCGAAGAGAAGCGGTCGGGCACCGGGCGATATGCCAATTCGCAGCCGCGTCGCGCCGTTCGTGCCGCGCCAATCGCCCGCTCCAACCTCACCTATCGTTCGGACGCAGCGCTGCGCCAGAAGTATTTCGCGCAGTTCGTCGCCAAGACGCGGCAATCCGACCCTGCCGGGGCGGCGAAGCTGCAGCAAGTGCTCGCCAACGAAAACGTGATCGGCAAGATCCAGGCGGGAATTGCGCCGTACGGCATGTCGACCAACAACGTCGCCGATGCGTCGGCGGTCTATCTGGCCTATGCTTGGATGGCGACGCGCGCAGACGACCGCGACCCGACACGCGCGCAGATGCTCGGGCTTCGCAACCAGCTCGCCGCCGCAATGGCGACCAATTCCGCCTTTGCCAGCGCGAGCAACGCGGTGAAGCAGGAGGTCGCCGAGGCCAATTTGATCCAGGGCCTGATGGCGGGGCAACTCGCCGCGCTTGCCAAGCAGGATCCGGCAGTGCGCGGCAAGATCCGCGCCGCCGTCGCACGCGGCGCGAAGGCGACCTATGGCTTCGACCTGCTCTCGCTCAACCTGACCGACCAAGGGCTGCGGCCATGATGATCGACCGCGCACGCGTCGGCTAATCGTTGCGATTATGGCGTTGGCGGGGGCGATGCGGCAGATGTGGTGCCAGCGAAGCAATGGAGGCTGCGATGAGCATCGCGATCAGAGTGAATGCACCGGGCATCGGCAAGGTCGTCGATCTCGCAATGGCGAGCCCGTCCGAGCGCAAGACCGATTGGCCTGCGCCGCGCAGGATTCCGCGACCGAGACCCAGTCGCAGGGCCTCGCCCAGTCCCGCACCTCGCTGGACCGGCTGCTCGACACACCGGGACCGCTCGATCGCTTTGCAGCGCGCGGTGACGGCGCACGGAATGGGAATTCGGCATGATCACGGGAATCGACCGGATCGGCGCGGTGCCGGCGGCTGGCGGCTGGCGGCTTTGCAGACCGGATCATGCCGGACCGTGTCGAGCAGCATCTTGTGGAGCGTGGCCAGTTGCTGGCGCATCGTTAGCGTTGCGAGCGGGCCATGGGTGTTTCGCTTGACGGAGCACGCCCGGCGTTCAGGGTCGATCTATCATGTAGGTCGGCTGGTGGTGTTGGCGCAGGGCGACGACGACCGAAGCGATGTCGGCATACGCCTGGTTTTCGATGAAGGCATCGGTTTCGGGCCCGGGACGTGGCGGTCCCAGGACTGGCAGGCCCTTGTCGTTTTTGCTGTAGATGAAGATCGGCAGGAACAGGCCGAAGAGCCTGTTGTCGACATCGAGAATATCACCCCATTCTTCCCGATTGAAATCGACGGCGTCATAGAAGCCTTGGCACCAGGGGCGTGGGTCGATACCGCCGCCAGGCTTTGCGGTGAAGCGGGGCGCGAAATCTTCGGGGCGCTCGCTCAGAAGGTTCGAAATACGGTTGTGGTGCGCGGTTACGGCGCCGAGCACGGCGGATTCTGCGGGCGTCGGATTATGCCACGCCCTGGCAGTGAGTCCGAGTGCCGCAAACATCGGGATAAACGGGTTCGGCAGCCTGGGACCAACGACGCCTGCGGTCAGAAAGCCATCGAGCGCAGGCAGCGTCCGGACCAGGGGGCGACGACGAGCACTGGAGTTCAGCCAGATCTCGAGCTTTGCGTCCGGCATCACAGGGCTAACGCTCTTCATCGACGCCGTATCGCTCAAGCGGCCATCTCCAGGGAAGCCTGTGTTTGCCGAGGTTTCCAATTCCATGCGAGGAGCTGGTCAAGCTCGTTGCTCTTGACCTCGCCCGATACGATCCGCGTCAGCACGTCATTCAGCCACGTATAGGGATCCAGTCCGTTGAGTTTCGCGGTCTGGAGCAAGGACGCCAAGATTGCCCAGCTCTCGGCGCCCCCGTCGTTGCCGGCGAACAAACTGTTCCGCCGACTGATCCCAATCGGCCGCATTTGCCGTTCGATCATATTGTTATCGACCTCGATCCGACCGTCGTCGAGAAACCGGGTCAGACCGGGCCAATGGCCATGCGCATAGCGGATATCTTCGGCGAGCGCGGATTTGGCGGACACACGCTCAAGCGTATCATCCAGCAATTGTTTGAGTTCGGCCATTAGCGGCTTGGTCTTTGCCTGCCGAACAGCGTGCCGATGCTCAGCGCTCGTGCCCCGGATCTCCGCTTCGATCCGGTACACCCTGCCGAGCAAACCGATGAGTTGTGCGGTGATCGTCGACTTTGTACTCTTGTGCAGATCGACAAAGCGCCGCCGCAAATGCGCCAGGCAGAAGGCGAGTTCGATCGTCCCGGCGTCCCGACCAGGGGTCTCGAGCGCCTTGTAGGCGGTATAGCCGTCCACCTGCAGAATGCCTGCGTAATTCTCCAACTGCGTAGAGATTGTCGCATGGCTGCGGGAGCGGGCATGGGCATAGCAGACGGCCGGAGGCGCCGGACCTCCCCAGGGTCGATCATCGATACCGTGCGCCCAAAATTGATCGATCCGCAATTTCCCCTGCCCGGGGTCAAGGACGGGGAGCCGTGTTTCGTCCACATGGATCTTCGGTTGTTTATGGAGGAAGCGCCATTGGCAGTCATAGAGGCCCTGAAGCCACCAGGCGGTTCGGCGGATCCAGCGAACCATGGTGGAGCGGTCAATCCTGACGCCGTGTCCCGCAAGCATCTGGGCTTGCCGGTAGATGGGCAGGTACCAGGCAAAGCGCTGCGTCACGATCCAGGCGATGAAGGATGTGGTCGCCATACCACCATCCACCAGTCGCGGCGGCGCTGGCGCCTGGACGATGCTGGTTTCGCAGTGGCGGCAGGCATATTTTGGACGGACAGTGGCGATAACGCGCAGCACGGCAGGCACGATATCCAGCACCTCGCTGACATCTTCGCCAATACGGTGCATGTCGCCCTGGCAGCAGGTGCACTGCGTGCTCTCTGGTTCGACGACATGGGTGACCCGCGGAAAATGCTTCGGCAAGCCACCGATGTTGCGCCGTGCCTTACGCGTCGTCCTTTGAGTGGGGCTGTCGTCGTTGGCAGGCTCATGATGGAGAACCGGACCCAGGTCACCCAGGTCAAGGCGCTCCTGGGCATCGAGGACGATGCTTGCCTTTTCCGAGCGCGACCCGAACAACATGGCCTTGAAGCTGACCAAAAGTTTGTTGGCAGCCTCAAGCTCCGCCTTCAATTCGACGATCTTTTGCCTTGCGGAGCATAGCTCCGTGGCCAGATCTGGAAGGTCGGTCGACACCCGGATTTTATAGCCGAAGACGCTCCGGAAGCCCAGCAATTTGGCGTTTCAGCCTGCCAGCTCCGGCTTTTTCACCGGTATTTCGTGGAGCCTGGTCCAGTCCATTCCGCCGAGCAAAAGGGTCATCTGAGCATGCGTCAGCGTGATCACGCCGTCCCGGACAGGCGGCCAGACGAACCTGCCGGATTCCAACCATTTTGTCGCGAGGATCATGCCTGACCCGTCGAAATGGATGAGCTTCATGCGGTCCATCCGTCGCTTTGATCGGAACACGAAAACGTCACCGCAATATGGGTCTCGCGACAATGCCTCCGAAACCAGCGCCGTCAACCGGTTTATGCCGGCTCTGAAGTCGATCGGGTCTGTTACGAGCACAACCTTGAGGTCGCCCCGCGCTCCAATCATTGGCCGCGAAGCGCAGCGAAGACGATTTGCAGGGCGCTGCCGTCGATAACGCCGCGAACATGGACGCGCGCTCCGCCGATCTCGATCTCGATGCCGTCAGCCTCACGCGGGGGCGCAACGCTGCCCTCAACCGCCAAGGGGATGATGGAGATCGGTTCAAACGCACCCCGATCTCGCGCCGTGCGCCTCCAATAATGCAAGAGCCCCAGGCTCACGCCGTGGCGTCGGGCAACAGCCGAGACGTTTGCTCCCGCTTCAAAGCTTTCGGCGGTAATCCGCGCCTTCTCCCGGGGATCCCATCGCCGGTTAGCCCGCTGGGAGACGAGTATCGTACCACCCAAATCTGGGCTCGTACCGTGCGCCACACCATGCCAATCCGTATTCGCACCCTGTGACGCATGGTGCGAACTCCCGTCAGCATCGTGCGCATCCTCGTCAAATGTCATATCCATCCCCTCAGACCAGGGATCTTTCCTCGCGCGATGCCGTGCTGCCGTCCATGTGGGGTGCTCGCAACGCTAACGGCGCATCACCCGCCGCACCGTCAGCAACGGCTCGACGATCGCCGCCAGTCTGGGAAACCCCTCGACCAGGTGACGGATCCGGGCCTCATAGCCGATCGTGCTGACGACACCGACCTTGAGCCCGAAGTTGCGTAACCGTCCGATTGCTACCGCGGTGTTCGGTCCTTGAGGCGTACGGCGAGCTCAGGGTCATCGATGAAAGCGTCAAGGAATTCGCGCCAAGTTTTGGTCGTGAGACGCGCTTCGCTCAGCATGTC
>NZ_SGIS01000008.1 GCF_004208535.1 Sphingomonas populi
GACATGCTGAGCGAAGCGCGTCTCACGACCAAAACTTGGCGCGAATTCCTTGACGCTTTCATCGATGACCCTGAGCTCGCCGTACGCCTCAAGGACCGAACACCGCGGTAGCAATCGGACGGTTACGTTATTCTCAGCGGTCAGCACATTGATGACATCACGGCCTTCTATCAAAATGTGCCTTATGCGGTTGCAAGCAGTGCAACGCCTGGCACGGCGGCGGCGCCGTTCCGTGTTACCTCTGGTGTCATTCAGAACCTTGGCCTTGATTTCGGTACGGGCACCCCTGTGTCGAACCAAACAAGCTTCTACCAGTTGTTCGACGGTAATCGCCAGAAATTCAACCTAAACGTTAAAGATGGTATACATCCACGGTTTGATATCTTCACAGCTAAAATCGACAAGGATTTTGGCGATGGTTGGAATTTTGGCGCTAACCTGCGCTCTACCAGCGGCTCAAGCAGTTTCAGTACTCTCTTTCAAGACCCGCCTGTTGATACCCAGTATCTGATCAGCGGGAACCCCCGTAACAGCGGAGATACCGGCTTCAACGGCCTCATCCGTAGCGCGCCTTACGCAGCGTATTATGGCAATGCTGTAGGGGTACGGGCATATTATACTGACACGGTCACCGGCCCGAATCTTACGACTGCCCAAGCAGCGCCAGCCAAGCTTGCCAATGACGTCCCCGTCTTCGCCAAAGTCGACGCGACTACGTTGGTGGCGGACCTCCGGCTTGGGAAGACGTTCGATTTTGGATGGTCCAAGCACGCCTTAACCTTGGGGCTCTATAATAGCAGCTTCACCTATGACGCTCAGTCGGTCTTCGCTCGCGGTTACTCGAGCATCGAAAAGCATAGTCGTAAGGTTGACTTCTACGCGGTCGACGCTGCCGGGCAGCAAGTGGGGCCATCCATTACGAAGGATAGCCTTGTCAATCCGGCATTGTTCGGCCTTGGGGTGACCTCTACAGAACTAAGTAGAGCTATCTACATCCTCGACCATATCACGCTGCTGGATGATCGATTGAATATCGACGCGGGCTTTCGGTACCAACAGCTTAAGATTAATCGGGTTGTCACCAACTCATCCAATCCCGGCAACACGTGTGAAGATCTAACGCCTGGCAACGTCGTGGCAGGTTCGACGGCAGATTCGTTAGCCTACAAGTGTGTCAGCATACCTGACGGGTCACCGCTGGCTGACTCGTCTAAATATCATGGCGAGGGATTCTCGCTCGGTGCAAATTACCGTCTGTTCGGCGGCCAAGGCACCGGAGGCGAGACCGCGATATATGGTACTGTCGCGAAGTCGTTTCGTCTGCCGGGGTTCGAGGATTATATCTTTGGGGGATCGGCGACAAATGCATCGACGGGTGAGGTTGCACGCGGAGACCTTGTCGAACACATCATGCAATATGAGGCTGGCATTCGCCACACCGCCCGTACGTGGAATGTGTCCCTCTCAGGCTTCTTGATAAACTTCAAAGCGAAAGAACAGTTGGGGCCAACTCTGGTTGACCTTTCATCCAGTGTTGGTGGTGTTTCCTGCGCTGCCGTACCAACGCCCAACAACTGCCCCTTTGTCCGCGATCGTTATCGCTCCAAGCTCAACAATAAGGGCCTTGAGCTTGAGCTGGGTTATCGTCCCGACTTCGTCCCGGGACTTAACCTACAAGGCAGCGTCGTTTTGCAGAATCCCAAAATCAGCAGCGATGCGGCATTCCGCGACCAGATAATTAACGGTCAATATAATGTCGTCAATCCACAGACCTATACGCCTCAACGTCAGCCGAAGATTGTTGCAAACTTCCGTCCGGTCTATACGATACCGAAAACGCCGATAACGTTGTTTGGACAAGCCTATTACTATGGCAAACGCTTCGCCGGAAACGATGACACGGCTATTTACCCGGCCTATACGCAGATTAATGCGGGGGCACTTTATACCGTTAACCGTAACTTCGATATTCAGTTTAATGCAGAAAACTTGAATAACGCAAAGTCCTTTACAGAAGGCGGTTCAATCAATGCCTCCACCGTCTTGAGTGACGGGCGCTATGTAAGTGTCGCACGACCACTACTCGGACGCACTTGGAAGTTCACCTTGTCATATCGCTATTAACGGATTGACGTGACAATTTTACAAAGATGAGATGGATAGATCTCTAGTTGGCTGGCTGGATTGCCGGGTCGCGTCCCGGGTCGTTGTGTAGCTGAGGAGTGGCCATCGGAGATCTTCGGATAGGTGTGGGTTGCGAACTCAACCAACGGAGACTCCGATGACCGGCAATACGATGAGCTTTCAGGCGCTGCCGGGGAAGAGTGCGGACGCCGATTTCCTGCGCGAGATGATCGGCTTTGCAGCGCAGCGGCGGATGGACCTGAAGGTCGGCAGCCTGACCGGCGCCGGCTATGGGGAGAAGGGTAGCGCCCGGCTTGCCCAGCGCAACGTAACCGACCTATTGAGGCCGCCTGCCCGGAGGTGGTGTGAGCGCGTAAGAGACGTCCATAAGGACGTCGTTATGGACGTCCTGAGCCAGAGCGAGGACGGCGGTGAAGATATTGGGCCGGGAGCGGCGTCGCCGGTGGAGCAACGCGGAGAGGCTTGAGATCATTGCCGCTGTGGGGGGTGACGCGCACCTGCTCTTGATAGGAAGCCCTGAAGTTTCTCAACCCGCAATTCCGCTTGCTTGTGACATAGTCTAATAATACACCCACTTTGTCACAGTTAGAGTCTAGCGCAATGTGCCGCATGTTCATCACACGGGCGCTCGTTGTCGCGTCGCTGACGGCCATGGACGCTTCTACGGTCGCGCAGATCACTCCGGCCGACGCGGCCAGCATGGCTGCCTCGGCCTGGCCAATACAGGTTCGTGCGGAAATACCGTGCCCGCCCACCGCCTTTCCATCCGAGGGAAGCCAGCATCTGTTCTACGAGCTATATCTAACCAATTTCTCGGACTCGCCGGTTGCGTTACACAATGTCGATGTGATCGATGGCGATCGGCCCGATGCACGCCCGCTTGCCACCTTTGCCGGGAGCGGTCTCAGCCGCATCGCTCGGGTGATTGGAAGCCATGTCGATGGTGCGTCTGACGGCTCGATCCCACCGGGCGGAACGCTGGTGTTGTTCCTGGAAGTCTTGGTCCCCGAGCGTGGGCCGATCCCGGCGCGGCTCGCACATCGGCTGTCGCTTGGTGATGGCGTCGTTATGATGGCGGCCATACCCATTCGCCATAGCGTGCTGAAAGTGCTGGGCCGGCCCGTCACCGGTGCGAACTGGATCGCGGCAGATGGTCCTGGTAGCGATCCTGACAACCATCATCGTCGGGGCCTGTTCGTGCGTGACGGGGCGCTGACGGATTCGCGGCGTTTCGCGATCGACTGGAAGATCGTCAAGGACGGCAAATCGTATCGTGGCGACGACCACGCTGCGGCATCCTATTTCGCCTATGGCAGGCCGCTGCTGGCAATCGGCGATGCCTTGGTCCTGCGCGCCGAAGACGGGCACCCCGACAATCCGGCAGGGCACGGCGCCGACTTTCACCCTGCCCAGCCCGTCACGATCGACAATGTCGGCGGCAACCACGTCGTCCTCGATCTGGGGGACGGCCAATACGCCCACTATTTTCATATGAGGGCGGGCAGCGTGCGGGTCAGGCCCGGCGAACGTGTTCGCAAGGGAGAGGTTATCGGCATGATTGGTTCGTCGGGGGACGCGCGCGAACCGCATGTGCATCTGGAAATCACCGACACAGTCGGCACTCTGACCGGCGAAGGTCTTCCCTATGTCATCGATCGCTATACGGTGACGCGGAGCAACAGCGGTGCAGTCGGCGCTCGCACGCACGAGTTGCCCCTTGATGGCATGCTCATCGACTTCGGCAAATAACTGTACTTTCTTTGAGTTCGTCGAAGCCGGTCGCTCTGGCGACATACATGAGCGGACTGAGTTGGAGGGGCAAAAGGGATCGCGAACGTCGCATGGCGGGTCATCTGCCTGCCACGCGACGCGCGGGCTATTTCACACGGCCACCCTTCTCGTCCGCCAGCCGTGTCTCGAACAGCGCCGCGTACGTGTCGGCATAGGTACGGCAGGCGGTATTGTCGATAAACGGGTTGGGCCTACGCGACACCGCGAGCTTGCGCGCCTTCACGTCGCCATCGGATTGGCCGGGGTGCGGCGTGATGAGGATGTCGCACGGCAGCGCGCGGACGGTCGCGAAGCTGTGGCGGAAAGCGTCGGCTTCTTCGGGGTGCGCTGTGTAGCGATAGCCCGGCCCGGCGATCGGGTTGAGGCTGGCGGCGAAGACCGTGTTCAGACACCGACCGCCCTCGCAGGATCGCCATGTCCAGCTCATGCTGCCGGGTGTGTGCCCGGCGGTGATGCGGGCGGTGACGATGGTGTCGCCGAGGCGGATCGGCGTGCCGTCGGTGACAGCGCGTACGCGGGCGGCGGCGGGATAGGCGACGCCCCAGGCGATCTGCGGATCGTCGGCGGCTGGCTGGCCCGAGCGCAGCACGGCGGCGGCGGCGGCGCTGGCAATCACGGTCGCGCCACTGTCGCGGGCAAGCGCGGCGATACCGCTGGCATGATCGAAATGCGGCTCGGTGTTGAGGATCAGCTTTACGTCGGCGATGCGAAAGCCCAGCCGGCGGATGTTCGCCTCGATCGCCCGAACCCCTTGCGGCACCGCGCCGTCGATCAGGATCAGGCCCGCAGACGTGCGGATCAAGGCGACGTTAAGCCCGCCGAACCCGACGAGATAGGTGTTCCCGTAAATATGCAGAGGCGCCTGCGGCGTGATCCACTTCGCCGAATCCGCAGGCAGGATCGGGCGCAGCAGCGGATCGTCGGCATGAGCATTTCCGGGCGTGCCCACCATCCCCGCCAGACCGAGTATCGCCGCGAACACGCTTTTCATGATCAATCTCCCTTATCGCTCCATGACGATGCGACAAGGACCGGTCGGCGTGCAAAGCATCATATCTCGACAGAGCCATGAGGTAGGTTCATGCCTGAGGGATGGACCGCGCCCATCTCCCGCTCAATGCGCTGCGCGCCTTCGAGGCGGCGGCGCGGCATCTCAACTTCACGCGCGCCGCGATCGAGCTGCGGGTTAGTCAAGGTGCGATCAGCCACCAGGTCGCGGCGCTCGAACAACGGCTCGGCACGCCGCTGTTCCGCCGTCTGCCGCGCGGTCTGGCGCTGACCGACGAAGGCCACGCGCTCGTGCCGGTCGTCGCGAGCGCTTTCGATGCGATCGGCGCGACGCTCGACCGCTATGCTGGCGGGCGTTTGAGCGAGGTATTGAGCGTTGGGGTCGTCGGCACCTTCGCGGGCGGTTGGCTGCTGCCGAGGCTGGCGGAATTCGGTCGCGTCCATCCGCATATCGACCTGCGGTTGATGACCAACAACAATCGCGTCGATCTCGCAGGCGAAGGGCTGGATCTGGCGATCCGCTTTGGCGATGGCGCGTGGCACGGCACGCACGCCGAGCCGGTCCTGGACGCGCCGCTGTCGCCCTTGTGCGCGCCTGTCGTGGCGGACCGCCTGACGATGCCGGAGGCGCTGACGCGCGAGACGTTGTTCCGCTCCTATCGGCCCGACGAATGGCCGTCCTGGTTCGCGGCGGCCGGCGTGGCGCCGCCGCCAATCCGCGGGCTCGTGTTCGACACATCGCTGCTGATGGTTGCGGCCGCGAAAGCGGGCCTCGGCGTGGCGATGGCGCCGCCCGCGATGTTCGCGGACGATCTGACGGCAGGGCGCCTTGTCCAGCCCTTCGCGATCGAAATCACGACCGGGCGCTATTGGCTGACCCGACTTATGTCGCGGCGAGACACACCAGCAATGCGGGCATTCAGGGAGTGGCTGATGGCGGCGGCGGATTAGAGACCATTCAAGTCGCGATCCAGGACACACTGACGACGACATTGGTGGGCAGATGACGGGTGCTATACCCGATGCCGTTCAGGGCATTTTAGAAGCACCCGGGAACTGCCGTTAAAGGCTGATCGCCGACGCCTTTTGGAGCTTGACGGATGACCAGCGTTGGGAAACTGGCAAGGTGCCTCAAGCGGTCGACTATCGTCTCGTCGCGGCAGACCGCCGACGACAGCCGACCAAGATCAAGACATTCCTGTGTGCCGGCGCAAACGTCCCGATTTGACAAAACAGCCGATTGTTCGGATGTAAGCACTTCGGGAAAATCATTCCGCGCTGGATGGCTTTTTCGGGACACTATTGCGACGAAACTCTTCCGATGTCTCATCGAGGAAGACGTAGAGAGCCGCAATCCGTCCGTCCCGCACGATGATGACATCCCACCCGGTATAGGCGGGTTCCTCACCGGCGCGCCCGGATCCCCAGGCGATACGCCCGGCGTTATGAAGCACCTGGGGTTTACCCTGCGGCGAATAGACAAAGTCTGGATGCGTCGCGCGGAGATCGCCGGCAAAACTGCTGATAGCATCGCGACCGGTAATTGCGCCGGGCGGTACATAGAGGACGCCGTCCTCCGCCCAGAGTTCCTCGACCGTCGCGCGGCGGCGCTCGGCATCGCCTTCGCCAAAGACTCCTTGCAGGTTGCGGTCTAGCAGTTCGCGAATACGATCCGCGGATTCAGTAGTCTGGAACATAATAGGGTCTCCGAATTGCAGTTCGTCCAGATCGGGGCGCGGAGCGACACAGCGGTCCGCGCCCGCCCTAGGCCAAGAGTGAACGATCAGATCTGTGCCTGGCCGCCGTCGACGAAGAGTTCGATGCCGTTGATGTAGGATGCCTCGTCGGAAGCCAGGAACATCACGGCCTTGGCGATCTCCTCGGGCTCGCCGATGCGGCCAGCGGGGATCTGGCCGACCAAATAGTCTTTCGTCTCCTGCGCCTGCTCGCCGCCGCCGAACAGATCATTGAGGCCTGCCGTCTCGGTGAGACCGGGGCTGATCGCGTTTACGCGAATGTGGCGATCCTTGAGATCGAGAATCCAACTGCGGGCGAAATTGCGGATAGCTGCCTTGGTCGCGGAATACACGCTGAAGGCGCCCGTGCCCTTGATGCTGGTAGTGGACGCCGTGAGGATCACCGAACCTCCATCGCGCAGCAGCGGCAGCGCCTTCTGGACAGTGAAAAGGACACCCTTCACATTGCTGCCGAACGTTTTCTCATAATGCTCCTCGGTGATCGCGCCGAGCGGGGCGAGTTCCCCGCCGCCCGCGTTGGCGAACACGACGTCGATCTGCGCATGCTTCTGCTGGACGGCATCGTATAGCCGATCGATGTCTGCGAGGTTCGCCATGTCGCCACGCACGCCCGTCACCCGGCCGCCAATCTGCTTGAGTGCTGCGTCGAGCGCGTCCTGTCGGCGACCGGTGATGAATACCGAAGCACCTTCCATCGCGAACGCTCTGGCCGTTGCGAGGCCGATGCCGCTCGTGCCGCCCGTCACCACCACCACCTTGTTGCTGAAGCGGTCCGTCATCGTCTGTCTCCTTCGAGTTCCGGCGAAGTGCCGGTGCCCGACTTAGATGCGACGAGAACGATGATGCTTGTAGTCGGCAAATATGGCACTCAGCGTTCTACGAGGGGAACGCTGATGAGGGTCGATTTCAACGACTATGCCTATTTCGCCGAGGTTGTTGCGCATGGCGGCTTCGCCGCCGCCGGCCGGGCACTTCGCGAGCCCAAGTCGAAACTGAGCCGGCGCATCGCCGGGCTGGAAGAGCGCCTGGGTTTGCGTCTGATCGAGCGGACGAGCCGGCGCTTCCGCGTGACCGACACGGGACAGGCCTTCTACGAGCGGTGCCGGGCGATGCTGGCGGAAGCCGAACAAGCCGAGGCGCTGGTCGTTCAGGCGCAAGCCGAGCCGCATGGCCGGATCCGGTTCAGTTGCCCTACTGGCATGCTGCAACCCATCTCTGGTCTCATTTCTTCCTTCCTCGCCCGCTATCCGAAGGTGCGGCTGCAACTGATCGCAACCGACCGCGCGGTCGACCTGATCGATGAGCGGATCGATTTAGCATTGCGGGTTCGCGGCAGCCTGACCAGCGACGCCGCGCTCACCATGCGATCCCTTGGGACATCGACGCGCATTCTCGTCGCCAGCCCCCAGATCGCGGGTCAGGTCGGGAGCATCGAGGCGCTGGCCGCGTTTCCGGCGCTCGCGACCAACGATGCCGCCGATAATCTCGAATGGCATCTCGAGATGGATGACGGCCGTCAGCATATCCTGCGCGTCGAACCCCGATTGGGTTGTGAGGACATGGCGGCCGTGCGCGACGCGGCCATCGAAGGTCTCGGTGTCGCGATCCTTCCCGATCATGTTTGCCGACAGGCGATGGAGGCGGGGAAACTCGTCCGCGTCCTGCCGGGCTGGCGGGGCCTGCAGGGTATCGTGCATCTCGTCTTCACAACGAAGCGCGGGCTGCCGCCTGCCGTCCGCGCGCTGATCGACCACCTGGCTGCCAATTTCCCGCGCGACATATCCGCCGGCCGCAAGCGCGGCGCGCGGTGACGCGTCGCCATAGGCAGCGTTCGACCCCGCTCGCTCGGTTTTCCGACCCCGACGTCCGGTCCTCGCGGAAGCCGCCGTGAAGGAACACTCGTCGACGCGCTGGTCTCGAACGAACAAGGTGCTCCGGCGCATCGCAATGTCCAGCCGCGATGGAGCGCCCCCTTGCCGATCCCATAAGCGACGCATGCAGAACTTGGCCGAGCGGCCCTAGAGCCGCTCGGCCCAGGCCACCCGCCGCCAAGGCCCGCCATATTCGGTGCCACCGAAGGGGAAGCATGTGGTCAACGCAAGGCGCGGGTGCGCGGGATCGAGCGTGTAGCTGAACTGATCCCAACGCACCGTTTCAAATCGTGTGACCCGATAGCGTTCCACCATGCCGTTCACGAACTGCAGGCGAACATCGTCGCCCTCGCGCAGATCGCGGATGAACAGGAAGTGCGTATCGCGGTGGGCGGCGAGCACGGTGACGGGGCTCGCCGCATCGCCCTGCCGGATCATCGTCGGCCCCTCGGCAAGTTGCTCGTGCGTGCCGTTTCCGGCGAGAACGATATCGCTCACCCCCAGACGGGGAACGGTGATCCGCGCGATGGCTCCTTCGGTCGGCAGGGCGGGCACGGGTCGCACCGCAGCGCGCGCGGGCGTCCGGGAAAGACGCCCCGGCGCGATGGCCGGAGCGGTTGGCGCTGCAACTGTTCCTGCTTGCAAGCGCTGCTCGAACACCTGCCGCAGCCGGTGCTGCGCGATTTCCGCTCGGATCGGAACCGCAGCGCCTGCGCCCAGGCTGATCGCACCGCCCAAGCACAGCGCGAGCGAGGCGGACGAGATCGCGAGCCGCCTCACCGGCTCACCTCCACGCGGCCTCGGCGGCGTGCGGCAACGAGGCCGACCACGCCGAGCACCAGCATCGCAAGCCCGCGCCAGACCGCGCCCAGAAAGCCCGTCGCGGTCTGTGGCAGGTCCATCTGCTGCTCCGCATCGGGAAGCCCCGCGGCGGGGGCTGCGGCAGGCGCATCATGGCCCAGCAGGGCATCGAAATTCCAGCCCTTGGGCAGCAGCAGCGGCAGGTCTTCGCTGGTCAGCTTCGCGCCTTCGGGCCGTGCGGAGGTTTCATCGACGGCGACGAGGCTGGTCTGCGTCGTCACCAGATCATAGGCGAGCCCAAGCTGCGCGATCTTCTCGTCGGCGGCCGCGCTCTCGAGCTGCCCCGACCAGCGCTCCGCCTCCACATCGGCAATGCTGCGGCTGGCCCAGAGCCGCGCGACCGCCGGGCTGGCTGCGGCCTGGCCGAGATCGACCCGCTGGCTCCAGCGCGTGTCGCCGATCATCCCGCTGACCACGAGCGTGCCCTTGAGATCATCCCCCTTGCCCAGCAGGACCAGCGGCTCTCCAGCGTAAAGGTCCGGCAGATCATGCGGCGTCAGATCGAGCGGCGATCCTTCCACGCGCACCGCAATGTCATGCATGGCGGGCGTTTTCAGCCGATCGAGCAGCGCGGTCATCTTCGCCAGCACTTCGTTGCCCTCGCCGATATTGGTGTAGGTGCCGCGCCCGGCTTCGGCCATGCGGCGCATCAGATAATTGTTGGGCGCGGAGCCGATCCCGACCATGAACACCCGGCTGCGCCCGCCATGCGCGGCGATCTCGGCCATCATGTCCTTTTCGTCCGAAAGGTCCCCATCGGTCAGGAACACGATCTGGCGCACGCCCTTGTTCGCCGGGTGCCCGTCGACCAGCGCGGCCTTCAGCGCGGGCAGCATCTCGGTCCCGCCCGCAGCTTCCAGCCCGGCGGTGAACTTGCGCGCAATCTCCACCTGCTCGACGCTGGCCGGGGTGGGCTGCTCGAACAACTGCGTCATCGTGTTGTCGAAGCGGATCACGTTGAAGGTGTCTTCCGGCCGCAGCGTGCCCAGAGCATGGAGCAGGCTCTGTTTGGCCGCATCCATCGAGCCGCCGCCCATCGATCCGCTATTGTCGATCACGAAGATCATCTCGCGCGGGGCGACCTTGCCGGGTTCGACCCGGGTCTGCGGCGTGATCGTCGCCATCACATACTGCTGGCCGCCGATCGCCTGACGGAACAGGCTGAGCATGGGATCGGCACTGGCCGAGCGCCAGCGCAGCTCGAAGTCGCGGTCGGCCGGTTCTTCGCCCATCGCCAGCGTGATCGTCCGCTCCGCCGGCCCTGCATCCACCACGCGGATGCGGTGATAGGGGCTGATGATGTTGGCCGGCACAAACCCCGGCGCAAGGTGAATCGTGATCGACACCGGATTGAGCGGCGCGCCCGGCGCGGCCAGCGGCGCGGTGACGCGGGCTGCGTCGGCCAGCCCGGCACTGCTCGTCAGGCTGCGCGGCGGCACGTAGCGCGGACCGACCACCAGCGGCAGGCGCATCGCATATTCGCCGCCAAGCTGGCGCACCGGAGCCTGATATTCGATCGAGATCAGCACCGTCTCGCCGGGGCCGACATTGGCGACATTGGTGCGGAACAGGTTCGGGCGGTCCGCTTCGACCAAGCCGCTGCGCTGGCCCTGCGCCTTCGCACGCTCGTAGATGTCGCGCGCTTCGGCACGGCGCTTGATGTGGCCGACGATGACGCGCTGGCCGACGACCATCTTCAGCGTGTCCACCGCGCCATCGTCCGGCAGGGGATAGAGATAGGTTGCCTCCATCCAGCCCTTGCTGGTGTTGCGAAACGCCTGCGTCATGCGCACCCGCATGACCGGGCCGTTCACGATCACGTCCATGTCGGTGCCGAGCCGCACGGCGGGAAGTGCAGCGGGGGTGCCGTCCTTGTTGTCGCGTGCCTGGAGGAGGAGCGCGCCGCCGGCAGCGGGATCGCCTGCGTCGGCCGCCTGCGCCTGCGCGGCGGCAAGGCTGCCCAGCACCACGCCGACAAGGCCGATCGCGCCGATGGCGAGGCGGCGGCGGGTATCTGCGGACATCGTCTGGGTGGAATAAAGACGCGGCACCATGGCAAGGCTCCCTATTGGGTGGAGCCATTCCGTTAGACACCGCCAATGCCGGACCGCCACGCGAAAGGTCCGCCAGCTTTGGCCAGACGGGGACCAGGAGCGGCGAGGATTGGCGATTTGGACGCTAACCCTTGACGAAATGTGCGGATTTGTGTCGGGTTGTCCGGTAGGGAGATCATGATGCGCGACGAAGAGCCGTTGCAGAGCGGCGAAAACGACCAGATCGCCGCGCGGCTTCGGGAAGAACTCGCCCGGCGGCGCATCTCGCGCCAAGCTCTGGCCGACATGGCACGAATCAGCCTCTCCACGCTGGAGAAGGCGCTGTCCGGCAGCCGCCCGTTTTCGCTGGCAACGGTCGTGCGGATCGAGGATGTGCTGGCGACCGCGCTGCGCCCCGGCAGCGCCGCTCCGTCGCCGCCGCCGGATGCGCTGCTCGCCCCGGCGCATATGGGCTCTTACAGCCGCCCGGCGGTGCGCTGGATCGAGGGCGCCTACCTCACCCTGCGCCCGGCGTTCAGCCAGCCAGGCGCGATCTATGCCTATTGCACCGAGATTTTCTGGGACAGTGCGGGCGCGCATCTGCGCTTTACCGAAAGCGAGCGGGCGGACCGGACCTTCACCCAGGCCGGCTATGTCTCGATGCCCAACCTTTCCGGCCACACCTATCTGGTGACCAGCGAGGAAGGGCAATATCGACTGATCATGTTGGGGCGTGGCACGCGCGAGCGGCGCATGTTCGGCCTGCTTTCAACCCTGCAGGCCGGGCCGGGATCGCAACTCCTGCCCGTCGCCAGCCCCATCGCGCTGGTCCCGCTCGAACAGATCGAAGACCCGCATTTCGGGGTCCTTCTGGCCGGAAACGATTTTTACGCGCCCTACCGCCAGATCCTCGACCATGCCGTCGCCAGCGACTTCTGCCGCTGGCACGCGTGAAGGCCCAGGAGGGACGGTGCAAGGCCGCAGCGCAGTGGTTTGAACGAGGACTCGGCACGCCGAGATGGTGCGGTTGCCGCAGGGGGGGGCATCAGCAGATCGCTGGCTCTGCGCGGGGCGTTGCCGGGCTTCCGGTCTGTCACGATGCGATTTATCAACATGTTTACGGTGCTGAACGCCGACGATAAGAGCTTTGGCGATCGTTGCTAAGCGCGCGTCGATCACGACGCCGTCACTACGCCCGCAAACCGCGCGGGGTCCATATTCCCTTCGCCAATACGATCGGTCAGCGCCTACGATGAGCGGACGGTTGCCCTGATCCATGAAGATCGTCTTGAGCGACACGTCGATCGCCAGATGCCGACGGGATAATTCCGCGATCGCACGCGGCGCCAACGACCAGCTCAGCGCTTCCTGGCATCCGACAACCAGTTCACCCGTGAGCTTGCGCTCTCTCGCCGTGAACATCCCGTCGATGTCCGCGACCTGTTGCAGCCAGGGCCGGGCCACCCGAACCAGCCGGACTCCATCTGCGGTCAACCCCACGCCAACCGACCGTCGCCGTATCAACAGACAGGTGCCTAACTCTTCTTCCAGGGCGTCGATTGCATAGCTCACGGCGGAAGGCGACATGTGCAGCCGCGCTCCTGCCGTAGCGATGCTGCCAGTGTCCGCAGCCGCGATGAAACTGCGCAGATGTTCGAGCTTGAGCATCACTTCCTCAGAATATTCGAGCAAGAAGTGTCGATAATAGCATTTTTCAAATGTTCGCGGCTGTGACAGCCTGCGGAGCGAAACGAGGAAAATGCCTCGAACCTGCGGAGAGAAATGATGCCCGGAATCATATCGGAAGGTTGGGCACACCTCTCTACAGGACGCGCGTTGCCAGCGACGATCCGACGCGGACACGTAGCATGACTCGGGAAATCTGCACGGCGCTGGCGCATTTCAACACGCTTTCGCAATTCTTCGAATATCAATGTTCGCGGTTCGCCGACCGGGCGGCGGTCTTCCAGCGGGATCGCGTCCTGTCTTATACCGAGCTGTGGCGAGATGCCGATTATTTGGGCGGATATCTTCAACGCCATTGCTCGGTAGAGCCGGACTCCCGGGTGGCGGTGATGCTGCCCAATCAAGCTGAGTTCGTCGTCGCGACATGCGCAATTCAGCGCGTCGGCGCAGTGCAGGTGAACGTCAATCCGCACTATGTTCCGCGCGAACTGCACCACCAGCTTTCCGATGCCGGCGCCAGCGTCATCATCCTTTCCGCTGAAACCCTGGCCATTCTGGAGGCGGCAAAGGTCGGCACGCTCGAACATGCGATCGTGATCGACCTCGAAAACCCCCCGGGGTCGCTTCCGCCACACGGTCGACAGCCAATGTGGCTGTCCTCTTACGGCGCGGCGCTGGCGATGGGAGAGAGCGTGAGGGCGGTGCCTCTCCGTAGCCGCGATGATCTGGCGTTTTTGCAATACACGGGTGGCACGACCGGGCAGCCGAAGGGCGCCATGCTCAGTCATGGCAATATCCTGTCGAATATCGAACAGGTCAGCCAATGGCTTCAGGAGGATTTCGGCAGGCGCACGCCGGTCGCGCTGACGGCCATTCCGCTCTACCATATTTTCGCGCTGACGGTGAATATGTTCACCGTCATGGCTTGGGGCGGGAGCAATGTGCTCATCCGAAATCCTCGCGATTCGGCCGGTCTTCTCGCCGAATGGGACCGACATCCGGTCAACTTCGTCACCGGCGTCAACACGTTGTTCAAGTCGTTGCTTTCGACACGCGATCTGGCAGCAGTGAAGATCGAGCCGGACGTGCTGACGATGGGTGGTGGCGCGACGATCCAGCGCAGTGTCTCGGATGCGTGGGAAACACTGACCGGGCGTCCGATCGTCGAGGGCTATGGGCTGTCCGAAACGTCGCCGGTCCTGACCTGCATGCCGGCATCGGAACGCCGGTTCCGGGGCGGCATCGGCCTGCCCGTGCCCGGTACGGAGATCGTCATACGCGGCCCGGACGATAAGGATTTGATCGCAGGCCAGGTTGGCGAACTTTGCGCGCGCGGCCCGCAAGTCATGCGGGGCTATTGGCGACAGCCGGAGGCAACGGCACGGGCGATCACCGGCGACGGTTTCTTCCGTACCGGCGACCTCGCGGTGCGGGAGGCGGACGGCTATCTGCGGATCGTCGATCGCGCCAAGGACATGATCCTGGTGTCCGGCTTCAACGTCTATCCCAACGAAATCGAGGAGACGGTCGCCGCGGTGGCGGCGGTGGCGGAATGCGCCTGCGTCGGTGTGCAGGATGAAAAGACGGGTGAGGCCGTCGCCCTGTTCGTGAAACCGTCCGTACCCGGCTTGAGCGAAGCCACGATCCTGGCGCATTGCCGCGCCAATCTCACGCCCTACAAGGTGCCGGTCCACATTTTCATCGTCGACGCGATCCCACAGTCCGCCGTCGGCAAGATTCTGCGTCACATGTTACGGCTGAAAGCGACCGAACTGATCCAGATTGCCCGCAATCCGTAAGGTCCGACGGCTATCGTCCTGCGGCGTTGCTGGCGCGCGGCAGTCGTTGCGCCGCGCCAGCATCGCACGACGCTATTTCACCGCTTCGGCGATGGGTCGCTTTTCGCTTCCTAACCGCGCAGTCGCCGCGCCGGCGATCCGCGCCACCTGCTCGCCGATCCCTCAGCCGTCCAGTGCCCAGCGGTAACGCCCGGTCAGCGGGTGGTCGAACAATGCAACTTCCTCGCGCGCGCCGCCGCCGATATTGTGGATCACGGTGCCGGGCCGTCCGACCGAGACAATCCCGATGTGCGGCAGGCGGCCGCCGATCATGCTGGTGAAGATGTCGCCGGGCCGCCATCCCCCCGGTCCGGCCGGGATCGGCAATCGCGCGTTCCGCCGGGCGAAGAAGGTGGCGAGATTCGGCACCCGGCGATGATCGATGTTGCGGTCGGGGTGCTGCAGTCCCCAGCGATGCGGGTAAGCGGAGAAGTTCGCTCGCATGTCGGCGTTCACCAGCGCCTGTAGGTCGAGCCCGAAGCCGTCGCGATAGGCGCGGATCAGCACGTCTGTGCACACGCCCTTGCCGCGCGGAACGTCACCGCCCGGGAACGTCAGCGTCGTATAACCTGGATCGTAAACGAGCGTGACGCCGACCTGCCGGCGTGCCGCCGCAATCAACGCCCCCGCCGAGCGGTGCGGTGCGACGCTTGCCATCACGCCCGCCGGCACGGCCAGCGCCATGCCGAGGAGCAGGCCGCGCCGCGAGAGTGTGGCACCACCCGGCACGGCGGTTGAAGGTTCCGCGATCATGCTTCGAGCATAACGGATTTAATCCTTCAGGTCACGGCGGCACATCCGGCGGGGGGGACGCGCCGCGCCATAGCGAGTGCAGGATGCCGGACGGGCAGGAAGACGCTATGGAGGCAGACGCTATGATGCCCGCACTCACTTTGGTCCTGGCGCTGGCCGCCCACACCGACGCTCCGGCTCAGGCCGGAACCGCGTGTCCGGCGCGCTGGGCGGGACTGCCTCTGAAGGGCGGCGTGGTGTATGACGGGCCGCCCGGGGGGAATGCGATTCTCAAGCCAGAGGACGGCGACCGGGCGGACAACGGCACGTCCACCTGGCCCGGCCTGGCATACATCTATCAGATGAAGCGCAAGGTGTGGCTCGGCTGCTCCTATGTCGACGACGCGGCGATATATGTGCCCGTCGAGCGCCCCGTCAGGATGTGCCGTTACGTCGCGCGGCGCGGGTTGGTGAGGCTGTATTGCCGCTGATCCGCGCCCAGCGGAGCCTCCTTGTTCCAGCCGCGCTCGGCCGTGCTGCGGCGACGCGGATCGTGCCACGGCATGATCGATCGCCGGCGCGCAACGCAACCGCACCTTGCACGTTCGTGCGTGACGATTTGGCGCGGGATGCAAGCGGATGACGAGCGCGGGAACACCGGACGACTATCGCCGCTTCGGCCTCGCCTTCACCGGAACGCGTCCGGTGCTCACGCTCGGCGATCCGGGCATCGATCAGGCCTGGATGCAGCGTTACCGCTTGGGCAAGATCGTCGCGATAGTCTGGTACATCGCGTTCCCGATACTGCTGGCGGCAGGGTTGATATCGGCGCGCGGCCCGTTCGGCTGGCTCGAGACGTGGCAGTTGCGGACGTTCGGCTCGAACAGCGTCATCCTGCTGGCAATCCCGTTCACACCGATCGCCTTCCTGCCGCTGGTTGTAGCGCGGATGAGCAGGATCGATCGGGGGGCGCCGTTCCGCCTTGGCATGCGACAGGCGTTCGACACCACATGGGGTCCGCGGGTGAGCACGGGCATCGACGCGTTGCCGCGGCGTCTGCGGCTGACCAAACAGATCGCGGGCGCGGTCGCCACGATCGGCGCGGTGGCTTTGGCCGGGTTCGTGGCGAAGGGCGTTCACGACTCTTCCGCTCCCCACGCCCCCCTCGCCGAGATGTCCCACGCTGTCCTGACCGATCCCGCGACGTCGCTGCCCGACGCCATCAGGGTCACCAAGGTCACGGCCGAGAGATCGCCGGAATGGGCGCATGATTATCGTGTCCGTCAAGACGTTCATCGCGACGTCTATTTCGCCCTGCGGCCGGCGGGTGAGGCCAGCGCGCGCGCCGTCTCACTGCTCGAAGTCGATCACACCAGTCCGCACTATGGCGAAGCGATCTGGAACATGATCGATCCGCCCGGCGCACGGGAAGGCGTGCCCCAACGGCTGGACGACTGGACGGCAGAGCAACTGCGTCGCGCCGGCTTCCGGCTGGCGCCTCATGTGGTGCTGCTGGAGCGCCGACAGTTGGACGGCAGGAACCCTAACCCGGATCCGATCGACGACCTCCTCTACTGCATCCTCGCTGCGACCGCAGCGTTCTCCGGCTTGATGGCGATGTGGGTTGCGCACCGTGCCACCCACACGCAGTCGCAAGCATGACCGTGCCCGACCGATTCAAGGGCGCGGTCTTCTTGCCGGTGGGGATCGTGATGCTGATCGCGGCCGGTTTCGTGGCGAAGTCGACACACGAATTCGTCCAGCACAGCCAACTGGCGGCCGGGCTGGTGATCGCCGAGTCATACGGGCCGCATCACGTCGAGATCCGCTTCCGCACCACCAAGGGGAAAGTGGTGACGTACCATCAGAACGGTGACGTCACGCTGCGCGCGGGAGAGGTGGTCATGGTGCGTTACGATCCACGCGATCCGGCGCGCGATCCCTGTGTCGATCAATTCAGCGCGATCTGGGGAACGGTCGGCTTCCTTGGCCTCATGGGCAGCGTGTTCGCGGTCATCGGTGCGGCGCTGCTGCGGCCCGTCGGTCTGCGAGCAGGTCGGTGGAATCGCACGGCATGACGCGGGCGACGGACGACGCAGCCGCAGCCTGCATGCGCTGCGTCGAGGTTCAGGATGCCCGCCCCCGGATCGCGGAACTTGCTTGCCACCCAGGCAAGCCCGCACCGAACCGGCGCTGAGACGGCGAGGGCCGATGCCGAGGCGCGCATCCTGGATTGGTCGGGTGAAGACCGCGCTGACCGCCATCGCGGCGCCTTTCCTGATCCTGCTGTTCATCGTGTCGATTCCTTTCGTCCTGCCGTTCGTGGCGATCGCCGAAAAGCGCACGGCGAAGCGCAAGCAGGCGCTGGTCGAGAGCTGGCCATGCGGCTGGTGTGTCGCCCCGCTCCGCGTGGAGGCGCTGGCTCGGGCCGACGCAATTTTCGCCGCATACGCACATAAAGCATTCGCCCAGTTCCACACGCTGCAGGCGCGCATGGTCCGAAACCTGCACGCCTGCTGCCCGCGATGCGATGCCGGCCACCGCTACGACGAGCCGACCAACCGCTTCGTGCTGCTGCATCTCATGGAGTTCCGCGAGACGTTCGGGGAGGTGCTGCGCGAGGCGGTGCCGCCCCCCACCGTCACGCTGGCCTGGCCCTGGCTCGCGCCGCCCGGCGCGATGCACCGGGTCAAGCTGACCCGCGACAGCGTCTGCCTCGCCGATGATGTCGCGGCGCCACACGTCGGCATGATTGAGGTCCCGGCGGCGATGGACGTGGCGGCGATTGGCGAGGCGCTGCTCCGCTCCCCCTGGCTGGCGCATGTCGGCAGCAACGCCACCTGGTGGTGTTCGGCGGGATCGGTCACGCTGGTCTTCGGGCTCCGTGCCGCTGATCCCTTCGTCCGGCGCATCGGCAAGGACGTCGTGGCCACGACGATCGTGACCGACCTGCATGTGCATTACGCCGCCCGACGCGATCACGATGATCTCTGCCGCGAGATGGTTGAACGTGGAGCCGGCGCATCGGGTAAAGGCGGAACCTCGCCCGCCCCCGGCGATCGATAAGGCCGCGATGGGTGGAGGGACGATCGTGGGGCGGCGAAAGCTGTTGGCATGGAGGACACGGCCGAACCCGTTAGGCCCGCCTCCCCCGCACCGCAGGATACGGGCTGCGCGTTCGCGGTCGATCGCGGCCGGATGTCGATCTCGGCCTGACCAGCCGCTTGCACCAACTGTTCGAGATTCCGCGCGACCGCCGCTTTCGTCGCCAGCGTGTGGAACGCATCGCTGGAGATCGCCGACCCACCGCGCGTTTTCGTGGTGATGACGGAACGGCAGCATTTCGATGACAGCCCGTCGGAGCGGCGGACCGCTCACCAGCCCGGCGGGATCCAATCGAACGCATGCAGTGCGGAATAGCCGGTCCAGCGCTTGCAGAGCTTTTCCAGCGGCCAGAAAAGAAGCGCACCAAAGGCGAGCCCCGGCAGAAAGCCCAACATGAACACTCCAAAACCCATGTCGTCGGACGTCTGCCCCGCGATCGCCTGCGCGATGCCGACGCCCAGAATGATGCCCCCGCCTATTACCACGAGCTCTAGCGCGACGAACACGAGCAACACCGCGCCCTTCCACAACGGATCGGACTCCTTCCGACGCGCGCGCTCGATCGCCAGTTCGGTTACACGCTGCTCGCGCAGCCGCTCGCGCTGCGCGACGGTCAGGATGCGATCGAAGCGCAGGCGCCGTATCGCCAGGACCACGCCGAGCGTGACCGAGGCGGTCGCGAAGGCGATGTAGAAGCTGGCCGGTTGCTGGGTGCCGATCGCCGCCATGAACAGCAGGAACAGGACCAGCGCGATGATCGTCGTATAATTGGGCTGCATCGACGCGTCCGGGTCGCGCGCCGGTCGTTCGGGCGGCCGATCGACGAGCACGCGGGTCGGCGCGTCGGCATAGTGGCGTAGCGAACCCTGTAGCGCGAGTGCGATCAGCGAGAGCACCACGCCGAAGACGGGCGCGCGCGCGTTGCCGCTCCAGCCCGGCAGTATCCTGTCGAGCAGCAGCCACGCAAAGGCCCCGAACGCGATCAGCGCGACGCCGTGCAGGATGACGGCCCAAAGCCCGGTCCGCATGAACCTCGCATATTCGTCGTCGGACACGCGGATCGCCGGCCCGTGGCCATAGCGGCGAAACAACCAGCCCCGGTCGCTGCGCTCGAACTGGGGCGGCAGGCCGGCGAACCGATCGATGCCTGCGTGGCGATGGAGACGGCGAAACTGCGCTGAGGTCTGCATCATGCTCTCCTGTTAGTGTCGTTGACGCTCGGCGGCGAGGCTTTCGCGAACCCGCGCGAGCGACCGTTTCGGGGTCGTGCGAGCCCATCGCCGCCCAGGAGCCGGTTATCGCAAAGCTGCAATTGATCTGGCGTCGGCTTTCGTTGGCGCAGGGCGCTTGCTCGGTGTCGAGCGATCAACCGACGCGGCGGAAGAGATGCTCGCTGCTATCGGTCGCGCCGCTGGTCGGCGTATAGGATTCGAGGCGAGTCACCAATCCGCTCTCGCCGCGCGTGATTTTGAACAGTCGGGTGCCGGAGAGACCCTGGCCGGGATCGGTCGGGCGCAGCTTGAACAGCTTGATGATCACCGACCCCATCTCCGGCGTGGCGGTGCACTTCCAATGCCGATCGGTCTGGTATCCTTCCGCATCGAGGCGGCATCCGCTCGAACCGGCGCTCGGTCCGAGCGTCAGCGTATGCGTGACGAAGATCGCCACGCCGTCGCGGCCTTCGCCGCCGATGCGGCCCAACGCCTCTTCCCACACAAATTTGCCGTACCATCCCGACAGCGGCGCGGCGGATGCGGGCACGGCGGTCATGAGCGTGGCGGCACAGAGGACAGCGGTAGTTTTTATCGCTTTCAACATGGTAGCTCGCCCGTTGCTTCGGAGTGGAACGTTTCGGACGCGATTCCGCTTCATCGGGGTGGAGCGGCGGTCGGGGCCAGCCGGCACCACGGCCAGCTTTGGCGCGGCGCCCGATGCGATCCCCTGAAACGGCATATTCCGTGCCGTTTTCAAGTGGTTGAAATGAAAGTAGACGGGGTTTGATTTCGACGCCTATTCACATTTTACGTCGATTCCCGTTAATTTGCTGTCACTCATGGAGATTTGGGATGCTGCATCACGTCTCGCTCGGCACCACGGATCTCGCTCGTGCCCGTGTGTTCTATGATCCGGTCATGGCAGAGTTGGGTTTGCGACGAACTCTCGATGTCGAGGAGGCTGTCGGCTACGGAGCTGGCATCACCGTCTTTAGCCTCAACCTCCCGGCAGACGGAAAACCGCCTACTGTCGGCAACGGAACCCACGTAGCGTTCGAGGTGGAGAAGCGCGCTGCCGTAGACGCATTTTTTCGAACCGCTCTGGCAAACGGTGGTGACAGCGGGGGCGCGCCGGGTCTTCGACCGGAATATGACGCCAACTATTATGCAGCCTTCGTCCTTGACCCGGACGGGAACAAGATCGAAGCATTAACCTTCGCAGCCAGCTAGGCGGAGGACACATCGCTTCCCGATCAACCATCCTTACGGGAATGCCCTGAGCGTCTCGATCGCCATTCCCAATCGGGAAGGCTTAGCTTGCCAGCTAGCGAACCAATCGCAGAATGCACGCTGACCGTTATTCAAGCGTCAGTCGAAAACGGCTAACAACAACACCGTCTCGGCCAACGCGACCAACACCACCGTCGCGGCGCACAAGGTGACGCGAGACGAGCGCGTACGGATTCGGAGACCGCTCGCGTGAACACAGATATTCTCGCGCACCGTATCGCAAGCTCCTGTTATCGCTCTGATGTTGACTTCACGCGCGTGATGCGCCGAAGTTGCAGCGGAACCATCGGAGCAGAACCACAATGACCGTAAGCGGCAATCTGGAAAGTTTCGCGGGCAAGCCGGTAGTCGACTTCAAGGCAGCCGGGGACATCAGCGATTTCGGCGTTGTCACGCCGCGGCTGCGCTGTGAGTATGATAGCAATCATGCGTTGCGAGACCTGCTCGCGACGATGCTCGATGCTCCCGGCGCGGCGTCCACCAGCGCGCTCGTTTTCGGGCTTTGGGCGGAGAATGGCGAAACCTATGAGGTGAGTCCCGCTGCGGCGATCGAAATGCTGGTGGCAAAAAAGGACAAGCTGCCGGCGATCAACGCGTTGTTCTTCGGTGACATCACGTCCGAAGAAAATGAGATAAGCTGGATCGAGCAGGGCGAATATGCGGCGATCTGGAGCGCCTTCCCCCGGCTCGAGCAATTCTGGGTCCGCGGCGGAAACAATCTGCGACTTGGCGCGATCAATCACCAGCGTCTCGATACGTTGGTCGTTCAGACCGGCGGCATGTCCCGAAGCCTGGTGCGCGAGGCGCTGGCCGCCAACGCTCCGATCCGCCATTTTGAGCTATGGCTGGGCGCCGACGACTATGGCGCCGACAGTTCGGTCGAGGATTTCGCCGACCTCTTCGCAGGAAAGCTTTTCCCGGCACTCGAGACGCTGGCGCTGCGCAACAGCGAATACAGCGATGCGATCGCCACGGCACTGGCCGCATCGCCGCTGCTCGACCGGATCAAGACGCTCGACCTGTCGATGGGTACGCTGACGGATGAGGGAGCACGGGCACTCGCCACATCGGGACGGCTCGGCGGACTCGAGACGCTCGATATCTCGCATCATTATGTGAGCTCGGAGGGGCTCGCCCTGCTGCGCGGAGCAACGCCGAACCTCGTTGCCGACGATCTGCAGGAAGCCGACGAATGGGACGGCAAGACGCAATATTACGTCGCGGTTGGAGAATAGCCGCGCGGCTCTCGACGTGGCATTTCCCGATACACACATGGTCGTGCTCGGCGCGGCGTCGGGGCCACGGCACGACGCTTTCGCACAGGCATGCGTCGCGCGCTTCGGCCGGGCGCCAGCCGTGATCGGCTGGGACCGGTTTCTGGCCGAGCCCGAGCGATTGGCGATGATGGTGGCGCGCGGCGGGTATCTTCGGATCGATACACCCGATCAGGACGTGCGCGCGATCGCGGCGGTGCTAGCGGCAGGCGCCGGGGCCGCCGCCGCCGAGGCGATCGAGACGGTGCCCGCAGGAATTGAGGCAATGCTCGCGCAAGGCGATATCGGGTCGCCTACCCAGTTCGCGTTCGGGCTGGCGGCGGGGGTCCGTGTGGCAGAACGGATCGCGCACGACGCGGGCGCGGCAATGTCGACGAACGCGGCGGATGTCGCCTGCGCGTTCGACAAGACGAGAACGGCCACCCGGTTCCGCGAGGCCGGGCTCGCGACGCCGAGGGTGCTTTCTCCGGTGGACGGGTTCGATACGCTGGCAACCGCCATGCGCCGCGAGAAACTGTGCAGGGTGTTCGTGAAGTTACGTCACGGATCGGCAGCCGCCGGAATGGTCGCGCTGGCGCGCCACGGCGCGCAATGGGTCGCGGTGACCACCGCCGTGCTGGTCGATGGCCGGGTCCGTGCGACGCGCGCGGTGCGTCGGCTCACCGACCGGACCGAAATCGCGCGGCTGATCGACCGGCTCGCCCCGTTCGGACTGCATGTCGAGGCGTGGGTGCCGAAGCTCGCCGTCGATGGACATATCGCCGATGTGCGGATCGTCTGCATCAAGGGCGCCGGAGCGTTTCCGGTGCTTCGGACGAGCCGGCATCCGATGACCAACCTCCATCTGGGTGGCGCACGGCACCCGATCGAACGGCTGGTCGCGCGGATCGGCGCGGCCGCATGGGCCGAAGCGGTCGATTCCGCGCGGCGCGCGGCGGCTTTGTTTCCGGCAAGCGATGTGATCGGCATCGATATCGCGGTGCTGAACGATGGCCGGCGGCACCGGCTGATCGAGGCGAATGTCTTCGGTGATTTCGTGAAGGATCTGATGGTGGACGGGCGGACCCCCTATGACGCGCAGCTCGATCGTATTGCGCAGCACTGCGCAACGGGAGCACAGGCGGCCGCATGAGCCAGATCGATGCCGCCGCGTGCCTGGGAACGCATGACCTGTTGTTCATCACGTTGGACACATTGCGCTACGACGTTGCGGCCGAAGCCGCAGCGCGCGGGGAGACGCCCAATCTCGCCGGGCTTCTGCCGAACGGAACGTGGGAACTGCGGCACTCGCCGGCGAGCTTCACGTTCGCGGCGCACCAGGCATTCTTCGCAGGCTTTCTGCCAACCCCGGCGGAGCCTCGTGAAATCGCACCGGAACGGCATCACCGGCTGTTCGCGGCGCGCTTTCCGGGCAGCGAGACGACCGGCACCGGCACGCTGGTATTCGACACGCCCGATATCGTGACGGGCTTCGCTGCACAGGGCTATCGCACCATCTGCATCGGCGGGACGGGGTTCTTCAACAAGCGATCGGCGCTCGGATCGGTACTGCCCGGGCTGTTCGACGAAAGCTGGTGGGACGAATCGCTGGGCGTCGGCTGTCGCGATTCCGCTGCCAACCAGGTGGCGCGCGCGGTCGAGCGGGTGGAAGCGCAACCGGCGGGGCAGCGTCTGTTCCTCTTCGTCAACATCGCCGCCTGTCACCCGCCGCATCATTTCTACGGCGGCGAAGACCGCGACGACGCCGCGAGCCAGCGAGCGGCGCTGGCGGATGTCGACCGGCACCTGCCGGCACTGTTCGCGGCAATGCGGGCACGCGCGCCGGTGCTGGCGATCCTGTGTTCGGACCACGGCACGGCCTTCGGCGAAGACGGCTATCACGGCCACCGCATCGGCCATCGAAGCGTATGGGACGTGCCCTATGCCCAGATGATCCTGCCGCAACGCGAGGTGGCGGCATGAGTCCCGCCCCGTCGATCGTAAGGGCGGTGCCGGCGGGCCTGGGGCCGCTCTACCAGGATTACGCTTATGGCTATCCGCACAAGAACGCCTATCGCAGCTTCGCCGCACCCCAGCCGCTGCGCGACATATGGGCGGGAGAGCGGATGGACCGGCTCTTCCTCTATCTCCATATCCCGTTCTGCGAGATGCGGTGCGGCTTCTGTAACCTGTTCACGACCGCCAATCCCGACGAGGACCGGGTCGAAAACTACCTCGCTGCACTGGCCCGACAGATCGAGGCCGTGCGCGATGAACTCGGCACCGTGCGTCCGGTACAGCTCGCCATCGGCGGCGGGACGCCGACGCTGGTCGGCCCCGCCCCGCTGGAAGCGCTGTTCGAACGCATCGCCACGCGGCTGAACGCCGATCCAAGGCGGCTGCCCTCCGGCATCGAGACCTCGCCCAAAACCGCCACGCCCGAGACGATCGCCCTGCTCTCGCAATGGGGCTTCGAGCGGATCAGCATCGGTGTGCAGTCGTTCATCGAGGCCGAAACACGCGCGATGGGCCGCCCGCAGGAGCCAGCGATGCTCGCCGCCGCGCTCGACACGATCCGCGCGCACCGCTTCGGGCGGCTCAACATCGACCTGATCTACGGCGCGGAAAACCAGACCGCAGCGAGCTGGCGCCATTCGCTGCACCGCGCGCTCGAATGGGCACCCGAGGAGATCTTCCTGTACCCGCTCTATGTGCGCCCCCGCACCGGTCTCGACCGGCGCTCCCAGGTCGAGGACGAGCATCGACGCGCGCTCTATCGCGTCGGGCGCGACCTGCTGCTCGACGCGGGGTACGAGCAGGTGTCGATGCGCGCCTTCCATCGCCCCGCGGGCGTGGGCACTTCGGGGAACGAGTTTAGCTGCCAGGAAGATGGCGTGCTCGGGCTCGGCACCGGTGCGCGATCCTATACCAGCCGGGCGCATTATGCGACGCGCTATGCGGTGACCCGGCGTGGCGTGCTCGACATCCTCGACGATTTCGCGGCGTGCGATACCGACGCGTTCCGCTTCGCCTATCACGGCATCGAAATGAGCGTGGGTGAAGCGATGCGACGGTATGTACTCAAGTCGATCCTGCGCCGCGACGGGCTGGATACCGCACGGTTCGAACAGGTGTTCGGCGTGGCGCCGGGGGTGGCGCTACCCGGGCTCGACCGGATCGGCGAAATGGGGCTTATCGAGGCGCACGGGACATTGCTTCGCCCCACGCCGGCAGGACTCGAACATTCGGACGCGATCCCGCCGCTCTTCTATTCGGATGCGGTGCGCGCGCGGATGCGTACGACGACCGTGACATGAGCGAGCCGCCCACGCTCTCGATCCTGTGGCGCGGGCCGCTTTCGGGGTGCAACTATGCGTGCGGCTATTGTCCGTTCGCCAAGCGCAAGGACAGTCGCGCGACGCTCGCGACTGATCGCGCCGCGCTCGAACGGTTCGAGGGCTGGGTCGCCTTGCGCGCGCGGCGCGTGGCGATCCTCTTCACGCCCTGGGGCGAAGCGCTGATCCGGCGCTATTATCGCGAAACGATCACGCGGCTCTCGCATCTGAATCAGGTCGAGACGGTGGCGATCCAGACCAATTTGTCAGGCTCCACCGGCTGGCTCGCCGCGTGCGACACGCAGCGGGTCGCGCTGTGGACGACCTTTCATCCCGGCGAGACCGACCAGGCACGGTTCGTCACCAAGATCCGCGAACTGGCCGCGATGGGCATACGGCACAGCGTCGGGGTGGTCGCGCTGCGCGCGCATTTCGATGCGATCGAACGCCTCCGCGCGGCGCTGCCGCCGGAGACATATCTGTGGATCAACGCCGAGGAAGGGCTGCAGGGCTGCTATTCGGACGGCGAGGTGGAGCGGCTGGCCGCAGTCGATCCGTTATTCGAGCTCAACAACCGCGCGTATGCGACTGCCGGACGTGCCTGCGCGGCGGGAGAGACGGCGATATCGGTGCGCGGCGACGGAGAGGTGCGACGGTGCCACTTCATCGACACCCCGATCGGCAATATTCACGATCCCGATTTCGACGCGAAGCTCCGCGCCACGCCATGCAGCCGGGCGACGTGCAACTGCCATATCGGGTATCGCCATCTGAAAGACCTGGCGATGGCGGAGCTGTTCGGAGACGGAAGCACCGAGCGGCGGGCAAGCACCCCACTGCGCGGCGACGCGCTTGCCCGCATCGCCGCGTTCGAGTTTGGTCAGTTCGGCAGCGGATAGCCGGTCCGCTCGGCCATCACCTTCTGCACGGCGCGGTCGCATTCGGCGGCGATATCGTCATGTGTGAGCGTCGCCGGCGCGAAGGCGACCTGGCGCGAGACCGCAACGCCGTTCCATGCAGAGGAGATTTGGCATCGTGATAATGACCAGTCTCGCGGCGATATTCGCTTGTCAGCTAAAGCTGCGCTCGAGGGCTGCTACGGCCATGGTAAGCGCGATCTCAAAGCGCTCGCGAAATTGTTTGGGCTTGCGCTTCTGCAGGCCCTCATTGTCCGAAAGCACCAGCATGTTGATGACTACGAGATATGAAAGCGCAAGACGATAATCTCCTAGATACAGATCCTCGGCCCCGACCATTCGGTTGATTCGATCCAGAAGCCATCTCAGGTTGGCATTAAGGTCGGGGCGGGTGTCGCCAGCATGAAGTACGCCGGCTGGCCGTTGCTGGAGCAGGTACTTACTCATGAACGCCGCATAGGTGTGACGGCCCTCGCCATCGGTCAGATCCAAGATTGGCTCGCACAATATCCGCATGAGGGAGTGAAGATCAAACGGTCCCCCATTCGCTTCCAGCGTCGCAATAGCTTCGCCGCGCGGGCCTTCCATCTGCCATACACGCCACGCAAAGATTGCCTGCACCAGCGCATCTCGATTGCCGAAGTGATATTGCACAGCGTTCGTATTCCGATTGCCCGCCGCTTGAGCGATTTCGCGGAACGAGACGCTGTCGATCGAGCGCTGCGCATACAGCGATTCGGCCGCAGCGATGATCCGCAATTTGGTTTCGTCGGCAAAGTGTAAAGGCAATTCGGTCACTTTGCGGTCCGTACACGAACCCCGAGTGAATTCCAGTTCGCGGAGCATGGGACCCCTTTCGTACAGGGTCTAACTTCAACTGAGCAGTCACCCCCCGTTACCCATTCCGCCCTGACAATTAAAACAGGTGCGTTATTTTTGATGGACGCATACGGTTTAATGACTGACCGCTCAACAGACAGCGGCCTAAAAAAATATTTGGGAGAAGGTGACATGCCTCGACAGGCCCGGGCCGCGCACATTCGGTATAGCTCGACTGTAATGCGCGCGGCGCTTCTGACTGCGACCGCCGGGATTGGGCTGGCGAATTCCCCCGCTGCACTGGCCCAGACTGCGCAAGCCGCGCAAGCGCAGGAAGGCGGCATCGGCGACATCATAGTTACCGCGCGCAAGCGCCAGGAAACGACGCAGGATGTGCCGGTTTCAGTGGTCGCCATCAGCGCCGAGCGCATGCAGCAATATGATCTAAGCAATCTTGAGCGCGTCGCGGCGCAGACGCCCTCTTTCTCGATTGGGCGCACGCCGTCGGGCTCGGGCGCTACGCTCGTACTGCGCGGTATCGGGTCGAACACGACCTCCATCGGACTTGAGCAGTCAGTCGCAGTAATAGTCGATGGCGCCTATTACGGTCAGGGTCGCACGATCAACGAAGGGTTCTTCGACCTTGCCCGCCTTGAGATACTCAAGGGTCCTCAAGCACTGTTCTTCGGCAAGAATGCGACAGCCGGCGTCGTCTCGATCACCACGGCAGATCCCGGCGACAAGCTTGAGATCATTGCCCGCGGCGGGTACGAATTTGCCGCCAAGCAGGTCTACGGCGAAGCGATCGTCTCCAGCCCAATCAGCGATACGCTGGGAATCCGCATCGCCGCGCGCGCGGCCAAGCAGTTCGACGGCTATTACCGGCAACTGGGCACCGAACAGCCCTATCCCACGATCGACCGCACTTCGACTGCTGTTCCGGGCGTGACCACCGCTCACACCTCCGGCCCTGCCGGCGACGGACGCGCCAAAGAGGCCTACATCCGCGGTACGCTAAAGTGGCAGCCGACCGACACGCTCACAGCCGTGCTGAAGGCGAACTACGGCATAAACGAGAACAACAACCCCAGTGCCGGCTCGGTCGTTTACTATTGCCCGACCGGAGCACTGGCGAGCAACCCGGCGATCGCCTGCGGCAAGCGCTTCGCATCGTCCGCGAACCGCACGCCGACCGACATCGCCGCAAGCCTGCCCTATTCCAACGCCGATGGCCAGCAGGGCAATCAGTACAAGTCGTGGGCGGTGAATCTGGGCCTGACCTGGGCGATGGACGACCTGACGATCTCATCGGTCACCAACTACAATTGGAACCGCAACACCTTCCAGTTCGACGCCGACAGCGTGTCCCGCGCCGGTGCACCGGGCGTTTTCGCCACCGAGGATTCGACCTGGCACGCCTTCTCGCAGGAAGTGCGCGCGCAGACCACTATCGGCGGGCTGTGGGATGCGATGATCGGGGGCTATTACCAATCGACCAAGCGCGACTACAACGCCTGGACGGCTTCGGGCGGCCTGGAGAACAGCGCGGCGACGCCGGGTTTCCGGCGCTATCTCGCCAATTCGAAGGATTCGCAGACCAACGGGCAGACGTTCGCGATGTTCGGCCAGTTGATCGTGCGCCCGATCGACAAGGTCGAAATCACCGGCGGAGCGCGCTATACATCGGAAAGCAAGGACAGCTACTTCCTCCAGCCGTATTCGCATCCGATCCGCGTGGCGCAGGGGATCTTCCTCCCGGAGGTGACGCTGCGCTCCAACCAGAACTTCGAGGACTGGTCGCCCGAAGCCACCGTGACATACAAGCCCACCAACGACATCACGATCTACGGCGCCTACAAAACCGCTTACAAGTCGGGCGGTTTCTCGAACTCGGGCATCTACAGCCCTAGTGCCGGGCTGGCCGATTTCGAGTTCGATCCCGAGAAGGCCAAGGGCTTCGAAGTGGGCATCAAGACCACCTGGCTCGACCGCCAGTTGCGCCTCAACCTGACAGCGTACAACTACAAATACAGCAACCTGCAGCTCGACTTCTTCCGGTCGGACATTTTCGCCTTTACCACCATCAATGCAGGTTCGGCGCGCACCAAGGGCATCGAGTTCGAATTTCAGGTGGCGCCACGCGCGCTCGACGGGTTCGATCTGCATGGCAGCGTAAACTACAACCGCGCCCGATATGGCGATGCGCCGGGCTCGCCATGCTGGGCAGGGCAGACGCGGAATCAGGGGTGCAACCTGGTCTACGTCGCGACGACCGACAGCTCACGCCCTTTCAACCCTGCGACCGACACCATCGCCAATCGCCAGAACCTGAGTGGCCAGCCTACCGCCAACGCCCCCGACTGGACCGGGAACCTCGGCGCATCCTACGAAGCGCACTTCGGCAGCGGCGCCAAGGCTGCTTTCGGTCTCGATGCCCGCTACAGCGGCAGCTACATCGCAACCGCCTTCGGCAATCCCTACACCTGGCAGAAGCGGTACGTTTCGCTTGACGGCAGCATCTCGCTCACCACGGCGGACGAGCACTGGCAGTTTCAGCTCATCGGCAAGAACCTCACCAACCGCTTCTATGTGATCGGCGGCAACGACACGCCCAACAGCGGATCGGGCACCGGCACCAATGCGGGCGTCGTCGCCGACCAGACTGGCTACGCCAGCCTTCCGCGCACCGTCCAGGCGCAAGTCACCTTCCGCTACTGACATCCCCCATCCTCCCCTTGAGGGTCTCTGGTCGCAATAGCGAGACAACCAGAGACCCCCCTTTTTTATCGTGGGAGGAGCGAACGCCAGGAAAGATGTAATCATGACCAGATCGTTGCGCGTGTGGGCCGCCTTGCTCGCCACTTCGGCGCTTACCTGCGCGTCGCCGGGGCTGGCGCAGCCGGCGGGCGATACTGTTGGAAAGACCGTCGAGACAAGCCATGCGCCGCGCTGGCCGTCCGAGCCCACCGCCCCCAAGAGCGCGCCCAACGTCCTGGTCATCATGACGGACGACGTCGGCTACGGCGTCAGCAGTGCGTTCGGTGGGCCGGTCCCCACGCCTACGTTCGACGCGTTGGCGAGCAACGGCCTTCGCTACAGTCGCTTCAACACCACCGCGCTGTGCTCACCCACCCGCGCGTCGCTGCTGACCGGGCGCGAGCCGCACAACGTCAACATGGGCAACGTCACCAACCTGCCCACAGGCTATGACGGGTACACTACCGTCATTCCCAAGACCGCTGCGACGATCGCGGAAATCCTCAAGGAAGGCGGGTACAACACCGCCATGCTGGGAAAGGGCCACGTCACGCCCGAATGGGAGATGAGCCCGGCCGGCCCGTTCGACCGCTGGCCTACAGGCCTTGGCTTCGAGTACTTCTACGGCTTCCTGTCGGCGGATACCTCACTTTGGAATCCCAATCTCGTCGAGAACGAGAAGGCGGTCGAGCAGCCTGATGATCCGACCTATCACTTCGAAAAGGACATCGCCAACCACGCCATCGGCTGGCTACAGGCCCAGCACGCCAGCGCGCCGGGCAAACCGTTCTTCATGTACTACGCTCCTGGCGCCGCGCATACGCCGCACCAGGCACCGCGGGAGTGGCTCGACAAGTTCAAGGGTCGCTTTGACCAGGGCTGGGACAAAGTGCGCGAGGAAAGCTTTGAGCGCCAGAAGGCCATGGGCCTGATCCCGAAGGATTCGGTGCTGTCGCCGCGACCCGCCGCGTTGCCGGCTTGGGATACCCTCGACGCCGAACATAAAAAGGTCGCGGCGCGGCTGATGGAAGCCTATGCCGCTACGGTCGCCTATTCCGATTTCCAGGCCGGTCGCGTCATTCAGGCCCTGCGCGACAGCGGGCAGCTAGACAACACGATGGTGGTCTTCATCGAAGGCGACAACGGATCGAGCGCGGAAGGCGGCCTCGATGGCCTCGCCTTCGAACAGTCGTCGATCACCGGCCATAAAGAAACCTTCGCCGAACTCGCATCGCACTACGATGATATCGGCGGGCCGAACGTCTATAATCACTTCCCGGCGCCCTGGGCCTGGGCAATGAACAGCCCCTATCCGTGGTGGAAACAGATCGCCTCGCAGGCGGGCGGCACGCGCAATGGCATGGTCATCTCGTGGCCCGCGCGGATCAAGGATGTGGGCACCTTCCGCGTCCAGTACGCCCACGTCAGCGACATCGCGCCGACCATCCTGGAAGCTACCGGCGTCAAGGCGCCCAGCACGGTGCAGGGCATCCCGCAGCAGCCGCTCGACGGGATCAGCTTGGCCTACAGCTTCGCCGCGCCCAAAGCCGCCTCGCAGCGGCGCACGCAGGTTTTCGAGATGATGGAGAACTTCGGCGTCTACCACGATGGCTGGATGGCCGGCACTCTGCCCAAGCGCATGGCCTGGGAAGTGGGTGTGGGAGAAGACCGCAAGCTGGGCATTGGGCCGGACAGTCGCAAATGGACGCTGTTCAACCTCGACAAGGATTTTACCACGGCGAACGATCTGGCCACGAGCAATCCGGCCAAGCTCAAGGAAATGCAGGATCTGTTCTGGAAGGAGGCGGCGGCTAACCACATCCTGCCGATCCATGACTACAGCGAAGGCGCGCAGGGTCGTCCTACGCTGGGCGGCAACCGCAGCCATTTCGTCTACCGCGCCCCGCTCAGCCATCTGAACGAAGATGCGGCACCGCACACGATAGGCAAATCATTCACGATCGATGCGGACGTCGACGTTGGCACACATGCCAAAGGCGTCCTGGTAACACAGGGCGGCCGTTTTGGAGGCTATGCGTTTTATCTCAAGAACGGAATGCCCGTGTTTCACTACAATGCCGTAGGATCGGATGAATTCACCATTCGAGCTCCCAGCGCGCTCAGCGCTGGCCACCATAAGGTCACCGCAGCGTTCAAAGCAGACAAGGCGCAGGCCGGGTCAGGCGGCACGCTCACCATCAGCATTGATGGCAAGCCAGTGGCCAGCGGGCAGATTGGTCGAACCATTCGTGGCTGGATGTCTCACACTGAAGGATTCGATGTGGGCATGGATACGATCACGCCAGTCAACGGCGATTACACTGTGGCCGATAGCCGCTTTTCTGGCACAATCCGACAGATCGACATCGACCTCAAATGACAAGAGGGCGTATGTCTTCAGACGCGCTTATCCCCATCGTTGGCGAGTATATCGACTTTCAGGCGGGGCCTTCGCGATTAAACCGTTAACCCGAGCTCTTCATCGCCTGGCCCTCACCTCCCAAATTGCGGCTCGCGGGTGAGAACGAAAGCCAACGGGCCGGAATGGGCCTATTTGTGCTCATTTGGGCCGAACCGGCACTTCAGTGCCCTACCTCTTGCACTCCGAATCGCGGCGCCGCATGAAGATATCGGATCAGATGTAGGTGCTACAGAGCTCTCGGGGTTTTGAACGGCCGGTCTTGCCAGATGATTCAGGTCTTGAGCGCGTCCGGGACGCGACCACTGCATCAACATACGAAACCGACCAGCTTCATCTCGCTTTGCGGCAGGGGCGTTGCCGGTCAGGGTCGTGCCATATCGACCGCCCTTTTCAGGGGACGGATAGCGCGGTGTCCAACCGGCTCGGGAATTGCGCGAACAACGCCTCGGCCAGCTTGCCGGCGACAGCATCGGGCGCTCCCGCGCGCGTTCCGTCGACCTGCGCGGTCATGGCGCTTGCGCTCCATACCGGGTGCTTGTCGCTCCGCAGCAGAATCGTGACCTTGAGTTCGGTGAGGACGAGGCCCCGGAGTTGATCTTTGGTGGTCGGCAGCCGCATGCCCATGCCCACGCCCCAATTGGCGATACCTGCAGCCGGGGCCGTGCCTCTGGTGCCGGACGTCACGACGCCTTCGGCTTTTCGCGTAACGGCGATAATCGCGATGTAGCGGCTATGGCTCGGCGCCGGCAGCGGAATGAAATTGGCCTCCGCGCTCGCCGCCCGAACTGCGTCGGCAAACACCGGGTCGATATCACGCGCACCGGCACTGTCATCCCGCTCGACCGTGATCGTGCCGGGCGTGACGCGCGGGTTCGCCTCCTCGACTGGCGTCGCCGCTGCGGCGAGGGCACCGATCATGATCCACGGGAGCCACATCGTATCGTCTCGCCTTCGGCGTGAGCCGCCGTCGATGGTTTCTAGGAGGCGCCAGCGCGGGAAACAAGCTGGCTTGGGGCAAGCGGTGGTCAGACGCGGCGGTGGCCTCGGCGCGGTGCTGACAATCCCGACGGCGGCCATCTACACCTACGACACGGTCGATCGTATCGCCAACGATCCCGGCATCCAGATCGCCTACATCGTCCTGCCCAATGCGATGCACGCAGAGTTCACGATCCGCGCCTTCAAGGCCGGCAAGCATGTGCTGTGCGAAAAGCCGATGGCGGTAACACTGGAAGAGTACGATCGCAGGAAGTCGTCTTCCAAATGCGCGATCATGCTTCTTCCCACAGGTGGATCACATCCTTCGCGCCGCTGCGATTCCCGCCACGAACGCATGCAAGTCGGTGCTCAGCAACGCCGAGCCGGACTCGTCCTCGCCAATCGAGTGGCCGGTCGGGTAGACATGGCTGCTGCGGCGATCAACCGGCACGCCTGCCTGGTTCAACGCGAAGATGCCCGCCTCCGCCGGCGTGGTGAGGTCGAAATATCCGCCGCCGGTGAAGACCTGCAACGTCGGCTTGGCCGCCATTGCGGATGCGAGAAAGGGCGCGAACGATCCCCCGGAATAGGCCCCGCCCCGCCCAGCTTCGTAATTCCATTTAAAATTGATGCCGAGATTGAGGCTGCGATACGGACTGGGCACGGCATAGCCGAGTTCGTCCTTGAGATAGCTCTCGATCGTCGCGGCCGTTCCAGAACCGAGCGACATCGAGGGATCATCGAACGGCGGATGGAAGTTGGAGTCGGCGATGGCGCGTGTCACTCGTGCATCGAGTTGGCCGGTACGCAAGCCCTTGGCGGCGAGCAAACCAAGCATGAAATTGTCCTTGTCGATCGCAATACCATCCTTGGCGATCGTCGCGGCGGGCAGGCCGATCAGCGGCGCCATCCGTGCCGCCAGCGCTTGGCGCTCAGCGTCGGGCAATGCCGATCCCTGGACGGTCGCGGTGATATACGCGCTTTCGGCGAAGGCACGGGCCGCTTCGAACTGCTGCGCGACGGTGCGGCCGCCCCGGTCGATCGTATTATGATACCATGCTATCGCGGACAGCGTCGGCAATTGCACCATCGCCTCGGTCGCGGGCGAGCCGCCGCCGCCAAGCGCCAGCGCGAGCAGCACGATGCCGTCGGGAAGCGCCTGTTTCGCCTTCATCGCCTCGTTGAGCATCGCGAGCGCGCGCATCGTGCCGTAGCTCTCGCCGACGACGATGGTCGGCGCGGTGGTGCGCCCGTTGGCTTTCTTCCAGCCGTCGATCACCTGCGTGGTCGCACGCGCGTCACCGCCGACGCTGAAGAAGGGCGTCGCGTCCTTGCCCGCGATCGGCATGCTCGCGCCGGTGCCGACCGGATCGATGAAAACGAGATCGGCGACGTCGAGCAGGCTGTGCGGGTTGTCCTCGATACGCGTGCCATCGAGCCGGCGCGGGCCGATTCCCTTCATGTGCAATGGCGAGGACGAAGCACCCGGGCCGCCATTGAAGATGAACAACACCGGCCGGTTAGCCGGATTGGCCGGCGTCTCCGCGACATAGGCATAGGTGACGACGACCGCGGCGGGCGTGCCGTCCGTCCCCGCCATCGGCGTTTCGGTGACGATCGCGCGATAGGCGATACGCTTGCCGGCCAGCGTGATCGTGTGGCGGGTCGTCACCACTTTGGCGCTGGCCGCCGCGCGCGGCACCATCGGGTCCATCGCGCGCTGGAACGCGGGCGATACCTGCCACGCCGGCGCTTTGTCCTGAGCCACGGCTGGCGCGGCGAAGATCAGGCTGGCGGCGGCAAGCAGGCGAAAGCGGTGGCGCATGGCAGATCCTTGAATGCGGCGAGACGGGTCAGGCGGCGGGCAGCGCGGCGAGCGCGCGGTCGATATCGTCCATGTCGTTGAACACCGACGGGCAAAAGCGGAAGCGGTTGCGCGACAGCGTGATCTGCACGCCGGCCTTCTGGAGCGGCGCGGCAAGCTTGTCGTGCGCGCCTTCGAGAATGCAGGTGACCAACGGCGTGCGGCTGTCCGGCGGGGTCACCACACGGTAGCCCTTGCGCGGCAATTCGGCCTGGAGCCGCGCCAGCATCGGGCGGCGGTACGCAGTGATGCGCTCCACCCCCAGATCGAGCAGATGCGCCAGCGACCAGTCGAGCAAGGCGATGCCGGTATGCGCGCGCGTGCCGGTCGCGAACAAGCCCTCCGCGTCGGAGCGCGGCGTCACATCGGCGATGGTGTCGCCGGGCGGATCGAACGGATAGACGTGCGGCTGGAAGCCGGCGAGTTGATAATAGCCGTAGGTCGAGCGTTTTATGCGGTCATGCAGGTCGGCGCGGGCGTAGAGGAAGCCCAGCCCGAAATCTCCCATTAGCCATTTGTAGCTGGCACACGCGGCGAAATCGACACCGCTGGCGCGCACGTCGATCGGGATCGTGCCGGCGGCGTGGATGATATCGGCATAGACCAATGCGCCCTTGGCATGGGCGATCTCACAGACGCGCGTCAGGTCGTGCTCGAAGCCGTTGTACGTCGAGACCAGCGACAGCGCGACCAGCCGCGTGCCGGGCGTGATCGCGCGTTCGATATCGTCAACCGCGATTCTGCCGTCGCGCGCGCGCAGCCAAGCGACATCGACGCCCTGTTTTGCGAGTTGCTCGTAGAGATAGAAAGAGCCGAAGAAATGCAGCGTATCGGTGACGACACGCCCGCCGCCGCGCGGCAGATCGAGCGCGGCGATGACGAGTTGCTCGCCGGCGGTGGTGCTTTGCACGAAGGCCAGTTCGGCTGGATTGCAATTGATGAGCCGGGCGAAACTGGCTTTGACGCGCGCTTCGGCTTCGTCGGTCGGGTAGTGGCCGCCGGTGCCGTCGCGAGCGCGCAGATAGGCATCGGCCGACTGCCGTGCGCCGGTCGCGATCGGGTGCATCGTTCCCGAATCGAGGTAGGTGTTGCGCATCGGCGCGAACGACGCTGTGTCGGGCAGCGGTGCAGGCGTCGCCACGGCGCGCGCACCGCTCACCGCCAGCGGCAAGGTGGCGCTTGCGCCGAGTATCGTGCGCCGTGTGACGTTCATGCCCCATCCGCTCCCATCGCGTCCTCCGCAGGGTAGCGGAGGACGCCCGCATAGTTTTCGCGAAGATGCGCGTCGAGGCGGTGCGGATCGCGCACGCAGGCCGGGAAAACGACGTGGCCGCGCCGATCAACGCATAAAAATCGTCGCGCGCCGCGATTAGACGGATTGCGTGGCATGATGCAGGAGGTGGCGATGCGGGCGATCTTGAACTTTGGGGCGATCGCACTGCTCGCCGCAGGCGCATCGCCGGTCGCTGCCGCCCCGCGTGCGCCTGTCCCGGCCGGATGCCCGGCGGATGCGGCTTCCCGCGCGCAAAGTGCGGTGATCGGCGGACTGACACGGCGCTACACGATCTGCGCGGGCACGCTGCCAATCCGGGATTCCGCTGGAACGGTGCGCGCGTCGATCTTCTATACCGCGTATCTGCTGGACGGCGCGGCGCGGAACCGACCGCTGAGCTTCGTCTGGAACGGCGGCCCCGGCGCGGATTCGCGCCTTCTTCAATTCCATGCGCTCGCCCCCAAGACGCTCCAGCACGGCGCGCTCGCCGACAATGCCGCCAGCGCGCTGCCGACGAGTGATCTGGTCTTCGTTGATCCCGTCGGCACCGGCTTCAGCCGTCCCAAGACGCCTGCCGACGGAGCCACCTTTTACCGAACCACCGGCGATATCGCGGCGATGGCGCAGTTCGTGCGCAACTTTCGCGGTGTCTATCGCCGTGGCGGAGCGCCGACCTATCTGGTCGGCGAAAGCTTCGGCACGTGGCGCGCGTCGGGCGTGGCCGAGGCGCTGATCGATACCGGCGAACCGCTGGCGGGCATCGCCCTGATCTCGGGCGGCATTCCGCTTGGGGATAGGGAGGACCGGTCACTGATACGCGCGCTGTCGCTGCCCAATCGTACCGCCACCGCGCTCGCGCTCGGCAAGCTCGCCCCCGCATTGCAGGCCCACCCAGAAGCGGCACTGGCCGAGGCGGAGAATTGGGCGCGCACCGTCTACCGTGGCGCGCTCGCCGATCCGGCCGCGCTCGGCGCCGCCGCGCGTGCCGAAGTGATCCAGCGCCTCGCCCGCTATCAGGGACTGTCGCCGACAACGATCGACGCGAAGACCTTGTGGGTCTCGCCGCGCCAGTTCCGCACCGGCCTGATCCCGGCGGAACCGCGCGACATCTTCGACATGCGCAAGCCGGTCGCGCACCTGGACACCGCCGCCGACGACAAGGCGGTGCTGGCCTTCTATCGCGAGACGCTCGGCTATCGCGACGGTCGCTATGCCGGAATCGAGGAAAAAGGCCCCGATGTCGGCGCTCAGTGGGAATACGACCAGACGCCGGTGACGCCCGAGTCCCTCGCCCGCGCGATGGCCGGCGAGGGTCCGCCGAGCGCGTCGCAACCCTGGACGTTGCGCGCGATGCAAAAGGCACCCCGGCTGCGCGCGTGGGTGGCGGCGGGCCGGTACGATTCGCTCAACAGTTGCGCAGGCAATGCGGCCACCGTCGCGGGGTTGCCGCAAAGCGTGGCGGCGCGCTTCACGCTCCGCTGCTATGCGGGCGGGCACATGATGTATGAGGACGCCGCCGTCAAAACGCTGTTCGGGCGCGATCTCGCGGATTTTCTGGCGCGCTGACGATCCCGACGAGAGCCGGCACCCCGGCTTCAACTGCCGCCCGAGTTGAATTTTTGGAGCGACATTTTCGGCGACCCAGCCCGCCGTGATGCGGAAGTTTGGACAATACGCGCATAATTTATCCGCAACGTGTGTCGGGTTCCTGAACTGCGACGAAGTTTTTGCGCAGCCTCGCGGTATCCTGACAGGCATCGAACACGGCCAGTCCGGGGAACGGCCGAGCCGCAAAAGCGGAAACCGCACAGGGGGAAACATGGGCAAGCACAGGGCATCGTCGGTTCGCAGATATCTCGAAACCACCGGGCTGATCGCGGCGCTGGGTGCCGTCGCACCGGCCCATGCGCAGGTCGCACCGGCCGCAGCCGAACTCACCCCTTCCGCTGACGCGGCACCCGAAGTCGCCGGCACCGACGTCGTGGTCACGGGGTCGCGCATCCGCCGGTCCGGTTCGGACCAGATGGCGCCCGTCGTCACGGTCAATCAACAGTGGATCATCGATCGCGGCTACACCAGCGCCGCCGACGCGCTCAACGACGTCACCTCGATGACCCCGGCGATCAATCAGGCCGACGGCACCGGCAATTCGAGCGGCACCGGCCAGCAATATCCCAACCTGTTCGGCCTCGGCGCCGGGCGCACGCTGACGCTCGTCAATGGCCGGCGGATGGTCACGTCGTCCTCCGGGCTGGGCGATGCGCAGGTCGATGCCAACATCATCCCGATCGGCCTGCTCGACCGGGTCGATGTCGTGCAGGCGGGCGGAGCCGCAGTGTACGGCTCGGACGCGATCGCCGGCGTCGTCAACTATGTGCTCAAGAAGGACTTTACCGGCCTCGACGTCGATGCGCAGACCGGCATCTCCAGCCGTGGCGATTACCCCACCTACAGCGCGCGCGCGACCGCCGGCACCAATTTCGCCGACGGGCGCGGCAATGTCGCCGTCGATGTCAGTTGGGCGACCTCGCCGGTGCTGCGCTTCGGCGACCGGCCACTGTCGAACCTTTCGCGCGTCGCCGTCTCCAACGCGGCCGATACCGGGCCGAGCGACGGCGTGCCTTCGGTCAAGGAACTGCTCGACGCGCATTTTTGGGAATTCAACGGCAACGGCGTGCTGTTCAACACGCCCGCGCCGCTCACGCGCTTCCTGACCGGCGGCGGCCTGCAATTCGCACCCGACGGCAGCGTGACCCGCTACAATCCCGGCACCAGCGTCGGCATTCCGTTCTCGAGTGGCGGCGATGGCCTGCGCTATTCCGATCTTGCCGGGCTGCGCACCGGCGTCGACCGGCTGACCGCGAACATGATCGGCCACTACGACGTCTCCGATCATCTGACGATCTCGACCGAGCTGCTCTACGCGCGCACCAAGGGCACCGAGATTCCGCAGGGCAACAGCTATACCATCCTGAACGCCGGCACCTATGCCGGGCCGATCGTGTTCACCATCGACAACCCGTATCTCACCGCCGCCAGCAAGGCGACGCTGAGCGCCGCGCGGCCGGGCTTCGCACAGGGCGCGCCGATCTTCCTGTCGAAATATTTCTATGATCTGGTGCCGAGCGACCAGCAGACCACGACCACCAACACCTATCGCGCGCTGCTTTCGGCAAACGGCGATTTCGATGTCGGAACGCGCAATTTCTACTGGTCGGTATCGGGCAGCTATGCCCGCGTCGAAGGCCAGCAGCGTAGCTGGCAGGTGGTCAACAGCAAGTTCGAGAATGCGATCGATTCCACGCTCAACGGCGCGGGCAAGATCGTCTGCGCGATCAACGCCGATGGCGATAACAGCAACGATGATCCCAATTGCGCGCCGATCAACCCGTTCGGGAACGGCAACGTCAGCGCCGCCGCGCGCAACTACGTCAGCACGCGCGCGGGCATGGATTACACCAACGAGCAGGTCGATATCCTCGCGACGCTCGGCGGCACGGTGGTCAGCCTGCCAACCGGCGACGTGAAGTTCAGCCTCGCCTATGAGCACCGCGACGAACGGGCGCGCTTCGATCCGCTCGCCGCCAACCAGGCCGGCAGCTTCGGTGGCGGGACATTGGAACTGCCGCAATCGGGCCGCTACAACACCAACGAACTCTCGGCGGAAATCGATATCCCGCTCGTCGGCAGGGACTTCACCTTGCCGCTGGTCAAGGAACTCGAAGCGACCGGCGCCTATCGCTATGTCGACAACTCGATCGCGGGCAGCGAAAGCGTGTGGCAGGCCGGGCTGCGCTGGCTCGTCACCGACGGCGTCACCCTGCGCGGCACGCGCAGCCGCAACTTCCGCGCGCCGACGCTGACTCAGCTCTTCAAGCCGAGCAGCACCGCGCTCGGCTCGGTCGGGTTCGATCCCTGCGATGCCGACCGCATCAACTCCGGCCCGAACCCGTCCGTGCGCCGCACCAATTGCCTCGCGGCCTTCGCGGCGAATCCCGGCTATGGCGTCGGCGCCGATGGTACGGGCGCCGGGCTGAGTGCCGCGCAACGGCTCGCGCTGTTCCAGGACCCCGCCGAGAATTTCGAAGTGGCGTCAGTCACGACGGGCGGCAATGCGGGGCTGAAGAACGAGATTTCGAACACGCTGTCGTACGGCATCACGCTACAGCCGAAATTCGCGCGGGGGCTGACGATCACGGTCGATCGCATTCAGGTCGATCTGCGCGATGGTCTGTCGGCCTTCACCACCGAGGATTTCACCGCCGCCTGTTACGACAACGTCAATCCGAACCCGGCGGTGTGCAACGCCTTCAGCCGCCTCGCGGTGAGCGACGGCATCAACACCGGCGGCACGATCTTGAAGGGCACCACCACCACCTTCAACGCGGGCGTGGTGAAGTATCGTGGCGAGACCTATGCGATCGATTATCGCTTCGCGCCGGGCGACCTGTTCGCAGGCGGTCGCGATCTCGGCCGGCTCCAGCTCAACGCGTCGGCAACGCGCAACGAACTGCTCACCCAGTCGGTGACCGGCGAGACGTTCGACCGTACCGACGATACCATCGTCGAGCCGAGCTGGGTCGGGCGGTTCAACGCCACCTATGTGAAAGGCCCGGTCCGCGTGTCGTACCAGATGTTCTATCTGCCCGGCGCGCGACGGACCTACACCTCGACGATCGAGAATGATCCCAATCCCGAGGTCGCCAGCAACATGACTCATAGCCTGTCCGCACAGATCGACGCGGGCCGGCTCACCTACCGGCTCGGCGTGGAGAATCTCACCGACGAGCAGCCGTCCTATCCGAGCATCGCTTATGGCGACATTCTCGGCCGGCGCTTCTTTGCCGGCGTCAACGTGCGGTTGCCCTGACGGCGGCGGTTCGGCCCCCTTTCACCACATCCGGCACCGGCCACGCGAGGGCGTGGGCCGCGCCGGTGTCTCGACGGCGCGCGCCCGGTGGGCGTGAGGAGTAGGAAGCAATGGCTCATCACGGCGAGACTTCGCCGCCACGATCCTACGCGCAATGGATTCGCCGGACGCTCCGCCGCGTGCGGGCCGAACGCACGCTGCTGGTCAGCCTGTTCGAAAGCTCCGTGCCCGAACCGCGCGAGATGCTGCGCGAGCTGGTGGCGGAGGCGTTCGGCAAGACGATCACCTCGCGCTATGCCAGCGCGTTCGCGGGCGGCAACCCGTTCGTGGTCGAACAACTGGCAAAACGCTACCGCGTCGATGCCGATCGGCTGCTCTGCACGACCGGGGCGACCGGCGCGCTGTCGCTGATCTACCGCGCGCTGCTCAAGCCCGGCGACCGCGTCTTGATCGAAACGCCCGCGTTCGACCTGTTCGATACGATCGCGCGCTCCTACGGCCACGGCGTCGATCATTTCGAACGCGGCGGCCCGAGCTTCGCGATTGATCCCGAAGCGGTGGCGGCGCGGATCGGGCCGGATACCAAGCTGATCGTGATGTCGGATCTGCACAACCCGTCCGGCATGAGAACCGACCCCACGGTGATCGCCGAGATCGGCCGGATCGCCGCCGCACGCGGCGTCACCGTGGTCGTCGATGAAGTGTACCGGGACTATGCCGATGGCGCCGCCGAGGCGACGCCGTCGGTGCATCTTTCGCCGAACATCGTCACGATCAGCAGCCTGACGAAGATCTACGGCCTCAGCACCTTGCGGTGCGGCTGGATCGTCGCCGCCCCCGAGGTGATGCGGACGATCCGCGCGCTCAACGACGAGGTCGAATTCGGCGTCTCCAATCTGGCGCATGCGGTGGCGGCTCTGGTGCTGGAGCGGCGCAACCGCTTCGATGCGTATTCCGCCAGCATCGTGCGACGGGGCCGGCCCGTGATCGAGGCGTATCACGCGCATTGGCGGGCGAACGGCCTGGTCGATGGCGAGCTTCCCGACTTCGGCTGCATCGCCTTTCCCCGGCTTGTCGGCATCGACGATACCGATGCCTTTTCGGACTGGATCGCCGCGCGCGGCGCGGTCGTGGTGGCGCCGGGCAGCTATTTCGGCGCGCCCGGCCATGTGCGGATCGGGTTCGGGCTCGAACCGACCGCGCTCGAATACGGCCTGCAGGCGCTGACCGACGGGATGAAGACCTATCGCGACCGCTCGGCCAGGCCCGCGCCGATCGCCATGTATGATTGATGTTCCGAGCGAGCGGTGGATGCTAGGGCGATGATGAAAGGGGCTGCAATGGCGTCGACAAAGATCGCAGGCTGGCTGCTGGCCAGCGCCGTGGCAAGCGCACCGGCGACCGCGCAAACCCTCATCGCGCACAGCGAGCGCACCGTCATCATCGATCACCAGTCGACGCGGATCGCTACTGAAATCGGCACGCTGCCCGTCGCCAGCGCGACCGGGCATGACGATGCGACCGCCGGCTATATCTCGCACATGCGCGCGGGCGGCGCGGCGGAGCGGCCGCTGCTGGTCGCCTTCAACGGTGGCCCCGGCGCATCCTCGACCTATCTGCAACTGGGTGCGCTCGGGCTCGATCATGTCGCTGTGCCGCAAGTGCCCGATGCCCCCCTCCCCGCCACGCCGACGCTCGCACCGAACGACGACAGCCTGCTCGACACCGCCGACCTGCTGTTCATCGATCCGCCCGGCACCGGCTTCTCGTCGCTGTCGCCCGGTGCCGATCTCGATTTCTACCATTCCGCCCACGGCGACGCGCTCGCCGCCGCCCAAGCCGTCCGCGCGTGGCTCGTCGCGCATGGCCGCACGCACGCGCCGCTCTATATCCTCGGCGAAAGCTACGGCACGATCCGGACGGCGGCGATGGTCGATGCTTTGCGCGAGGTCGATCCAGCGATGCAGGTGGCGGGGGTGTTGCTGCTCGGCCAGGCGCTCAACATGATCGAGACGGCGCAGCGGCCCGACAATATCGTCAGCTACGTCGTCTCGCTGCCGACGCTGGCGGCAATCGCCTGCTATCACGGCAAACTCGCCAAACCTTGCGACCCGGCGCGGGCCGCCGATGCCGCGCAGGCGTTCGCCGGTACGAGCTACCTCCGCGCACTGTACGAGGGGCGAAACATCGCCCCAGCCGAGAAGCAGCGCGTGGCGGCGCAGCTCGCGGCGCTGAGCGGCATATCCGCCGCGTATTACCGCGCGCACGACCTCCGCATCTCGAAGGAGCAATTCCGCGTCGAACTGCTGCGCGCGGAGGGCAAGGTGATCGGCCGCTATGATGCGCGCTACACCGCGCCGCGCGCCCCCGACGCGGGGCCGGTCGTCGGCCCTGATGCGTTCTCTGCCGTAAGCCGCCAATACGAACAGGCGATGCCGGCCTATCTGCGCGCGCTTGGTGTCGCGGACCCGTCCGGCTACGCAGTGCTGGCGCCGGCCAAGGGTAGCTGGAATTATGGCGGCGACACCTCGCCCTTCACCGATTGGCCGTTTCTCGACCCGATCGAAAAAGCCGCCGCCGTAGACCCCCATTTCCGGCTGTTCGTGTCGAGTGGCCTCTACGATCTCACCACCACGATCGGCGCCGCCGATTATCTGATCGCGCAATCGAACGTGCCGGCGGCGCAGTATCAGGTCGAGCGTTTTCCGGCGGGCCATGTCAGCTATTCCGACGAGGCAAGCCGCCACCGGCTGATCGCCGATATCCGCGCCTTCGTCGCCGCCGGAACGGCGCGTTGAGCGACGCGACCGGCCTCGTCAAAGGGATCGATCTCGGCGGGGTGATCGCGCTCGGGCTCGGCACCGCGGTCGGCGTGTCGATCTTCTCGGCGATTGCACCCGCGACCGCGCTCGCCGGGCCGGGCATGTTGATCTCGGTCCTGATCGCGGCGCTGCCGATGTATCTGATCGCGATCAGCTACGCGTTCCTCGGCTCGGCGGTGCCGGTCTCGGGCGCATCCTATGTCTGGCCGGCGCGGTTCCTGCACCCGGCCTGGGGCTTCATCGTCGCCTGGCTGCGGATCGTGGCCAACATGGGCGCGATCGTCGTGCTCGCGCTGGTGATGGTGCGCTATCTGTCGATGGTGGTGCCGCTGCCGCTCAAGCCGACGATGTTCGCGGTGATGCTGCTCGCGTTGCTCGCCAATCTGTTCGGCATCCGCACCGCAACACGCGTGCAGAAAGTGCTGATGGTGGCGATGCTCGCCGTGTTCGCGCTGTTCGTTGCATGGGGTGGCGCGACCACGGTCGATCCGGCGCGGCTGTCGCCGCTGTTGCCGAAGGGCTGGGCCGGCGTGATCGCGGCGGCACCGCTGTTGCTCGGCCTGTTCTTCGGCATCGAGGCCGCGACCGAGGCGGGGGCCGAGGTCAGCGACAGTGCGCGGACGATCCCGCGCGGCATCGCACTGTCGATCGGTTCGGCGACCTTGCTGTATCTCGCGGTCGGCTTCGTCGCGCTCGGCGTGCTGGGCAGCGCTGCGCTCGGCAGCAGCCAGGCGCCGATCCTCGACGCCGCCAAGCGGTTCATGGGGCCGGTCGCGACGCCGCTCGTCGTGCTGGCGGCGGTGCTGTCGATCGGCAAGTCCCTCAACGCGCTGTTCGCGATGTTCAGCCGCAGCCTGTATGCGATGGGCGTGGCCGGCGCGCTGCCGCACGTCTTCGGCTCTATCCATCCGCGCTGGCAGACACCGCACATCGCGCTGATCGCGGTGTTCGCGCTCGGCTGCATCGGCCTGTTGCTGCCGATGGAACTGACCTTCCTGTTCCTCGCGGTGAATGTGCCCAATCTGCTCAAATATGCCAGCGTCTGCCTGGCCGCCGCGCAGGTTACCCGCCGGCACCCCGAGATTTACGCGGTCGCAGGCTTCAAGCTACCAGCGCGGCGGCTGCTGGCGTGCAGCTACGGCGGTGTCGCCTGTTCGCTGGCGCTGGTGTTCATCGGCATCGGGACGGATTGGCGGCCCTATGCGCTGCTGGTCGGCTGGCTGGTGGTGGGCCTGCTATATTACGCGGTGCGGCGCCGATAATCGTCGGATCAGAAAAACTCGTCGGCCGGATCATGTGCCGGGACGGCCGACACGCCCGCCCCCGCCGTCTTCGGCATCGCGATCTTCGGTGCCGGCGCGAACGGCGTCACGCCGAACGCGGGCCAAATCTCCGACGGGAAGTAGATCGCGCCATCCTTCACCACCATGCCGATGCGGTGGATTTCGCGCAGGTCCTTCACCGGATTGCCCGGCAGCAGGATGAAATCGGCGAACTTGCCGCGCGCGATCGTGCCCAACTCCTGATCGCGGCCGAAATATTGCTCGGGCGCGAGCGTGCCGAGCCGCAGCACCTCCGGCACCGATATCCCCGCTTCGGCGTAGATTTCCAGCTCACGGTGGACCGACAGCCCGGTGCCGTCGTCAGTGCCGGGCAGCAGCCGGATGCCACGATCTTGCATCAGCTTGAGCAGATCCTTCACCTTGGCGAACGCGCCGCGATATGCGGCGTCGTCGGCAGCGCTCGCAATCGGCGCGATCGCCTGGCGGCGGCGGCGCTGGAGGCCGATCGGCAGGTGATCGATATACTCCGCCACCGCCGGGCTGGGGGTGCCGTCGCGGCTCAGCATCAGCAGTTCGAGCGTCACTGCGGTCGGATCGTGCGCGGTGTGGCGTGCGGCCATCCGGTCGAGCGTCGCCTGAACGCGGGGTGCGGCGAGATCGAGCCCGGCGGTGCGTCGCATCGCCGTGAGGCGAAGCGGCGTGCGCGTATCCTCCTCGGGCGTGAGTACCCAGCCGAGCATCACCTGGTTGACGTGCGTCACCTCGTCATAGCCGGCGTCGATCATCGCATCGGCGTTGGTGAAGGCGGGGACGTGCCCCGTCACCGTCATGCCGAGCCGATGCGCCTCGCGGGCGATCGCGGGCACCCAGGCGGGGTTCATGCTGTTGTAGATCTTGATCTGCCAATATCCGCGCGCAGCATACCAGCGCACTGCCTCCAGCGCCGCCGCCTCGCTATCCACCACCTTGCCGAGCCGCGCCGAATAGGGGCTTCGCCCTTCGAGGAACCCGTTGCGGATGATCCGCGGTCCGGCGATCGTCCCCGCCTCGATCTGCGCCTGCGCGCCGAGCAGAAACGCATTGTCGTTGCCCATGTCGCGCACCGACGTAACGCCCGACGCGATGTAGAGCAGCGCCGATTCGAGGCTGAGATGCGCGTGCATGTCGTGCAGCCCCGGCATCAGCGTGCCACCCTTGCCGTCGATCGTCGCCTCCCCCGGGGTCGGCGGGCTGTCGAGCGGCTCGACGCCGGCGATGCGGTTGCGGAAGAACACTACCGAGACCGGATCGGAGAGCGTGCCGCTCGCCGGATCGAACACATGCACGTTGCGGATACGAACCGGGCCGTCGACATGATGCGCGAAGCGTTTCTGGAGATCGATGTAACGCTCGCTGGTCAGGCGCGTCGCGATTTCGGTAAGCGCGGGCGTCTCCGCTTCATGGCCCGCGCGCACGGTCGCCCCGTCCGACGTGACGACCGCGAACAGCGCATCGTTCACATCGAGCAGGATCAGCGCCGGCGAGAGATCGATGCCGCTCAGGAAATAGGCCCGATAGTTGGCTTGGCCGACCGCAACGCTGCCTTGCGCATCGAGGTGGAGCGCGCCGCCGGGCAAGGCCGGAACGGTGTGATCGGCGCGCTTGAGCAGCGCGCGCGCATAGAGGCCGAGCGCCCACGGGCTGGCGTTCTGGCCGATATACACTTTCGCGCCATCGAGCGGGGCGTGCTTCTCACCCGTCGAATCCCGCCAGGTCGCGGTGCCTTTGGCCGCGTCATAGGCCTCATGCACCGCCCCGCCGAAGGTCGCGGTGCCGTCAATCGTCCAATGCGTCGGCAGGCCATCGGCACCGATGTCGATCGCCTCGTCGAGGGTCGGGCCGCGTCCGTTGTTCTTGACGTCGTAGTGGATCGCGACGTGGCAGCCGGTCTGCGTCACGTCGAGCGTGCCGACCTTTTCGCCATTGGCGATGACGACCAGCCTGTCGGCGGCGGGCGCGGCGCCGATGCAGGCGAAACAGGCGGACGCGGCAAGCGCCGTACGCAGCGGCAGTCTGGTCATCGCGTGAGCGAACTCCGGTAGAGAAAGGCGGCGGCGGCGAGATCCTGCACGGCATGGCCGAGCGATTTGTAGGCGGTGACGTCGTCGGGAGACGTGCGGCCGGGAATGCGGCCGAGCACGACTTCGCCGATTTCACCGGCGAGGTGCGCGTCGTCGATCGCGCCGCTGTCGCGCGCGATGAGGAATTCCGCAGCGGCTTCCAGCGCGGAAGCGCGGCTGTCGGCGATGTAGCGGCTTCGCACGACCAGCGCGGTATCGACCTCGACCGGCCCGGCGAAGCTCGATCCGACGATGTTGATGTGCGTTCCCGGTTTCACCCAGTCGCCGAGCAATACCGGCTGCGCTGCGCCGGTAAGCGTGCAAATCACGTCGGCCGCGCCCGCAGCGGCTTCGGCGTCGGTCGCGACCTCGACCGGCAACGTGGCGTTAAACTCCCGCGCGAGGTGCTCCGCCTTGCCGGTGTCGCGTCCCCATATCAGCACGCGCTCGAACGCGCGCATCAGCGGCAGCGCCAGCAGGTGCGTTCGCGCTTGTCCGCCCGTGCCCAGGATGAGCAGGGTTTTCGCGTCCGGGCGCGCCATCGCATCGGTTGCCACCGCGCTCGCGGCGGCGGTGCGGATCAGCGTGATCTCCTCGGCATCGGCGATACAGACGGGCCGGCCCTGTTCGGGTTCGAACATCACCACCACGCCGCGATGACGGCGGCGGCCCGGCGAGGCCGGATCGGCGAAAACGCTGATCAGCTTGGCGCCGAACATGTCGTCATCGCCGAGCGCGGCGGGCATTTGCGCGAACGTGCGGCCCGGCCCCATGCCGATCATCGTGCGCAGCAACTGGCGTGTCGTCCCCGCCGACAGCGCGGCCATCGCCTCGCGCACGACGCGGATGCAATTCGGATAGTCGAGCTTCGCCCGCACCGCATCGGCATCGAAAATCACCAGATCTTCCGCGCGCATCATGAATCCTTCCTGAAACTATCTTACCGAAGCCGGCGCGTAGCGCTTGCCGTTCGCCGCCCGAAAATCTAGTTTCGCGCATCATACATATCGTGCTGGGCACAAAGGGAACATAAACATGCCCATCGAGCTCGACCGCCTCGATTACAAGATTCTCGACCGGCTCCAGATCGACGCCGCCGAATCCTCAAGCGAGATCGCCGACCGCGTCGGCCTGTCGCAGTCGCCCTGTTGGCGGCGTATCCAGCGCCTGAAGGAAGAGGGTTTCATCAGCGGTCAGGTCGCGATCCTCAATCGCGAGATGTTCGGCGACAGCATGTTCATTTTCGCCCAGCTCAAGATGGGCCGCCTCACCGACGACGAGCGCGATCGCTTCGTGCAAGCGATCGAGGACATTCCCGAGATCACAGAAGCCTATACGCTGTTCGGCGAGATGGACGTGATGATCAAGGTGCTCGCGCCCAGCATGCCCTGGTATCAGAACTTCACCTTCCGCACGCTGTTGCGCCTGCCCGGCGTCGAGGACATCCGCTCGACCGCCACCTTGTCCGAAATGAAGAACACGCACCGGTTGCCGCTGCCCCGGGGATAGATCGTCCACGCCTGCATAGATCATGCGCAGGCGCGCGGAATTCGCCGATTTGCTTGCCGCACACCCGCGCTACGATCGCCGCGATACTGAAAGGAAGCGGCATGAACGGATGGACGGGGTGCATGGCGAGCGGAATCGCGCTTGTGCTGTCCGGCGGACGTGCCGCGTCCGAACCGCCACCCACGCTGAGCATCACGCTCGCACCCGACGCGCCCGACCGCGACGGGCATATCCGCGCGATCGGCCTCACGCTCGTCGTGACCGGCACCGATACCGCTTCGGGCGCGCCGCTGGTCCGCTTGCCGGCGAAGGCGAACACCGTCGTTACAAGCGCGGACGACATCACCGGCCTAACCGCGAGCGACGCGCGTGGGCCGCTGGCCCTTGTCGCCAAAGATACGCCAGTGGACGATTCGAACACCGACCGGGTGTGGAGCGCCGACCGCGCCACCGCGGGAACGGTCACGATCCGCTACCGCGTAACGATCGACCCCGCGCGGCCGCCGCTGGTCGCACCGCAATACGAAATGCGTACGGAGAGCAGCACCGTCTCGGGCGCGGCGAACAGCTTCGTGCTGCTACCCGCCGACGCAACGCCCCGCCAGGTCGCCATCCACTGGAATCTGGCGAAGGTCGGCAGACGCGCGATCGGCGTGTCGAGCTTCGGCGTAGGCGATGTCGCGCCGGCCGCGCCGATCACGCCAGACCGGCTCGGTTCGGTCTATTACATGGCCGGGACGCCGGGCCTGTACCGCGCGCCCGGCTTCTTCGGTGCGTGGCAGGGCAAACCGGCCTTCGCCGCGACCGAGGTGATGCGATGGGCGAGCAAGCTGCAAGCCTTTTACGGCAGCTTCTTCGGCTACCGCCCGCCCAGCTTCGGCGTGTTCGCGCGCACCAATGCGGGCAATCCCGGCAGCGGCATCGGTCTCGTCGATTCCTTCGCCTTCACCTTCGGCCCGACATCGACCGCTGAGCAAATGCGGACCCTGCTGGCGCACGAGATGCTGCACGCATGGGTCAATTCGCTCGACGGATCGATGGACGCGGCGAACGGCCTCGGCGCGGCCTGGTTCGGCGAAGGGCTGGCGGTCTATTACCAGCGCGCGCTGCCATACCGCGCCGGGCTGATCCCGACCGCCGCGTTCCTGGCCGACCTCAACGAAACCGCCGGCCGCTATTACACCAACGCGATGATCGCGACGCCCAACGCGGACATCGCCGCAGGCTTCTGGCGCGACACCCGCATCCGCGTGCTCCCCTATGATCGCGGCTCGCTTTATTTCGCCAGCGTCGATGCGGCCATCCGCAAGCGATCGGACGGGCGGCGCTCGCTCGACGATATCGTTCGCGCGATGCTCGCCGCGCGCCGACGGGGCGAGGCGATGACCCTCGCGATGTGGCGCCGGATGCTCGCGGCCGAACTCGGGCAACCGGGCATCCAGTCGTTCGAGGCGATGCTCGCCGGGCAGACCGTGCTGCCGCCATCCAACGCTTTCGGTGTACGGTTCGAACGGGTGAAGCTGCCATTGCGGCGCTGGCAACTCGGCTTCGACCCCGCCTCGACGACGACATCGCCGAAGATCGTGCGCGGACTGATTCCGGGCTCGAACGCCGCGCTGGCGGGCCTTCGCAACGGCGACCGTATCACCGCCGCCTTCCCTCAGGACGCGCCGCAGGGCGATCAGCACGCGACGCTGGACCTCAAAATCGAACGCGACGGCAAGCCGATGGTGGTCCACTACCTGCCGCGCGGCGAGACCGTGCTGGCGTGGCAGTGGCGGCTGCGCTCGCCGGGCAAGCGGTAAAACCAAACCGCCGCGTCGAGGGTGACGGAGACGATTCTCACCGCAACCTGCTCTTCTGCCTCGTCTTGTTGCCGGAGGTGGTGACCTGCTCGCCAAGCTCCGCGAGAGGCAGTTCACTCTATGTTCCAGTCGTGCTATGCCCCTCGCGTGTTGTTCGCGTTTCATCATGGTCTGTCCTTGAAGGTTGCGGGAGGTATTCCCGCCTGATGGGCAAGCGTGCCGGCAGCGCCGATCTCCCGTTGCATGGTGGTCGTGTGCCCGCGTGGCTCGGGCAGCGCATGACCCGGCTCGGCACCATCATCACCGAGGCGATCGTGCTGGAATATGGCCGCGACGAATTCCTGCGCCGCCTCGCCCATCCCTTCTGGTTCCAGTCGTTCGGCGCAGTGATGGGGATGGATTGGCATTCGTCCGGCATCACCACCAGCGTGATCGGTGCGCTCAAACGCGGCCTTGCGCCTTTGTCGGGCGAACTCGGCATCCACGTCTGTGGCGGTCGGGGCAAACATTCGCGCGCGACACCGGGCGAGTTGCTCGCGGTCGGGGAGCGGGTCGGGCTGGACGGCGCCGATCTTGCGCGTTCGAGTAGGCTTGTCGCCAAGGTCGACAGCGCGGCGCTTCAGGACGGGTTCGATCTCTACCTGCACGGGTTCATCGTCGCCGATGACGGTCAGTGGGTGGTCGTGCAACAGGGCATGAACGATGCGCGGCGGCAGGCGCGGCGATACCATTGGCATTCGCAAGGCCTGGAGAGCTTCGTCGATGCGCCGCACGCCGCCATCGAGGGGCACGGACAGGGCACGATCGTCAATCTCGCCGACCGGCGTGCGGCCGCGTCGCGGGACCGCCAGCTCGACCTGCTCGCCACGATCGGCCCCGACGGCATCACGCGCCACTTCGCTGAGGCGCGTGAGCGACCGGCACCGCCCGAGCCGGCGCAGGCGGTGCTGCCCCACCTGATCCTCCCCGATCACCACGATGTCCGCGCTGAGGACGTGGTCGCACGCCGGCTACATGGCGCGCTCGCCGCCGCCGCCGACTGCGGTCCCCGGGATTTCGCGGAGTTGCTGCTCGTCCCCGGCATCGGCGCGCGCACGGTCGAAGCGCTCGCGCTGGTCGCGGAAGTCGTTCACGGCGCGCCGTGCCGGTTCAGCGACCCGGCGCGCTTCTCGCTCGCACATGGCGGCAAGGATCGCCATCCCTTCCCGGTGCCCACCAAGGTCTACGACCACACCATCGGCGTGATGAAGTCGGCGGTGTGCAAGGCCAAGCTTGGGCAACAGGAGGAACTGGCGGCGATCCGCCGGCTCGACGATCAGGCCCGGCGCCTCGAAGCGACCGCGACCGGGCCGTCGGTAGAGGCCAATATCGCGGGCGAACGCGCCCGCTCGCACGGCTTTGGCGGACGGAGCGTGTTCGGTTGGGAACCACCGGCAGAAACGGCAAGGCCAACGCGCCGGCAGGACGTGCCATGACGATGCGCGCCTTCGATCTGTTCGATACGCCGGTTCTGCCGGGTCTGTCCTACCGCGACGATTTCGTGACGCGCGAGGAAGAAGCCACGCTGATCGCGCAGATCGACCGGCAGCCACTCGCCCCGTTCCGCTTCCAGGGTTGGCTCGGCAAACGGCTGACCACCTCGTTCGGCTGGCATTATGATTTCGCCAACCACCACGTCGGCGAGACGACGCCGCTGCCCGACTGGCTGCTGCCGTTGCGAGATCGTGCGGCCGTTTTCGCCGGCGCGGCCCAAGCCGATCTCGTCCAGGCGCTGCTGATCCGCTACGATCCGGGCGCCGGCATCGGCTGGCACCGCGACCGGCCGGTGTTTGAGCATGTCGTCGGCATCTCGCTTGGCGTGCCCGCGACGATGCGGTTCCGGCGCCGCAGGGACAAAGGGTTCGACAGGGCGTCGGTCGATCTGGCGCCGCGCTCGATCTATCACCTGAGCGGCGCGGCCCGCCACGACTGGGAGCATAGCATCGCCGAGATGGCGCGAACGCGCTGGTCGATCACGTTCCGCAGCTTCGCGGCGAAGAACGGCTGAGCGCCGGCAGCCTCATTCCCCGCGGACATTCTCGACGCCGCCGAGGGCACTGACAGGGCCGACATCGTCACCGCTATCGAGGGCGGCCGGTTCAGCAAGACCCTGATTCGACGGCACATGGAAACTTGCATGCCTGATCTGCGTTAATCGTCTGAAGCCTCGATATAGGAGCGCAAGTGCGGCGAGGGCGATCAGGCGGGCGGGGAGCAGTGATCGACGACACCATGTCGGCCGCGTGGTTTGATGCCCCGATCTGCCGCAACTGCGAAGAGCCCTTGTCCACGCGGTATTGCGCGCAGTGCGGCCAGAAAGCCGCCTCTCGCCTGACGCTGAAAGATATCGCGAAGGAAGGCTGGGAGCGCGTCCGCCTCTTCGAGAAAGATAGCGTCACGACGCTTTGGCATTTGATAACATCGCCTGGGCTGGTCGCGCGCGACTATGTGCGTGGCAAGCGATCGTCGTACATGCACCCGTTGAAACTGCTCGTGGCGCTGGTCGCAATCCTCTTGGTCGTGCTCGCGGCGAGCCAGTATTTTCAGCATTTCGCGTTCGCCGGTCGGAACGGTGACGTCGATCGTATGGCCGAGCGGGTGATCGCGTATGGCAATTGGAGTTTCACGCTCGGCATCGTCGCCATTTTCCTGGGAAGCTGGATAGGGTTCGGGCGGCGCCTCAATTACAACCTCACCGAGCATGCCGTGCTGGCGATCTGCTGCCAGAATGTGATCCTGGCCTTCATCATCGTCAATCTGCTGCCGACGCTCGTCTGGCCAGACCCGCACTTCATCCTGCTGCACAAGCAGGCATCGTCTTATTACCTCTACGCGGCAAAGCTCGGCATCGTCGCCTGGGCCTACACCCAATTCTTTCGATTGAAGCTCGCGCGGGACTGGCTGCGTCTCGGGCTGGGGTGCCTCGTCTATGTCATCGCGAGTTGGTCGCTGCTGCGGCTCTACGCCGCCGCGATCTTGTGGTTCGTCGAACGATCAAACTGAGGAGTGTGGCATGCGCAGCGGTTTTCTAGCCAGTACTGTCCTTTTGATGCCCGTGTTGCTTGCCGGATGCGACAAGCCCATGTCGACCGCGACCGGCCAGAGCGGCCTTTCCGGCGGTCAAAAGATCGAGGCCATCGCCTCGACGCTGCAGGCCTGCTCCTACGATGGACGCCCGGTCACCGCCGATCCCGCGTCGATCAGCGATGGCGCACCGCAGGAATGCCAGGTCGCGGTAAAGCGGATCATGGACTATACCGGGCTACCGGCGAATTTCGTGGTTGTCTCAGGCCCCGTGCCGAATGCTGCCGCAGTTATCATGCTCGACCAGAATCGAATCCCCCGCCGCGTGATCGCGTTCAACCCGGACTTCATGAAAACCGCCATGAAGCTCGTCGGCGGTGATCCGTGGGGGCCGACCAGCATCCTCGCGCACGAAATCGCGCACCATCTGTCCGGGCATACGATCGTCGCTGGCGGTAGCCGCCCCGATATCGAGCTGGAGGCTGACAAATTCTCCGGCTTCATCCTTGCCAAGATGGGCGCGCCAGCAAGCGCTGCGACCGAGATGATTCTGGCGGTCGGCACCGCGCACGGCACGCCGACGCATCCCGACAAGAATACCCGCGCAACGGCAATCCGCGAGGGCTGGACCCAGGCTTGCACGCAGCAAGGCCGGCGCGATTGCGGCAGCGGCGCGGGCGCCGCCGCCCCGGTTTCTCCCCCGGTTACGCCCACCGTCGCGTCAGGCTCCGAACCCGTGCCAGGTACGCTAGCCGCCGTCCGCCCGACCTTGCCCGCCCCCGGCTCCACGCCCTTCAAATACGGGCGCTTCGTCGTCGACGAGACCGGCAAGCTCGACGCGGCCAAAGCACGCGCAATGGACCAGCGGCTCTACAGCCTGGCCAAGGACGTCGGCGTCGAATTCACCATTCTCGTCGTCGATGACCTGCACGGTCTGTCCGCCGACGACTATGCCTGGGCAATGATGCGTCAGTTGCGTGTCGGCAAGCTCGACGTCGGCAACGGCGCGGTCGCCGTGGTAGCGCCGCGCCAGCATCAGGCGGCGGTCGCCTTCGGACCGGGCTTCGCCAAGGAAGCAGAATTTTCCGACCCGAAAAAAATGCTGCTCGAATGGATCGACCAGGGCTGGCGCTATTGCGACGACGCCGATGGCTGCGGGGGCTGGACCGACAATCTGTTCAACGTCTTCAATTTCACGCTCAACAATGTCCAGAACACGAAGTGGACGATCACCTATCAGACGCTTGGCCAGCTCAGCGATCATTTCGAACAGGTCGCGGCGGAGCGTGCGCGGACGAACCGCCCGTGGAACGATGCGGTGGATCAGCCGCTCGGCAATCTGTTGCGGATCAGCGGTAAGATCACCAGCCTCGATCCCCCGCAAGGAATCGGCCAAGTGACCCCCGCGATCGTCAACGGCCCGCTACACTACAAAGCGGTGAGCATGACGACGGACGATGGATATCCCGTAATCCTGTACATCGCTCCGCACACCGCCGGACTCATGCCCTCGGGCGCGATCAAGCTGAACCAGCCTTATACCGTGGTCGGTCGCCTCCAGCGTCGCGGCGACAAGAGCAAGCAAGCGTCGGCGCTGTGGACCTTCAGTTACGACCCGCTTTGATGGGGTCTGCCTTTGGTTAGGTACAGCCGTCGCCGGGAGTGCGAAGGCCAGCGACAGGGTCATGGCCACGGACCCACCGCGCGGCGCATCATCCTCCAGCAGACGCTATTTCACCGCTTCGGCGGCGGGTCGCTTCCCGGTTTCTACCCAATCATGCAGCGCGGTCCACGCCGCTTTGGTCTGCACGGGGGTGAAGCCGCAGTGCGTATAGGCTTCGACCCCGCCGATCGGCAGCGGTGCGCGCAACGGGGCCACTGGATAGGTGGCGAGCAGCCCGGCCTTTCCGGCTCTGGCAACCGTCGCCGCGAACATCGTTTCCTGCGCATACGGCACCAGCGAATCGATGCTGTTGTGGATCGTCACCAGCGGCTGCGCGATCCGCCCGCTCGCCTCGTGCCAGCGCGTCATATAGGCAAGCGCGGCGGGCGATGCGGCAACGCGCTGGATACCACGGTTGAGCGCAGCGGCTTCCGTCTGCGTCATCGTGTCGCTGGCATAGCGTTTGCCGATATTGCCATACGGCAAACCGCCCGCAGTCGCCGCCATGTCGTCGGCGCCGAGCGCGACGGTCACGAGCGGGAAAGCGATCGATCCGGGATCGACATCGAAACCGCCGATCGCCGCGACCTGACGCAGGATACGCGCCTCGCGGCCCGCCGGGTTCTTCTTCGCGGCGTCGAACAGCGCGAGGACCGGAGTTCCGATCCGCGCCAACTGTGTCCACCCATAGGTCTTGGCGTCCATCGTGCTTCCCGCTGGCGGCGTCGTCGACAGGGCGGAACGGCGGATGTCCTGTTCGCCGGGCAGCGCATACGGCGTCCCTGCAGTCAGAAAATTATACGCCGCGCGCATGTCGTAAAGCTGGCCGAGCAGCGTTTTCCAGCTCGCGACGACGCCGCACCGCGCGAGGCCACCCGCGAAAGCGCCGGGGTATGTCTCAAGCAACGTAACGACGATCCCGCCGCCCATCGAGTCGCCCGCGACATAGACGCGGCGCGCACCCAACCTGACGAGAAAGTCCCGCAACCGCTTGGTGTTGAGAGTCCCCGTCTCCACGCCCAGCCCGTCCTTGTCATAGGCGCTGTGGCCGACCGCGACGCCGTCCTCATAAGCGAAGCGCATCAGCCCGCCGCCGGTGCCGGCCGTGACCGGGTCTTCCGAGACCGCGACGGGCGTGCCGGGTGTCGAATAGCCGTGTGCATAGACGAGCCCGTCGCTCTTCCAGCCGGCGGGGAAGGATACCGCAAACTGATCGCCTTCGAGCTTGCCGACCAGCGTCACACCGCCCCCGGGGGCGGGACGCGTGACGACATCGGTCGCGCCGTTGCTGCGCACACGAGCGACGAGCGCGGTCTGCGCGGGGGTGAGTGGCGCGGTCTGCGCCGTGGCGGACGCTGCGATGACGATAGCGAGGGGCAAGACGGCGAGACGAAGCGACATGGGTATCTCCTGCAGGGAAACGATCAGCGGGGACGGCGGCCGAGATGCGTGTCGAAGAAGCGCGCGATCGTCGCGAACGCCTCGTCGGATTCGGGCATGTCGGGCCACATGAAGAAGGCATGGGGCAATCCGTCGAAGAGCTGGAGCTCGCTATCGACACCCGCCGCCGCGAGCCGGCGATGCGCGAGCGTCAGCGTGCTGACCGCGAAATCGCGGCCGCCGGCGAGCAGCAGCGTCGGCGGCATGGCCTTGGTCTGCGCATCGGACGACAAGGGATAGGCGATCGGATCGTTCGCCGGCACGCCCTCCATATAGCTGACCGGCAACGTCGCGGGCAGAACCGGGATCGCGGGTGGTGCGTCGCCGGCGAGCGCGGGCGCGAGATACGGGCTGTCACCGCTGTACGCAGCGCCGGTGCCGCAGAAGGTGCCGATCGCGCCGGGCCGGGGCAGCCCCTGCTTGCCGATCCACGCGGTCGCCTGCGCGGTGATGATCCCGCCCGCCGAACAGCCGTAGATGCCGATATTCTCCGGGCGATAGCGTTTGAGGAGTTCGCGATAGACTGCGGTCACGTCCTCCGACGCGGCGGGATAATGATGTTCGGGCGCGAGCCGATAATCGACCGTGACGACGCGGACGCGCATCGTTGCGGCGATCGGAATCGCCTCGACCAGCGCGCCGCTGCCAGCGCCCCACAGGAATGCGCCGCCGTGAACGTTGATGAGCACCCGGGCGGCATTGCCCGGCGCGACTCCGCCCTCGGGCTCGACAGTGTCCACCCCTACCCCGCTCAGGATTTCGTGGCGGATGCTGGTGCGGAAGCGCCGCTGCATTTCGGCGAGGCGATCATCGTTCCATTTGCCGTAGAAAGCACGCTGCCTGGCGATGTCCCCTTTAACGGTATCGGGCGCGGTCGCCGCGTCCATGCGCGCCAGCACCCGACGCGCCGCATCGCTGAGCTGGTTGGACGGCGGCAGGGTGAAACCCGCCACCTGTTGCACCGGACCTTGCGCCATCGCCGGCCCGGTGAGCAGGGCGAGCGGGATCAGCCAGCGGATCATTGTGTCGTCTCCAGAGATACGTGTGCGGGCCACGCCATCGGCCCTCCATCGCGGTTCGCATGCCGCACGCGCCCGCGCGCTCCGATCATCGCCGTGCCGCCACGATATCGGCATAGACACGCGCGCTCGGCTTGACCGTCCGACGGAACGTCCGTCGATCGACCGCGTGCAACCCGAACTGCTGCGTGTAGCCGCGCCGCCACTCGAAATTGTCGAGCAGCGACCAGTGGCAATAGCCTAGTACCGGGACGCCCTGCCCGCGTACCGTATCCAGCGATGCGATCGCGGCAGGGATGAAGCGAGCGCGTTGCGCATCGTCGGCAGCGGCAACGCCGTTCTCGGTCACAAGCACCGGGCGTCCGGTTGCGGCGGAGGCATATGCAACGGCTGCACCCAGCGATTGCGGGCGGTATTCGTCGCCCGACTGGGTTCGCTCGGCGGTGTCCGGCGGCGGCGCGACGCCATCCGGGCCGAGCACCATCCGACCATAATTCTGCACGCCAACGAAATCGTCGTCGCGCGCTACGGCAAGGAAAGGATGTTCCGCGTGATCCCGGTACGCCGCCACGGCGCGCGCATCGCCCGTCGTCTCGGGTATGGCGAGACTCATGCCGACGAGGCTGGCCGGCGCCACGGCCTTCCACGCCGCACGCGCAGCACGGTGCCCGGCGAGCAGGCGCGGCAGATCGTCCCCGCGCGAATAGACCCAGACGGCGAACCGATCCGATCCGCAGGCGCGCGCCGCACCCGACATCATCGCGTCGAGTGATCGCCGTGCCGGATCGGCGATCGGCGTCGCGATCCATCTGCCCATCAAGGGGAGATTGGGTTCGTTGAACGTGACGACATGGTCGACAAATTCGCCCATCCGAGCGGCTACCCGCCCGGCGAAACGCGCGAACTGCCTGGGCGCGTTGTCATTGCCCCACCCGCCTGCCGCGGAAAACCAACGTGGCGAGGTGAAGTGGCTGAGCGTCAGAACGGGTGCGATCCCCTGCGCACGACATGCTGCGGCGATCCGTGCATAATGGTCCAGCCATGCCGCGCTGAACTGTCCCTCGGCAGGCTCGATCCGCGACCATTCGACCGAGAAACGGTACGCGTTGAGGCCGAGAGCGCTGACCAGCGCAACGTCCTCACGCCAGCGGTTTAGGCTGTCGCACGCATCGCCCGACGGCGCCACGAACGACGTGCCCGACACCTGCTCCAGCAGCCAGATGTCGGCGTTGATATTGTTGCCCTCCACCTGATGCCCGGCAGTCGCCGCACCCCACAGGAACGTGCCATCGTTCACCGGCCGGTGCCGCCAGCCTGCGCGATCTGGCCGAGCACATGCGCGCTGGGTTTCACCGTCCGCCTGAAAGTGACGCGATCGACCGCGACCAGCCCGTACCGAGGCTTGTAGCCGCTCAGCCATTCGAAATTGTCGAGCAGCGACCAGTGGATATAGCCCAACACCGGCACGCCGTCGCGCCGGGCGGCCTCGACCGCCGCGATGGCGGCGGGAATGAACCGTGCGCGTTCGGCATCGTCGGTCGCGTCGATCCCGTTTTCGGTCACGAGGATCGGCTTGCCGGTCGCCCGATGCGCGTAGCGGATCGATCCGCCGATCGCGTCGGGCTCATACGGTTTGCCGTTCGGGCGGCGCGGGGTGGCGGCGGGCGCATCGGCCGGGCCATTGCGGCCGATATAGGTCCGCTCATAGGTTTGCACCCCGACGAAATCGTCGTCGCGTCCCGCCTCGAAGAAAGGTTCGTAATAGGCGCGGCGCTTGGCCGCGAGCAGGGCGTCGCCACCGACGCTCATATCGTCCGAGATCGCGAGGCTCATGCCCACCGGCAGATCACCCCGCACCGCCTTGATCGCCTCGCGTCCCAACCGGTGTGCGCGTAGCACGCCCGGGATCATCGGGGTCGGGTCACCGGCATTCAGCACCGAGAAACGATCTGAGCCGGACGCCTTTGCCGCGGCGGCGATCATCGCCTGGGTCGCCGCCAGCGCCTTGGCATCAGGCCGAAAGCGCGACCACGACCCGTTGATCGAGAGGTTGGGTTCGTTGAAGGTGAGCGCATGGCTGATCCCGCGCGCCATCGCGCGCGCCACCCGATCGCAAAAGCGTGCGTAGAGGACCGGGGCGTCCCCAGCCTCCCAGCCGCCACGCGCGGCGAACCAGCGCGGCGTGGTGAAATGGTTGAAGGTGACGATGGGGGCGAGGCCCGACGCGCGGCAGCGGTCGACGATCCGCGCATAATGATCGAGATACGCCTGGCTGAACTGTCCCTCGACCGGCTCGATCCGCGCCCATTCGACCGAGAAGCGATAGGCGTTGAGGCCCAGCGCCTTGACGATCGCGACATCCTCGTCCCAGCGATGCAGGCTGTCGCAGGCATCGCCCGATGGTTCGGCGAACAGCGTCGGCTTCATCTGCTCAAGCAGCCAGATATCGGCGTTGACGTTGTTGCCCTCGACCTGATGCCCTGCCGTCGCCACGCCCCATAGAAACGCGTCGCGGCGGCTGCGCGCCAGCGACGGAGTCGCCATCGCGCCCGCGCCGAGCGCCAGCACCTGTCGGCGGTCGATCACGCCCGGCATCTCAATACGCTCCCGTGGCGGGTTTGCGGCCGCTCTCGACCCAGCCGTGCAGCGTGTCCCACAGCACCGCCGCCTGACGCGGCGTGAAACCGCAATGCGCCCAGCCCTTGAGGCCGGTGCCCGGAATGTCCTTTTGCAGCGATGGCGCCCAGAGCTGGAACAGATGCGCCTGGTTGCCTGCGGCCTTTACGCGCGCGCGCAGCAACGTCGCCTGTTCGGCGAAGACGAGACCGTCGTGACGATTGTGGACCGCAACCAGCGGCGTCCCGAACCGACCGGTCGATTGATGCCATCGGACCGCGAAAGCGCGTGCCGGTGCGTCGGAAGCGACACGCTGGATGCCGGCGTTCAACGCGGCCTTCTCGGTCGCGCTCAGCAGTGGACTGTCATAGACCCTGCCGACATTGCCGTACACCACGCCGCCGAAGCTCGCGCGCATGTCCTCCATGCTGACCATCGCGGTCATGATCGGAAAAATGAAGCTGGCGGGATCGGCATCCGCCTTCGCGACCGAGGCGATGTGGGCGACCATCCGCGCCTCGGGTCCGTTGGGGTCGGCGCGCGCGGCTTTGAACAGCTCGGCGATCACGCCGCTCATCCGCTTCAACTGCCAGAACAGCCAGGGCGTCCGCGCGAAGCCCAGGCCCGCCGGTGGTGTCGGCGACACGCCGTTGACGGCGATATCGTGGTTGCCGGGCAGTGCGTATTTCGTGCCCCGCGTGTAGAAAGTATAAGCGGCGCGCAGGTCGACGAGGGCGCCGACCTCGCTGTCCCAGTCCCCCGTCACTCCGCACGCGCTCATCGCTCCGGCGAAAGCGCCCGGATGCTGCTCGATCAGCGCCATGACGATATTGCCGCCCATCGAGGCGCCGCCGAGATAGAAACGGCGTGCGCCGATCCGTTCGAACCAGCCGCGCAGTCGCAGTGTGTTGGCGACGCCGCTCTTCACCGCCATCGCCGGCTTGTCATACGCGCTCTGCCCGACCGCGAAGCCCTGTCGATAGGCGGCGGTCAGGAACCCGCCTGAAGGATCTTTCGCGACCGGATCGGCAGGGACCGACACCGGCGTGCCGGGGATCGAATAGCCGTTGGCGAACAGCACCGCCTGCCCGTTCCACCGGGCGGGGACGGCGATCCCAAAGGCGCGGCCAGCGAGCGTGCCCGCGACGCTCATCCCGCCGTCGGCGCGACCGTTGGCATCGATCGCGGCGGCGCCGGCCCTGCTCATCCGATCGACCAAATGCTGCTGCACCGGCGTGATCGCACGCCGTTCGGGCGACGATCCGCACGACGCAAGCAGGACCGCGACGAGCGCGGTTGAAAATGCCCGCAGCATCAGAAGCGATACCGCAGCGACAGGCCATATTGCGCTGGCTCGCCGTAGATCGAGTTGCTGAACCCCGAATTGTTGTAGCCGGTGTTGGCGGTGATCCGATACGGCGTATCGAGGACATTGGTGCCGTAGATCGCAAGATCGAGCGGCGCGCCGCGCACCTGATTCCACTCCAGCCGCAGGTTGAGCAGCCCGTAGGGCGCGATCGTGTCGAACGGCTGCGCATCGGCCGCGACGCGCTGGCGGGACTGCCACGAATAGGTCGCGCGGATCGCCATATCACCTTCTGCGGCGGGGATCGGCAATGCGAGGCGGCCGTCGAGGCTGAACTTGTGCCGGGCGACGAAGGTGAACGGCGTGCTCGATAGATTACGCGACGGCTGCGCCGCAGTCAGCGCCGAGGGGATCGCCGGGATCGGGATGGTGACGTAGTCAAGGAATTTAGCGTCGTTGTACGAATAGGTGCCGCTGATCGTCAGCGGCTTGAACGGCACGATGAGTCCTTCGAATTCCAGACCGATGACCCGCGCCCTCTTGGCATTGGCGAGGATGTCCGACCCGGCGATTGCGGCGCGCTGGATCACCTGCACGTCGTTGAACCAGGTGTAGAAGGCCGCGAGGTTGGTCCGTGCCTTGACCCCGCCGATCGTCCAGTCGCGCTTCAACCCGACCTCGGCATCGGTCACGCGCTCGGGCTTGACGGGCGCGAGCGGGTAGTCGCTGCCCAGAAACAACGTGACGATGGGATTGTTCGCGCCAGACTTATAGCCACGCCGTGAAACCGCATAGACGAGCGTCTGCGGATCAGCCTGCCAGTCGAGCCCCAGGTGCCAGGTCGGCCCGTCGCTCTCGCCGCTGAAGGCCGGCTTCGTGCAGTTCGGATATTTCCGGGTCGGAAAGCCGCCCGCCGCCACCGCAAGGAAGGCATCGTAGACGCAGAGGTTGGCGTTGAGGCCGATCACCTGTGCCGCCTGCGCCTGCGAGACGAATCCAAGCGCGGCGAGACGATTGAAGACCTGGTAGCTCTGCGCGTCCTGATAACTCTGGATGTCGCCGTCGAACGTGTCCCACGTCCAGCGGAAACCGGCGGTCGCGGTCAGCGTCGGCGCGATCTTATACTGTGCCTGCGCGTAGAGCGCCTTGCTGCGGCCGCGCACCGATGCATCGGGCTGGATGTTGAGGGCGGGCAACAACGGGCCGTTCACGCCGAGCAGCGTTTGCGCGAACCCGGGTAAAACGATCGGCCCGCCACCCAGAATGCCGGCCTGCAAGGGATTGACGGTCAGGAATGTCAGCGGCGACGGGCTTTTCTCATCAAGATAAAAGCCCCCGCCCTGCAGGCTGAAACGCCCATCGTCGTAGCGCGCCTGCAATTCCTCGGTGATCGTCCGCAGATTGTTGTTGTAGCCGCCGGGAAAGGCGCCGAGCAGGTCCGCAATCGGCAGCGGCGTGGAGTCGCGATCGGTCGCGCTGGTCGAGCGGGTGCGGCCATAGCTGAAAACATTCTTGATCGTCAGTTCGGGCGTCGGGCTCCAGGTCGTATTGTTGAGCACGAGCAGGTTCTTCGCCTTCTCGAACGTGTTGACGCCGCTCGACGTCTGGCGGACCCCGTGCGCCTGTCGCTGCGCCAGATACGGCTGGAGCAGCGCGGCATAAGGACTGCCTGGACGCACCGCGAGCAGGATGCTGCCGCCACCGTGCTCATCGACGTCGACGTAATTCACTGCGGTGTAGCTGTTGATCGTGTCGGTCGGGTTGAACTGGACGCCGAGCCGAAGCGAAAAATTGTTGCGGTTGAGATAGTCGCGCCCGGTGAGGACGTCTCGGACATAGCCGTCGCGCTTGTCGAACTGGCCCGCGACGCGGATCGCGAGCAGGTTGTCGATGATCGGCAGGTTGAGCGCGCCCTGCGCGCTGCGGCGGCGCAGGTTGCCAAGCGTCCCTTCGACATAGCCTTCGACGGTGTTCATCTTGGGCCGCACCGGTTCGAGCAGCACCGCGCCACCCGTGGTATTGCGTCCGAACAACGTGCCCTGCGGGCCTTTCAGCACTTGCAGCGAAGCAAGGTCGTAGAAACTGCCCGGCCCGCTCGCCGAGGACGGTACTTCGGCGAAATAGCCGACGACGCCGGGGCCGCTGCCGGTGCCAGCACCGCCGCCGCCACCCATGCCGCGGATCGTATAGGTTTCCTGGTTGCGCGCGACGTTGCCGAGCACGGTCAACGAGGGCGTGAAATTCTGCAGGTCCGTCGCGGTGTTGATGCCTTTCTCGCGTATCGTGTTCTGCGTGAACGCGGTCAGCGAGACCGGGACTTTCTGGGCGCGCTCTTCCGTGCGGCGCGCGGTGACGATGATGTCCTGAAGATCGCTCGTCTCCTGCGGCGCGGTCGAGTCCGGCTCGGCCGCAGCCGGTACATCCTGCATCGCTGTACTGGAGAAGGCGGCAGGACGGGTGATGGCTACCGCGCCCGATGAATCGCGGTGCATCCTGAGGCCAGAGCCCGAAAGGATGCGATCGAGCGCCTGGATATCGCCCAGCCGGCCACGCACGCCCGGCGAGCGCAAGGCCCGCACGTCGTCAGTGCGATAGAGGATTTGCTGGTTCGACTGGCGCGCCCACGCGTCGAGCGCGGATTTCATGCTGCCGGCGCCGATGTCATAGGCGCGAAGCGATGTGGCGCTGCGCGTTTCGGCTTGAGCCGCAGCCGGCATCGCACCGACGATCGCGCTGGTCGCCATAAAGATCATCAGCGTATGAGATGTACGCATATCCCCCCCTTTGTGTTTATCCTGCCGGCCTCTTCGTGCCGCCGCTGTTTCAGACGAATGGCTCGTCGGAAGTCGTAACGCGCTTCAGGATTTTATCGTGACGCCGTCGGAATCGTTTGCAACGCGCAGGCCGAAGGCGTCGTGCAGCAGCCGCGTGAACGCATCGATGTTGGTCGCCTCGAACGAGCCGCCGATCCGCAGCCGCGCGACCTGCGCGTCGCCCAGCCGGATCTGGCGCCGGTTATAGCGATTGAACTCGTGCGCCGCCTGTTCCAGCGTCACCTGATCGAACGTCAGCACGCCGCGCCGCCACGCCAGCGCGTCCTGCACGCGCTGTTCGGATCGGTCCGCGAGCAGCATCGACTGGCCGCGCGCGATTGCGACATCGCCGGCGGTGATGATCGCGGCGCGTCCGGCGGTGGCGGGGTCCGAAGCCTCGACCCGAACCCGTCCCTCGACGACCGCGACCGTGACCGTGTCGCCATCGCGGCGGACCGAGAATTTGGTGCCCAGCACTGTGACCTTCCGTCCGCCCGCGAAGACGACGAAGGGATGGCGCTTGTCATGCGCAACCTCGAAATAGGCTTCGCCGCGATCGAGCCAGACTTGCCGCTGTCCACTGGTGAAGGCGGCGCGCAGCGTGCTCGCGGTATTGACCGTAACCGCGCTGCCATCCGCCAGTGCAACCTGACGGTGGACGCCGACTGCGGTCGCGACGCGGATGGCGGGTGCGTCGACCTCGTTCGCGGTGAAATGCCAAAGTGCCAGCACAGCCATGCAGACCATCACCAGCGACGCGGCGAGCGCCCAGATCGGGGCCTTGGTCCAATGCGGCGCGGGCGCGATCGGCACACCACCGCGTGTCGCGGCGAGGCGATCCGCCGCGCCCCAGCCCGCTTCCAGCCGCCAGAATGCGGCTTTGTGCGCGACGCTATCGTCCAGCCAGCCTTCGAGCGCACGCGCATCTTCGGCGGACCAGCCGGGCTGCTCGCGCGCCACGAGCCAATGCGCCGCTTGCTGTTCGATATCCCGCGCCGGGCTCATCGCTCGGCTTTCTGCGTGACGCCAGTCGCGTCCGTCGATCGGTTGATGCGAGCCTCACCGCCGAGCATGAAGTTGGTGAGCGCCCGCAGCCCCAACGTAAGCTGCCGTTCGATCGTGTGATGGCTGACCCCCATCCGGTCTGCCGTTTCGCGAATACTCAGCCCCTCGACCTTGCGCAGGCGGACGACTTCGCGGCAGCGTGGCGGCAATTGTTCCAGCCCCAGCATCGCGCGGCGGAGTTCGTCGCGCGCCGTCATGTGACGATCCTCGGCGGACAGGTCCATGTCGTAGCCCACCATATCGATGTCGGCGATCTGTTCGAATGAGACGATCTTGGCACGTCGCGCCCGGTCGATCAGCACGTTTCGCGCAATCGTGAAGACATAGCCGCGCGTCGAGCGGAGGCCATTGGGCTGCGCGCCGGTAAGCGCACGCTCATAGACCTCCTGCCGCAGGTCCAGCACGTCCGCCCCGTCGCGGCAATGGCGCGTGATGAACCGCACGAGATCGCGCTCGAGCGGCAGAACCTCCCGAATGAACCATTGCTTGATCGCGGCATCGTCCGTCATTGGTTACCTAGACGTCTGGGACCGACGAAACCGTAACAGGAGTTCGCGCGATATCTATCCGGGTGCATTGCCGGAAAACGGCGGAGCGCCAAAGCGCGTAGAGGTGACTCCGGCCGGTACGGAACCTCATATCCCTTTCTGCACCGACTGCGCCAGTTGCCCTGACCATCCTTCCGGCATTCCAGACCTGGCGCGCGGTGGCGGTTGGTTCGGTTTCAGGCATCTCCATCATCATTCTCCGATGGCCAGAGTGGCCGCCGGCAGAACGCTTGAGGCCTGATGAGCAGGAATGCCCCGAACCACCTGTCGACAGATCAGAACGTCGTCCACGCATCCGCGCCAAGCCGGCTCGCCATGGCAGGTGCCGGCTTGGCGCGGCGGAAGCTCACCGGCCCGACCGCCTTGCTGGTAGCAGGCCCGGTCGTCCACCACCCTCGCCGCCGATGGCGAAGCGCTCTGCCTGGCCGGCCAGCGTCACGACTTCCGAATTCAGCGTCCGGGCGGCCGCCGAGGTTTCCTCCACCATTGCTGCATTTTGCTGGGTCGCGGCATCCATCGCGCCGATCGCGGCGGAGATCTGCGTGACCGCCGTGGCCTGGGCCTGATTGTCTGCCGCCATGCTGCTGAGCAGCGCATGAACTTCGCCGACGTCTCCGCTGATATTAGCCAGCGCTCCATCGACACGCTCGACCATGCCAACAGCCGCGCTGATATCGGTTTGCGTTGCGGTTAGCTGGTCGCGGGCGCGGCCGGCTTCTTCCTCGGCACGCATAGCCAGCGCGGAGACGAGGTCGGCGACCACCGCGAAGCCGCGGCCCGCCTCACCGGCGCGTCCGGCTTCAACGGCGGCGTTCATCGCCAGAACCCGGGTCTGGAAGGCGATCTTGTCGAGTCCCTCGATCACGCTGTCGATGCCCTTGGCGCTCTCCGACACGCGGTTCATCGCCTGCATCGCTTCGTCGGCGATGGTGCGGCCGCCCGACACGGTCGAGATCGCGCCGTCAGCCCGAGTCAGCGTACTGCCGGAGGCGATTGCGGTCGCGTTCAGCCGTTGGTCCATCTGGGCGATGGCAGCCGAGGTTTCTTCCAGGCTTGCGGCGTTCGCTTCGGTCCGTCGTGCGAGATCCTCGCTCGCCTGGGCGATTTCAGACGAGCCCGTCTTGATCGCTGCGGCGGATTCGATCACCGATCCGATCAGCTCGCGCAGATTGGCGATCGCCTCGTTGAAGTTCTGGCGCAGCGCGACATAGGCTGGCGGAAATTCGGCGGCGATCGTCGCCGTCAGGTCGCCGCGCGACACCCGGTCGAGATTCTGCGAAATCGTCTCGGTGACGAAGTTCTGATCTTGTAGCGCCTTGGCCGCTTCGCCCTCCGCGATCTGCTTCTGCCGCGCATTTTCGCGGAACACCAGCACGGCCTTCGCCATCAGGCCCACTTCGTCGACGCGGTCTACCGCCGGCACGTCCACCTGGATGTCGCCATTCGCAAGCCGGGTCATCACGCCCGTCATCCCGACCAGCGGTCGAACGATCGCGCCGGCCAGCAGCCATGCCATCGTACCGGCGATCAGCACCGCGCCGAGGGCGCCGACGATCACGGCGATCATCGCGCCGTTCTTGGCCGCCATCATCGCGGCCCGCTGATCGGCCATCACTTCCTGCTGGCGCTGCTGAATATGCCCGCAGATATCCCGCACCTTCGGCAACTGCTTGCGGCCGGAAATCTCCTGCGCCTTGTTCCGCGTGGCGGGGTTGCGGGCGAGCGTGATCAGTTCGGCAAAGCGGCGGTTGTTGAGGTCTTGTACTTCGCTCCGCAGGTCGCGCAGCCGCTGCTGCTGGTCGGGCAGCGGATTGCCGGTCTCGAAGCTCTTCGCCGCCGTCTCAAACGCCGCGATATTGGCCTTATACTCATCGAGCAGTTCATCGCGACCGAGCATCGCAAAGCCACGCAGTGCGTTTTCCTGCTGGATGATGGCGCCCAGCATGGCCTCGCCCTCCTGCGCCATCTTGATGCTGTTGGCGTTGGATTCGGAAATCGTCGCGAGCGTACTCAGCGACCAGTAAGTGTAGGCGCCGGAGACGATCACGACGATGATGACCGCCGCGAATGCGGCGACCAGCTTGCCTGAGAGCTTCAGGCGATTGACAATAGACATGGGTGGATCCTCCAGCGATCTTCAAAGGACGAATTGGACGCGCAGCACGAAGGTCGTGCCGTGGTCGGTGTCGGGGCCGGTGCCGGGGCCGGTCATCCGCTGGTCCGGCGCCATGCGCCACGCGCTGACGTTACCCATCAGGCGCATTTGGCTGCTCAGATACCAGTTGACGCCGCCGGTCACGCTTGAGCCGGTGTTGCGGAACCCCGGCATGGTGAACCGGATGCCCTCATATCGGGCGGTGAGTTCCACCTGCCCCGATCCGCCCTGAAACACCGTGCGGTGGACGATCGGCCGGCCGAAGCCGCCGGTGGCGGCCGCATAGGGTGGCGCGTCGCCGGTCAGGAACCAACCGGCCGAAAGGCTTTTGGCGGTGATGTGCGGTTCCACGCGCGGCAGGTCGATCACCCGCCGGCCGACTTCACCCATCACCCAGACCGAGCCAAGCACGCCGCCCGCTTCCACGCCCGCGCCCCGGTCGCCGGTCGCGCCGATCAACGGCAGCGACGGCAGCACCGTGCGCAGGTTTAGGCCGTGGGCGACATTGGTGTCGGCGCCCAGCGTGCGAGTGCCGCCGGTGAATTTCTCGTCGAACGTCCACGCGCCGACATGCAGGATCGCGCCTTCGCGCTTCACCGGGTTCCAGTGCGCGCGAGCGAGAAGGGTGCGGTTGCCCGTCTGCGGGTGGTTCGCGTCGATATCGTTGCCCGTCACAGCGAACGAGGCATGCCAGCGATTGCCGATTAGCCGGCTCTGCGCCCCGAAGCCGAAGCCGCCACGGTCGGGCGCGATCGCGCTGGCGACGAAATTGGGTTCGGCGAACGGCAATGCCTCCCCGCCGGAACTGCCTTCGACGCTGCGGTCATTCTGGAGATTGCCGGCCAGCATGTCCACGCCGATTCCGGCAACCGTGCCGCGCCAGCCGACATACGCCCAGAGCACATCGGCGGAGCCAGAGGCGAACTCGGTCTCGAGCTGATAGACGAGGTGGTTGGCGACAGTTCCGGCAAAGCCAAGATGGGCCGCGCGAACGCCGCGGTCGCTGCGATTGCGGGTGGCCTCACGCGCGCCGCTGGTGGTTTCGGCATCGACGATTAGCTGCGCCAGCGGCCGGAAGGTCGTGCCGCCAGGGGAAAAAACCAGGGCCGGCGAGCCGTTCCGCCATTCCAGGCGCGTGCCCGGCGCTGTGGCGGGCGTCTGCTTCGGGGCGACGGGAGAATTATCGCTCACTTCGTCGACAGGCGCCACCGTAGCAGCGGCATCGAGAGTGTGCGAAGACGTCGCGGGTGGAGACGGTATGGGAGTGTTCAACAGCAGCGACGCGCAGAACCAGCTCGGAAACGCCATGAGAGGGTCCTCGGGCGGCGATCGCGCACCATGCCCAATCCGCTGCAACACCCGAGATATTTATAGAAACGATTATTTCGCGAGCGGCGGCAATGACTGCAAATTTAAATAACTGTGCTGGTTCTGGCGGTGCGACCTTGATCAGAGCCGGCGCCAGGATGAAACCTAGATCGAAGTTCGGGGCCAGTGGACCTAGCTGCTTTTGCAACAGAGCCACGCGCGGCGCACATTCACATTGAAAGCACGCTCACGGCCTCCTTGCGAACCCAGCCTGTTCGACACAGCGATGCCAGTCCGGGGCTGAGGCCAGCCGCCGGGACTGGACATGGACGATCGGGCGTTCCGAAGCGCACTCCGAACCAACCCGCTCGCTCTTCGCAAACGTACACAGCCGACCCGCGGCTCAACCTGCCCACGCGCCTCGCCGGTGTCACCGGTTGGGAAGTAACCTGCGCGGTATGCACGCCGATCCGACCGAATCTGCATTTGCGCGGTGTCGGTGCAACCGGCGCGCTCGCCATGAGAACAAGACCGACAAAGAGCATCGCAACCTCCAACGAGGCGTCTACATGCTGTACCTCAAGCCCGCTATAGCTCCTTCAACTCTCAGGGAAGACGACCGATGGCTATCTCGACGCGTCGCTTGTTTGGTCGAAGGAATAGCCCGTTGCCGAACCACCGCGTCATCGTCGCCACAGGGTTCAGGGTCATCGGTTTGGCTACGGCACTCGCATCGTCATTGCTGGCAATCACGATGGGTATCGCAGCCTGCATGGCCGCGCCATCCGCCGGCCAGCATAGGCCGGACTACCTCAGCGTGACGCAGTATGGGCTCGTCGGCCTGCTCGCGAATGCGGCGAGCGGTGCAGGCGAAATCATGTCGCTGCTCAATGGTGTGGCCGTCGCGATTTTCGGGCTGATCGCGGTGCTGGCCCTGATCGCCGCATCGTTCGGCGTGCTTTTATACGCTGTCGGGCGGGGCTTGCGCGCATCTGCGCCATGGGCGCGATTCATCGCGGCCGCCATTATGGTGGTCCTGCTGCTGAACAGCCTCCCCGCCTTGTACGTTTTGCAAGGGGGAGCCCGTCTCGCCGGCGCCGTCGCCCCGATCCTGTCTCTTTACGTGCTCTGGGTCCTCAGCGCGCGATATGCGGATTGAAAATCTCTGCGCGGCTGCGGAGCATCACCCGCGAGACCATGCCACAGCGGCGGGAGGCAAACCCTTGCGTGCGGCGAAGCCGGTCGCGTCCAACCAGCGGCTGTGGACATCCGAGGCTGGAGCGTTATCCCCAACGAGTACAGCCGGTTGGCGTCGGCGCGATCTTTGCGGGAGCGAACGTGACATATACTGCTTTGTGGCCGGCACTCGCGCTCGTAGCGCTGGCCGGCCTCTTCTTCATCCTGATCTACAACCGGCTGGTGCGCGCCCGCGCGCTCGTGCGCGAGGGATGGAGCGGCATTACCGTGCAATTGCGGCGCCGTGCCGATCTCGTACCCAATCTGGTCGCCACGGTTCGGGGCTATGCCGCGCATGAACGCGATCTGCTCGACGCCGTCACGGCCCGTCGGTCGGACGCGGTGAAAGCCGCCCTCCCGGAGGATGCCGCCCGTGCCGATGCGGCGCTGGGCGGCATGCTCGGCCGGCTGATGGCGGTGGTCGAGGCCTATCCCGAGCTGAAGGCCGATACCAATTTCCGCGCGCTTCAGACCGAGCTGTCCGCGATCGAGACCGAACTACAAAGCGCCCGGCGCTATTACAACGCGACCGTGCGCGATCTGAACACGCGTGTCGCGTCCTTCCCCGATCTGCTCGTCGCCGGTCCACTCGGTTTTCGCGAGGAACAGTATTTCGAGGATGCGGACCCCGCTATCGCCAGCGCCCCGCCGGTCCGTTTCGACAGCGTGCGCTGAGCGTGCGGACCCTGCCAACGCTGATCGCAGCGCTCGCGCTGCTGGTCGCGATGCCCGCGCGCGCCGAGGAGCGGATCACCGATTTCCTCAGCGACGTCACGGTGCGCGCGGATGGCGCGCTGGACGTGGTCGAAACGATCCACATCGTCTCCGAGGGGGATGAGATCAAACGTGGAATCCAGCGCGATTTCCCCACTCGCTATCGCGGTCCGGGGGGCCGGCTGGTTGCCGTCGGCTTCCGGGTGGTGGACGTGGCGCGCGACGGCCGCCCCGAACCCTATACGCTCCTCGGCATGGACAATGGCGAGCGGGTGCGGATCGGCCACGCGGATACGCTGCTGACGCCCGGTCAGCATGTCTATCGCATCCACTATCGCACGACCCGCCAACTCAGTTTCTATTCCGATGTCGACGAGCTTTACTGGAACGCCACCGGCAATGGCTGGACCTTCCCGATCGAGCGCGCAGAGGCAAGGATCACGCTGCCGAAGCCAGTGACGTTCGGGAAGCGGGCGCTGTATACCGGCAAACAGGGCTCAACCGCCACTGACGCGCAAGTGGTGGAAGAACGGCCGGGCCGGATCGTCTTTCGCACCACACGGCGGCTTGAGGCGATGGAGGGGTTCACCGTGGCTGCCGCCTGGCCCAAGGGCGTCGTCGCCGCGCCCGACGCGCTGGACAAGCTCGGCTGGTGGCTGAGCGATTGGGGCGCGATGCTGCTCGCCACCATCGGCGTGATCGCCATGCTCGCTTACTGGGCGCATGCCTTGTGGCGGGCGCGGCGCCGCTCCGGTTCTCGTCCGCTCGTGCCGCTGTTCTCGCCGCCCGACGGCCTGTCTGCGGCTGCGGTGCGCTATGTCTGGCGCAAGGATTTCGACGATCGCACCTTTTCCGCAGCGGTGGTCGATACCGCGGTGCGCGTGCGGCTACGGATCGTGGACGATGACGCCGGGCAGCGGCTCGAGCAGGTGGACGGCGGCGCCGATCTTCCCCCGGCGGAAGAGAAAATGGCCCGGCGGCTGTTCAAATCGCGCAAGTCGGTGGTGCTGACGCAGGCCAACCACGCCGTACTGACCGCCGCGCGCCGCAGCCTGGCAGAGGAACTCGAGGCGCAGTACGGCGAAGGCCACACCTTTACCGAGGAACCCCGCAAACGCTTGCTGGGACGGATTCTCATCGTCGGCCTGATGCTGGCGGTGGCGGTTACGGCGTTGCTGGATAGTCCACGGATTTCGCCCTGGACCCTCGCCGGGCTCGTCGGCGGCATGGTCATCGGCCGCGTTCTGCTCATGCTGCTGGCCCGCCAGCGCCGCCGGAGGCTGCGCAAGGGCGTGAAGACCCTGAACTGGATCGTCACCGGGGTGATCTCACTGGCAACGGTTCTGCTGGGCTGCACGCTCATCTTCCTGGGCTTTGTCAGCGGCAACCCCCTCCCCCTGCTCGTTCCGTTGCTCGCCATCCCCTTCCTGTTGGTGACCCGCGCGTTGCTGGTGGTGCCCACCCCGGCCGGATGGGTGCTGCGCGACGGCATTCGCGGCTTTCGCCATTATCTTGCCGTGGCGGAGGAGGACCGGCTGGACACGCTCAACCCGCCGGAAAAGACCGCAGCGCTGTTCGAACGCTATCTGCCCTATGCCATGGCGCTGGAGGTGGAGAATCGCTGGGCGAAACGCTTCGCCGACATCATGGCCACGGCCGGCATGGACGGCCAGCCCAACGCCACCGGCGACTGGTATGTCGGGAACAACCCGCGACCCTGGTCGGATTCCAGCGCCTTCGCGGTCGCGACGGGCAGCGCGCTGACCTCCACCATCGCTTCGGCCGCGACGTCGCCCAGCACCTCCAGCAGCAGTTCCAGTAGCAGCAGCAGTTCCAGCGGCTCGTCCGGCGACGGGTCCTCCGGCGGCGGCGGCGGTGGCGGCGGTGGATCGGGATGGTAGCGCGCGCACATACGCGGCACTGAAAAAGGGTTCCGCCAGCTTCCGACACGCTCTTTTCATCCGGCCGAACGAAAAAAATCTGTGCCGGTCGGGAGCCTCACGGCGCCTCCCGACGTTACGAAGAGGAAACGACCCGAGTTCGTCGTTTTGCACTGGGAGAGATATGTATGAAGCGTCTGACGATCATCCTGCCCGCCATCGCGATGCTGGCGGCCTGCGACTCGAAGCCGACCGTCAAGGCTGAGAATGCCTCCGTCGCGGACGTCGCGGCGGCTACCAAAAATGCGGTCAAGCTCGAACCCGGCAAGTGGGAGACGACGGTCGCGATTCTGTCGGTCGAGGGTCCAGGCCTTCCCCCGGCGATGGTGACGGCGATGAAGCAGCAGATGAAGGCGCAGAAGGTCGAGACCTGCCTCACGCCCGAACAGGCCGAAAAGCCGCCGCAGGACATGCTCGGTGCGGCCAAGAACTGCACGTATGAAAAGTTTGAGATGGGCGGCGGCAAGATGAGCGGGACGTTGGTGTGCAAGGGTACGCCCGGCATGCCGGCGGGTGAGATGCGGGCATCCATGTCGGGCAACTTCGCCAGCACCAGCTATGACGTTACGAGCGAATCGACGATGGCCATGCCGGCGATGCCCGGCGGTCCGGCGGGCGGCGGCAAGGTGACCACCAAGACCCAGGTCACCGGCAAGCGCGTTGGCGCCTGCGACGCGCCGAAGGCAAGCTGAGACAGCTTCAACCGAGATGGCACACCGCCCGCTCCCACAGCGGGCGGTGATGCTCGACCGTGTCGGGTAGCGGGAAACCGCGCGCGATCTCGGTATCGGGGATGCCTTCCGCAGCAAATGCTGTCTGCAAGGGACCATCCCATGCCGAGCTATTCACGCCTGTTCCGGGCGACGCCGCCGTTCACTCTGGCGGCATTGGGGTACTCCGAACGCGGGCGCGCACTAACGGAACGACGGCGGAGAGATGCCCTTCTCTGCCCAACGCGCCAAGGATACGTCGCGCGCCATTTTCAGCGTGTCGCAGGGCTTATCGATACATAGGCTTGCGGCGGCACGCGCTACCCGAACGAGCCGTCGGTTCGCACTGACATCGCAGCGACGGTGACGCCGCGTGCGGCGAGGCGGCGACGCAATTCGTCGGTGGCGGCGGTGCCGTGCGACTGGTCCCGGCTCAGGTTGATGTCCACCGAAAGCGCGCCCACCGGATTTTGCACGACCAGCACGTCGCGGACGGGTGTCCGCGCATCGTGGAAGGTGAGCTGCGTCTCGCTGGTGCCCGGGGGCGGTAGCGCGAGCCGGTCGGCGACGCTCGCCTCCACGTTCGGCTGTGCAGGTGCGCCGGCCGATGGCGTGGCGTCTGCCCGTGGTGCGGCTGCGGTCTTGACCATGCCGGGCGATGCCAGCGCAGCGTTGCTCTCCTCGCGAGTGTGTCGCGGGACCGGCAGCGGGAACGATGCGATCGCATCCCCGGGCACGACCGTCGATTGGAGTTTGCGTGCCGACCGTGGCGGCGTCGCGGTGGCCGGCAGGGCTTCGGCGGGTGGCTGCGCTGCGCCGGCGTGCTGCTCCGCTGCCTGCCGGCCGAGACTCTCACCGAAGCGCTTAGCCGCCGCCTCGCCGCCGGACGAAGCGGCCGTGGTGCTGCGTGGCGCGGCAAGCGGCGGTAATGCAGCGGTCGCCGTGCTCACGCCCACGCCATGTCTCCAGCAACCGCGTGGCCATCGGCGAGACGGCGCTCGACCGACCGCCGGTGTTTGATGACCACCTCACGCAAGCGCGCGCTGAGCGCCTCCAGCCGCAGCTCGGCGCGGCGCAAGTGCTGGCGGATCGCAGCGGCGCGGTCGGTCGCCTCGGTGATCGCGCGTTCGGCATGGCCGATCGCGTCGGTCGCTTCACGAACGCGCTGCTCGCACGAACCGCAATATTCGGCGACATGCGCGTCGGCGGGCGCGCCGAGCCGATCGGCGAATGCGCGCTCGCGCTGCGCCCGCGCGGCCGCGGCGGCGCGTTGGGCCTCGGTTCGGGCTGCCTCGGCGGCTGCGACCGCAGCCGCAGCAAGCGCCGCTTCGCGCGCGCGGCGGTCCACGTCGCGGCGGCGCAACCGCAGCAAGGTTTTGAGTTTGTCGATCTGGCCGCTCATGGCTCGAATCCTCTCAGCATGATCTGTGTCTTGACCAGCTCGCAGCGGTCGTGCGTGCGCTGGCGCAGGAACTCGTCGAGCGCGGCCTGCATCGCCAGCGCGCGATCCGCGAGCGCATCCTGGCCGGGCTTGTAGTCGCCGACCTGGACGATCAGCTCGATCTCGTCGAGCTTGGCGAGCAGCGCGCGCAAGCCCGTCGCGGCGCGCTGTTGCTCGGACGAGACCAGTTGCGTCGTCAGACGGCTTTGGCTGGCCAGCACGTCGATCGCCGGATAATGGCCCCGCGCCGCCAGCTTGCGCGACAGGATGATGTGCCCGTCGAGCAGCGAGCGCACCTCCTCGCCGACCGGATCATCCTCCTCGTCTTCGAGCAGCACGGTGTAGATGCCGGTGATCGCGCCGGCGGCATCGGTCCCGGCGCGCTCGAACAGGCGCGGCAACTCCGCGAACACCGAAGGCGGAAAGCCGCGCCGCACCGGCGGCTCGCCGGCGGACAGGCCGATTTCGCGCAAGGCGCGCGAGAAGCGCGTCACCGAGTCCATCAGCAACAGCACATGCTTGCCGTCGCGGCGGAACCCCTCGGCGATGGCGGTGGCAGCATGCGCGGCGCGCACGCGTTCCAGCGCGGGCCGGTCGGACGTGGCGACGATCACCACCGACCGCGCGAGGCCGGTCGCGCCGAGATTGTCCTCAATGAACTCGCGCACCTCGCGACCGCGTTCGCCGATCAGCGCGATAACGATCGCGTCGGCCTCGGTCTGGCGCGCGAGCGTGCCGAGCAGGGTCGATTTGCCGCCGCCGGCGGCGGCAAACACGCCGATGCGCTGGCCGCGTCCGATCGGCAGCACGCCGTCGATCGCACGCACCCCGGTTTCAATCTGGCGATCGATCCGCGCACGCTGCATCGGGTTGGGCGCATCGGCATAGAGCGGCTGAGTCGATTCCCCGCGCACCGCCGGCGCGGCATCGAGTGGTTGCAACCGCGCATCGAGCACGCGCCCGAGCAAGCTTTCCGCGACCGGCACGCTATCTTCACCGAGCCGCACCACCACCTCGGTCTCGACCGACAGCCCGCGCAAATCGCCGAGCGGCGCGAGGATGGTCTCACCCTGGTGGATGCCGACCACCTCGGCGAGCAAGGCGGGCTGGTCGGCACGGTCGAGCAATGCACACGTCTGACCAATCCGCGCGGTGATGCCGCTCACCCGGATCGCGGTGCCGATCGCACCTTTAACCCGCCCGCGCTGCTCGAAGGCGGGCGCGGCGTCGAGCCGGTCGAACAACTGGCTCAGCCGCGTTTCGGGACCAGCCCCGTCAAGCGACATCGGCCAGCTCCCAGCGTTCAGCGAGCGCGGCGATCTGCACATCGAGATCGGCGATGATACGCCCATCGGCGCCGCTGACACGGCATTGGTGGATTTCGAGCGCAGGGTCGGCGATGACGTGAACCTCGCCTTCGCCATGATGATCGGCGAGCGCCGCAAGCACCGGCTGCTGGAGCGTCGGCGGCACTTCGACCGTGATCACGCCGCCCGGCGTGACCGCAGCGACCGCGCGGCGCGCGATGCCGGTCATCACCACCTCGTCGCCGATGGCGCCCAGCATCTGGCGTACTGCGGCGAGCGCGAGCGCGGCCAACGCGTTTTCGCTTTCACGAGCGTCGCGCGCGGCCTGCGCGGCCAGTTCGGCGATGGCAGCGGCGAAGGCGGCGCGGCCTTCGGCGAAGCCCTCGGCACGGCCGCGCTCGACCGCCGCCTGCGTTTCGATCGCGATACGCGCAGCGCTATCGGCGCCATAATCGTGGATCGCGGTGAGCAGGTCGCGCGCCTCGGCGATGGCACCCGCGTCGGCGGCGCGGATCACGGGCCGGTCGGTCGCGATCAGCGCCGCGCCGTCATTGTGGAGCAGGTAGAAGGTCATGCAGTCTCCTCCGCGATCCGCTCGGCCGCACGCACGAACGCGTCGCCCTGCGGCAGATCGGTGGCGGAGCGGCCAAGCCGCTGGGCCAGCGCGCGCGGCAGCGCCTGTTCGGCGAGCATGCGACCCGTGGCGCTCAGCGCGGGCGGCGCGGCGAGCCGTCGGTCGCCACCGGGCGCGAGCGCAAGCACGCGTTCGAGCGCATCTTCGCCAACGATCGCGGCATAGTCGCGCAGCCGCTCGCCATCGATCTCCTCGGCGAGCCGGTCGCGCCCGGCGACCAGCGCGGCGAGCGCGAATATCCGGCCGCACTCGACTTCGCCCAGCGCGGGCCAGCGCGGCCAGACGGCGAGATCGGCGAACGTCGGCGGCGTGCGCGCCGCCTCACCGATCAGCGCCACGCCACGCCGCGCGCGCGGATCGAGCCGCCGTGCGAGCGCCGCGCTCGCCGCCAGCCGAGAACGGGCATGCGTGCCGTTCATTCGGCCGGCACCGGCAAGGTCGTGGCGCGCCGCCGCCGCGGCCAGAACAGCGCCGCCGCCGCCGCGACCAAGGCCGCCGCGATCAGCACCACCCGCGCCAGCGGCGTATCGAACGTCTCCACCGAGATCGCCGGCGCAGGCGCGGCGATCTGGCTCGGCACCATCACCACCGAGACCTTGTCGTAGCTCAGCCCTTCGATGCTATTGGTGACGAGCGATTTGATCGCGCCGGTCTGGCTGCGCACGTCGAAGCCCGGCTGGTATTTGATGAACACCGCCGCCGATGAAGGCTTCATCGTCTCAGACAGCGGATCGGGCTGCGGGATGGCGAGGTGGACGCGCGCCTCGACCACGCCGTCGATCTCGCTGACGGTGTGGCTCAGTTCCTGTGACAGCCCGTAGATAAGCCGCGCGCGCTCCTCGACCGGCGAGGAGACGAAGCCCTTCTTCTCGAAAATCGTGCCGAGCGTCGCGAAGTCGTCACGCGGCAGCCCGTTCGAGCGCAGCACCTGCACCGCGCGGGAGAATTGATCGGGCGCAACCGCGATGCTCCAGTTGCCGTCGGCGCCGGTCGTCTTGCTGGCGTCGACATCGGCGGAACGGAGCACGGCGATCATCTCGTTCGCCTCCGCCTCCTTCAATTTGCCGTACACTTCCTGCTTGCCGCACGCCGAAAGCAGCAACAGCGGCAACAGGGCGAACGCCATCCAGCGGCGGTAAGCAGCAAATGCCTTCGTCATCGTCTTCCTCTCCCTTCCCGCTCAGCCCTGCTGGCGGAAAAGCTGCTGGATGCCGTCCGAACTGCGGTTGGCGATGCTCGACGAAAGCTGCGCGTGGAACGCGAATTCCTGGCAGCGCATGGTCAGTTGCACGATCTCGCCAGGGGTCAGCTTGCCGTCGGACTGCTCTGCGCCGCGCGCGTAGTCGGCGATGCCCTTTGCCTCGCCGTCGACCTTGTCGAGCGTGTCGAGCATCCCCTTCACCGCTGGCGGTACATCGTGACTGGCGGCTACCGCCTGCGGTGCGGTGGCCTGGTGCATCGCGCTTTCGAACTGCACCTGCGTGCCCAGTTGCGGCGCCTGCGGCATGGCAGGGCCGAGATCGGTGACGCGCGGCGGCGGTGCGGCGACGCTCGCCGCGATCGCTTCGACGCTCATCAGGATTTCCGCGCCATCGTCTCGAGCGACTTGGAGACGCTCTCGATCGAACTGTGCGAGCTTTCCGACAGGAAGCTCATCTTCATCGATTCGGCGGTCAGCTTGGTGATCTCGGAGGGATTGTCCCCGCCGTCGCTGATTCCGCCCGATTGCTGCTCGATCACCGCCGCCTGCTTGTCGAGCGCCTGGCCCCAGGCGTTGGCGAACGCCTCGAACCAGTTGTTCGAGGACTCGTCGGTCTTGGCGAAGCTACGGCCGGTCGCGGGTGCGGCGGCGAGGTTCGACAGGTTGATTCCGGTGTTGATGGTCATGGCACTTCTCCTTGGAATTGCGTCAGAGACGGATGTCCTCGAAACGGCCGTCCTTTTCGAAGCGGACGCGGCCCTCCGCGATCGCGACGAGTTTGTGGCCGGTCGGCAACGTCGCGCCGGGGAACCAGCGCGAGCCGTCGGCGGTGGCGATGTAGCCGGGGTCTTCCACCACGGTCGCGAGGCCCGCGCCGCTACGCGCGAAATAGCTTTGCAGCGGATTGTCGCCGAGCGCATCGTCGGTGCGGAACGCGACGCGCTGGAGCCCCGGCACGTCGTTCGAGAGCAGCTTGCGTAACTGGTCCTGCCGATCGGCGGGCATATAGGCGGCGGTGATGACGATGCCGCCAACCCCCGCCGGTGCGGCCTTGGCCTGCACACCTTGCGCCTGCAAAACGTCTGCAGCCGCAGTCGCCAGCGCTGCCGAAGAGGTCACGTCGAGCACCACCGGCACGTCGCGCCTCGCGACCAGCGTGCGCAGCCGCGCGAGATCCCCGTCACGCGCGACCGCGCCGTGGACGATCAGCCCGCCAACCGGATCGGCGCCGACCTTGAGGCCGTGAAAGCCGCCCTGCTCGAGCGTTTCCGCGAGCGCCTCGGGCGAGTGTGCGCGGTCTGCAATCAACGCGCCGACCGGCTGCACCGCCGCGGTCAGCAGAACCGCCGAGACGGCACCGAGCGCGAGCCGCCGCACGCCGAAGCGATCCACCACCCGCGCCGCCTCCGCGCGGGCGTTGGCGAGCAGCCGGTCGCCGAGGCGCGGCACCGGCAGCGGCGCGACCGGCGCGGCGCAGCGCCCTTCACCCATGCGCTCCGCCTCCGCCCAGCGCGGCGATCCGGCGGCGCCGTGCGCGACCAGGAATTCGCCGAAGCGGAACGGCAGATACGCGGGCAGCATCGCTTCCTCGCCCACCTCCAGCGGCCGACCGAGCAACTCGATGCGCCCGGACACGACATGCACCACCGCCGCATCCGCCTCGACGCGCAATTCGACGCACGCATCGCGCGTCCCCGCGCCACGCAGCACCACGTCACTCGCCAGGGCATGGCCGATGCGCAGCCGCGCGCCCGGGGTCAGCGCATATTCCTTGCCGGCGAGCCGGCCACCGACGATGCGCAGCACCGCGTCACGGGATACGAGAGTCATGGCTTTGCTCCGGGCGCGAGGGGCGTCGTGGTGGTGGAAACGCTGGTGGCGGGCGCGAGGTCGTCGAGCCGCACGACGCGCGGCGTGATGAGGAACAGACGCTCGATCCGCGACGAGGATTTCGAGCGCGTCTTGAACAGATTGCCCAGCACCGGAATGTCGCCGATGATCGGGATCTTGCTTTCGGCATCGTATTTCGCGTTGACGGTCAGCCCGCCGAGCAAGAGGCTCTCGCCCTCGTTGATGAGCGCCTGTGTGTTGACGCTGGCGTTCTCCACGACCGGAATGCGATCGACCCGGTTGTCGAGGATCGTGCCGTCCTGCACCGCCACCACCATGCGGATGCGAGGGCTTCCGTTCTCGCTCAAAACGTGCGGGTTGACGCGCAGCACCGTGCCCGCCGTGACGTTGAACAGATCGACCTGCCGGTCGCCGGCGACGCGGACGTAGAAGGTCTGCGTGCGATCGAACACCGCCTCGACATTCGACAAGGTGACGAGTTGTGGCCGTGACACGATCCGCGCGGCACCCTTCTGTTCGAGCGCGGTGATCCGCGAAATCAGCTCGCGGTGCGCGCCGATCACGCTGGAAAGCGACAGGCCGGCGTTGGCCGCGCCGGTGTTGGCGATGTCGGTCGCCGCATTGCCGGTGCGGGTGGTGAGGTCACCCCCGAACAGCGCGTTGAAGCCCTGGCTCTGGACCCGCCAGTTGATGCCGAGCTCGCGCGCCTTGTCGATGTTGAGATCGATGATCGTCGCTTCGAGTTGGACGACCTGCGGCGCGATATCGAGCGCGCGCACCAGCCCTTCGTAAGCGGGCATATTCTCGGGCCGGTCTCGCACGATCACCGCGTTGAGCGAGGGATCGATACTGATGCGCGGCCCCGACTGGACGTAGCGGCCATTCGGGCTGTTGGGCGGGGACGCAGTGCCGGGCTGGCCCGGCGGCAGACCGAGATATTCGTCGTCATAGGGCCGCGCCTGCGAAAGCTGTCCGGCGTCCGGCTCGACCGAGTCGAGCCCGCGCCCGCCGAGCCGGGTCTGGCTCTGGCGAAGCTGGCGGCTGCCATATTGGCTGGTGATCGAGCCCGCGACCGGCTGGCCGTCGCCCATGATCCTGCTGAGCGTCGAGCCGACGCCGGGCACTTTGCTCTCGCGTCCGGCGGCGGTCAGCATCGTATCGTCGGCGCGCGCATATTTGAGATAGAAGACGCGCAATTCATAAGGCTCGACCGCGTCGAGCACGGCGGTGCGCGCCGGCGCGATCCGGTCGATCGCGCCTTGCCCGGCGCCCTGAGCAACCGGCAGCGCGGCGGCGAGTTGCTGAACCTGCTCGACGAATTTGGGCACGCCGGTAACGAGCAGCGACTCTGCGGAGGTGACGCGGACGTGATCGTTGTCGTCGCCAAGCCCCGCGCGCGCGATCGCGCCCGCCAGTTCCTGCGCCCGGCCGGCCGGCACCGCGACCGTGCGGCTCTGCACGTCGTTGGCGGCATAAACGGCGACGGTCGCGCCATCGTGATAGGCGACCAGGTTGAACGCACGCGACACGTTCGCCCACACGCTCGCCGGCGCGCCGGTGAAGCGGCCGTTGACCTTGCCGGTCAGCCCCGTACTGACCACCACCGGCAGACCGGCTGCGGCGAAGAACTGGTTGAGGAACACGCCGACATCCTGATCGCGCGCCTCGATCGCGATTGGCTTGGCGGTGAACGGAATCGGCCCCGCGAACCCCGGTGCAGTGGCAAGCAGCACACAGGCGCAGGCGGACATGGTACGAAGCGCGCGGATCATTCGGCGGCTCCAACCGTATCGGCATCCTCGATGGCGGTCGGCGTCCGATCCAGTTGGCCAGCCACGTCGAGCGGCACGTCGGTCATCAGTTCGTTGAACGCCAGCACGGGCAGTTCAAACAGATCGGCGGCGAGCAGCCGCCGCAACGGCCGACGCAGGTCATAAGCGGTGACGACCGCGCGCGCGCCGCTCTCGGCCACTTCACGGCGGATCATGTCGATCATCGTGCGGGCATGATCTGGCTCCATCGCCAGCCGCGCGACCCCGTCGAGCATGCGGATATTGTCGCGGCAGAACCGCTCGAGGGTGGTGCCGATCACCAGCACCCGAAACCGCCCGTCGGCGGTCAGGTGCGGCGGCGCGAGATAGCGCTTCAGCGCGACGCGGGTGAGATCGGCGAGCGGGATCGCGGCGCGCTCGTTCTGCCCGGCCTCGGCGATCGCCTCCAGCACATCGCGCATGTTGCGCATCGGCACTTCCTCCTCGGCGTGCAGCCGCAGGATTTCGGCGATGCGAGTGACGGGCACGGCGCGCACCACTTCCTTGACGACATCGGGGAAATCGGCGCCGATCCGGTTGAGGATGCCGGTGACTTCCTGCAGCCCGAGGAACTGCCCGATGTGGCGTCGCAACACCGCCTCGATTTCGGCGCACAGCTTCGCCTCGAAATCCTCCTGCGCGATCACGCCGCCCGCGACCGGTGCGTCGTAAAGGAACAGCGCCCATTTGCCGGGCTGGCCGGGGTTCGCCGTACTCGGCACGATCTCGGCGGCGGGAAGCGGAACGCCGAGCCGGTCCTGCGCGCGGTCCAGAACCGCCGTCACCGCGAGCGAGAGCGCCGTGACGCGCGCGCCTGTCAAACCGGGTGCTGCGACTTCGATCACCAGCGGGCGCACCGCGCGGAGCGGCGCTGGCTTGGCTTCGATCGTCGTCGGGATCGGTGCGGGGCTGCTATCGAAGCGCGCGAGCCGGGCACGGATCAGCGCATTGGAGGTCGGGTGGTTCCACGCCCCGCCCGCAAACAGGGCGGCGCTCAGGCCGATGAACACCAACGTCGGGAAACCGGGAATGATCGCGAGCAACAGACACAAGGCACCGGCGATGCCGAGCACGCGCGGTTTGCTGGCGATCTGGCGCGCGATGGTCGGGCCGAGATCGCGCTCGTCCTCCTCGTCGGTGGTGCGCGTGACGAGCAGGCCCGCCGCCATCGCGCTGAACAAGGCGGGCAATTGCGCGACGAGACCGTCGCCGATCGTCAGGATCGAATAGGTCGTGATCGCTTCGCCCGCCGGCATGCCGTGCGAGAAGATGCCGACGCCCAGCCCGCCGATCAGATTGACCAGCACGATGATGATCGAGGCGATCGCATCGCCTTTCACGAACTTCATCGCGCCATCGAGGCTGCCGTGCAGCTTGCTTTCGTTTTCCAGCGTGCGGCGGCGCGCACGCGCCTCGTCCTTGCCGATCAGGCCGGAGCGCAGATCGCTGTCGATCGACAATTGCTTGCCCGGCATCGCATCGAGGCTGAAACGCGCCGCGACCTCGGCGACGCGCTCCGCGCCCTTGGAGATCACCACGAACTGTACGATCGTGATGATGAGAAACACGACAAGCCCGACGATCAGGTTGCCGCCCGCCACCATTTCGCCGAACTGGCGGACGATATGGCCGGCCTCGGCATGGCCGAGGATCATCCGCGTCGTCGCGATCGAGATGGCCAGGCGGAACAGCGTGGTCAGCAGCAACACCGAGGGGAAGGTCGAAAAGTCGAGCGGCTTGGTGACGTAGAGCGTGCTCAGCAGCAGCAGCACGCCGACCGTCATGTTGGTGGCGATCAGCACATCGAGCACCAGCGGCGGCAGCGGCAGGATCAGCAGGCCGATGACGGCGACCAGCGCGCCGACCAGCATCAGATCGGCGGCGCGCAGGCTCGTGCGCGGCAGGCGGTGGAACAGGGCGGCGGCGCTCATCGCGCGCCCCCCGCCGTCGCCACCATCGCGGCGCGCATCGCCTGGTAGCGGCCCATCACCGTATCGACATACGCGAGCGTCTCACGGTACGGCGGCACGCGATTGCCGTAGCGCGCGACCGCGCCCTCCCCGGCATTGTACGCTCCGAGGATCAACCCGAAATCCCGCCCGTAGCGGCGTTGCAGCCGCTTGAGCAGCCGCGCGCCCGCGTCGATATTGGTGGCGGGCTCGTACAGGCCCGCTGGCCGCACGCCGAGCGTCGTGCCGGTCGCGGGCATGATCTGCATGAGACCGACCGCCTTCGCGTGTGACACCACCGCCGGGCGATAGGCCGATTCGGTGCGAATGATCGCGTGCAGGAACAGCGGGTCGATGTGATAGGCAGCGGCGGCACGTACCACCTCGCGGTCGAACGGGCGCGGCATGCCAGACCAGCGCGCGGTGGTGATCGCGCCATCGGTGGAATCGGGCGGCGGCGGCGCGGCGCGCTTGCCGCGCGGCGCCGGCTTCGCCTTCACACCGAGGATACGGACCACACCGTCATCCACGGGCACGCCATCGCGCGGCTCGCTGACGATGGCGCCCTGGCAAGCGCCGAGCGACTCGAACTCGCTCAGCGTGCGCGGGTCCGCCACGCGAAGATTCGCGGTGAGCGGACACGTCTCAAACAGATTCGTGTCTTTTTTCGGCTGCGCGAAGCAAACGGAGCTGGAAAAGGCAATCAAACCGGAAGCAGCGATACTATATGCAGCAATGCGAATGCTGTTCTTCATCACGAGGCGATCTCCGATCCAACTGAGGAACCCAGCAAAATGTCGATCCGAACCGTCTTGTCCAAGCGCCCGATGCCCGTCGCGGCGCCCTGCCTGCAGTGTAACCTGTGGTAACTTCCCTGTTACAGTATGTGTCTCGACCAAGCGGCTACCCAACCAAAGGATTGTAATGAAAGCCGTTGTCGACGGGCCGTGCAGTTTTTAACGACGAACCGAGCCAGCGCCCCGACATCCATCGCATTCCCCTTGACTGTTGCAGATATGCTACATTTTTGCGAAGAATCGTTCCGCCAACGCAATATCCGCAATATCCGCACGTCTCATCGCGTCTTGTCACATTTGTATTGACCAACGCGGCCGATCCGGCATTTTTACTTCCGTTGCTCTATCCGAATTGCCTGCCCCAAAGTCTTGAACATCACGCATTACTTGCGTGATTCGATGCCCCAAGTCGGCGCGACAGTCCTGTCGCGCCCGATCAGGGAACACATTGATGGCCGACAAGAACGACGGCGGCGACAAGACAGAAAAGCCGACCGCGAAGCGGCTGCGCGATGCGCGCAGGAAAGGCGACGTCGCCAAGTCGAAAGACTTCAGCGCCGCGCTTGGCATGATCGTCTGGCTCGCGCTGTTCGGCACCGCCGCCGGGCTGCTCGGCGGCCAGATCGCCGATTTCACCACGATGACAGTCGAGCGGGCGGTGTCGCAGCCGTTCGCGACGACCTTGCCGCTGCTCGGCTGGAGCGCGTTCGGGCTGTTGCTCGGCATCGCCGGCATGACGCTGGTGCCTGCCGCGATTGCCGGTCTCGCTGCCGAATTCTTCCAGACGGGCGTGATCCTCACCACCGAGAAGATGAAGCCGACGCTCGACAAGATGAACCCCGTCGAGGGGCTCAAGAAGATGTTCAGTATGGACAATCTCGTCGAGCTGGCGAAAACTTTGGTCAAGGCGATGCTGATCCTCGGCATCGTCGTGCTGGTGATGCGCGGCGCATTTGGCGCGCTCGGCGAATTGCTCAATGCCGCAGCCTGGTCGCCATTGCAGTCGAGCGGCCCGCAGGTCGCGGCGCAGGTGCTCGGACTCAGCCAGTCGGTGACGTTGCAACTGCTCGGATGGACGACTGGGGTGTTCCTGCTCGTCGCGTTCGCCGACCGAATCTACGCGCATCACACATTCATCAAGAAGCTCAAGATGAGCCGCCGCGACATCCGGCAGGAGCATAAGGATAGCGAGGGCGATCCCCTGCTGCGCCAGCAGCGCCGCCAGATGCACGAGGAATATGCCAACCAGAATGCGATCGGGGCAGCGGGGACGGCCAACGTGCTGCTGGTCAACCCGACCCACCTCGCGATCGCACTCGATTACGATCCCGCCGCGTGCCCGGTGCCGGTGATCGCCGCCAAGGGCGAAGGGCCACTCGCCGCAGCGATGCGCGCGCGCGCCGAGGAGGAAGGCGTGCCGATCGTGCGCAACATCGGCCTCGCCCGCACGATCTTCGCCACCGCCGACACCGGCGCGATCATCCCCGAGCCTTTGTTCGACGCGATCGCCGAGATCATTTTGTGGGCGAAGCGCGCGCGCGCCGGCGACGCACCGCTCCACCGCGAGGATGCACAGGAGTTCGGGATATGACGATTGGCGCCGTCCTCTCCAGCCTGTTCGCGGTGGTGATCGCACTTGCGGCGGTGCTCGGACTCGCCTGGGTGCTGCTGAAAGGCCTGCGTAAGTGGCAGGACCGCTTCCAGGGCGACGAGGAAGGCGGTGAGCGCCCGATCCGCTTCTTGCGCGCGATGCCGCTCGGCCAGACCGAGCGCGTCGTGATGGTCGAGGTCCGCGGCGAGACGATGCTGCTCGGCGTGACTGCGGGCGGAATCAGCCTGCTCGCGCGCTGGCCCGAGGGTGCGCCCGCCGCCATCACCACGGAGAGTCTGCGATGAAGCTCGATCGCCTGCCCCGGCTCGACCCGGCCGAAGCGCGGCTGCGCGAGACGGTGCCCGCCGCGCTGTCGGGTCGGCGCTGCACGGGCGGTACGCTCGTCGCGCATATCCCCGCCGTCCCGCCGACGGTGCGCTGGTGGTATGCCTGCGCCGAAGGTGCGGCGTTCGCCATACTCCTCGACGGCGGTCGCGACGCGCGGCTGCTGACCGACGACGGCCCCGCAGCCGCCGAAGCGCTTGAGGCGTGCGAGCCGTTGCTGCGCGAAATCGAACTCGGCCTCGGCATCGCGCTCGTCCCCGAACGGCTCGACGAGACACCGCCGCTTGCGCCGGCCATTGATGTGACGGTGCTCCACGCGGGCGCGGCGCGGCAACGTGTGTTGCTCGCGCTGCCGCCGGGCCTCGCGCTCCACCCCGCCGCACCCGAGTTCGCCCCCGAATTGCTCGGCGCGGTCGGCGTGCGCGTCGCGGTGCGGATCGCCGGCCCACGGCTCGCCCCGCACGATGCCGCCGCGCTCGCGCCGGGCGACCTAGTGCTGCTCGGCACCCCGCTCGCCGCGACGCTGCACGTCCCCGGTCAACCGCCGTTCGCCGGCCGGTTCGACCCCGCCGCCGCCCATTTCGTGCCCGCCTGCCCCCCTTTGAGGAGCCTTTGATGCAGGACACCGACCCCGCCGCCGCACCCGTCGATGCGCCGCGCGCGCCCGACATCACCTTCAACGTGCCGCTTACCATCGAGATCGAGGACAGCGTCGTCCCGCTCGATCGCCTCCAGGGTTTGCGCGAAGGCGCGGTGCTGCCGATCGGCAGCGACGGCGGCGCGATCGCGGTACGCATTCTCGCCAGCGGCCGCCCGCTCGCGCGGGGCACGCTCGTCGCGATCGGCGAGGGCTACGGCGTGCTGATCGCGGGTGACGCCTGATGGATCTCTCGCAATTCACACCCGGCTCGGCGCTCGTCGTCGTCGTGCTGCTCGCGCTCGCGCCGTTCTTCGCGGTGATGGTCACGTCTTTCACCAAGATCGTCGTGGTGCTGAGCCTGATCCGCAACGCACTCGGGCTGCAACAGGTGCCGCCGAACATGGTGCTCAACGGACTCGCCCTGATCCTGTCGCTGTACGTGATGTATCCGACAATGCAGCAGATGCAGGCGTCGGCGGGTACGACCAAGGTGCCCGCGCAGACCGACCAGTTGTTCGCCGCCGCCGACAAGGCCAAGGAACCCCTGCGCGCCTTCCTGCTCAAGCACAGCGACCCGGCCGAACGCGAGTTCTTCCTGCGCACCGAACAGCGCGTCGCGCAGAAGAACGGCACGCAGGCGGCCTCGGCGAGCGATTTCATCATCGTCATCCCCGCCTTCGTGATGAAGGAGCTGACCGTCGCCTTCCAGATCGGCTTTCTGATCTTCCTGCCGTTCCTGGTGATCGATCTCGTCATCTCGAACATCCTGCTCGCGCTCGGCATGATGATGCTGTCGCCGGTCACGATCTCGCTACCGTTCAAACTGCTGCTGTTCGTCCTGGTCGATGGCTGGGTGAAGATCAGCCACGGATTGGTGCTGAGCTATGCGTGACGTACAGCGATACGCCCGCGCGAGCGGAGATACAAGGCGTCGCGGATGACCGACTCGATCGTCAACATCACCGTCGAGGCGCTCTGGCTGGTGTTGCTGCTCTCCGCCCCGCCGATCATCGCGGCGTCGGCGGTGGGGCTGCTCGTCGCGGTGATTCAGGCGGCGACTCAGCTTCAGGAACAGACGCTGCAATATACGCTTAAATTCTTCTCGATCGTCGCGACGCTTTTCGTCACCGCCTCGCTGCTCGCGGGCAGCCTCTACCAGTTCGCCGACACGATCTTCAGCGGGTTTCCCGGCATGGTGCGCGGATGACCCCTGCCGGCGGGGCCTGGTTCGATCAGTTGCTGCTGGTGGCGGTCGCCTCCGCGCGGTTCGGCTTCGCCTTCGCTTTGGTGCCGATGTTCGCGCAGGATCTGATCCCCTCGACGGTCCGCAACTGCATCATCCTGACGCTCGGCGGCGTCGCCTTCGTCATGCAGCCGCACGTCGATCCCGCCACGCTCGGCGCGTTCGGCTGGGTGCGGCTGCTGCTCAAGGAAGCGGTGGTCGGCATCGTCATCGGTTTCTTCTTCGGCACGATGCTGTGGGCGCTGGAGGCGGCGGGCGAGATCATCGACGCCAAGATCGGCTCGACGATCGGCCAGATCGTCGAGCCGCTCGGCGGCAACCAGACGTCGCTCAACGGCGCGCTGTTGGCGCGGCTGGCGAACGTGATCTTCATGTCGGTGGGCGGGCTGTCGCTCTTCGTCGGCGCGATCATGCAGAGCTACGCGGTGTGGCCGATGGCGGCCGACTGGCCCGATCTCGACATGCACGGCCTGCTGCTGTTCGAGGGCGAGTTCGGGCGGCTGGTGATGCTGGCGATGCTGTTCGCCGCGCCGGTGCTGACCTTGCTTTACGTGATCGACGCGGGGCTCGGTTTGCTCAACCGCTTCGCGCAGCAATTGAACGTCTTCACGCTGTCGCTGTCGCTGAAAAGCTGGGCCGCGACGCTGCTGCTCATCACGCTGATCCCGGCCTTCGCGCAAGCCGTGATCGCCGAGGTGGCGAGCCGCAACGACGTCGCCCGGCAGATCGTCGGAGTGCTCGCGCGATGAACGCTCCCGCTTTGAGCATCGACACCGACGAGGAAGCGCGGCTGCGTGAGTTGATGCGGCTGCTCCGCAAGGCCGACGACCGGGCGCAGGAGGAAGAACGCAGCATCGGCGACTTCCGCATCCCGCGCTCGCGCATCCCGGAGCGCCACCTCGGCAGCATCGCCGCGCTGACCAAAGCCGAGGTCGCGGTGATGCGCTTCCTCGGCTGGGGCCGCGCCAATGCCGATATCGCGACGCTGCTCGCGATCAGCGAAAATACCGTGCGGGTGCATCTCAACAACATGTGCCGCAAGCTGGAGCTGGACGGCGTGCGCGAGTTGAACGCACTCGCCGGCCTGCTCTTCCACCCGCTGACCTAAGCGATCCGACTATGCCGCTAGTCGGATCGGTGAGGGCGGACGGCGGCGAAAGCGCGGATAAGGATCGGCGTCGGATCACCCGGCGGACGTTTCGCAAACGGCGGCAAGCCCACTCCCCCTAGGCCCGCCCCTCAATCGTTGGAGGACATGATGAGCTTTCTCGGTGGTATAACCAACGTGTTCACGAACCCGGCCAACCTCGCCATGCTGGCGACCGGCCCGACCGGCTGGGCAGCGCTGGCGGTCAAGACGCTCGCGTCGTCGATCGGCCAGCAGGTCATCCAGCAGCTCGGCCAGCAACTCGGCCTGCCGCAGTCGACCATCGATCTCGCGCAAGGCGCCTTCGCCAGCGCGATGGGCGATGAAGCCGGCGCGTTCCAGAACGTGCAGGAAGCGGTCAGCGGCTTCTCCGACGCGTTCGGTGGCAGCCCGGCGCAGGAGGGCGACCTGCAGCGCACCATCAACGATTCGATCAACGACATGGCGGTCGATCTCGGCAGGCAGGGCGAAAAGACCGCGAACCGGGGCGGTTGGCTGATGGCGATCGCCGAGGCGCTGGGCAAGCAGCTCAACGGCATGGCGCAGGACATGAACGACATGGCCGACAAGATCAGCAAGGACACGCCGGACATCACCACGAAGTTCAGCGCGCTGTCGCAGCAGTTCAGCATCCTGTTCAACGCCGCGAGCACCGCGCTCAAGTCGATCGGCGAAGGCATGTCTTCGACTGCCCGCAAGCAATAAGCGCTTCACCGCAAAAGTGTTTTCATCGCGGGGCTCCACGACGAAAGTCGCGGAGCCCCGTTTCTTTTCAGCCACGATTCCCCCGATCGTCTGGAGATTGGCCATGCGTTTTCCGCGAACCCTGCTCATTCTCGCCGCTGCCTGCGCATCGGTCCCGGCCGCCGCGCAGGATATCGGCCCGGCGCTCGACCCCGGCCTGATGGTCGGCTGGACCGCCGGCGCGGCAGTCCAGCACGATCTCGAACAGCGCGCGGCACGGGCGCCGCTGTCGATGCGCGGCCTGCTCGCCGCGCCGCGCGCGTCCGACGCTCCGCTACCACCGGCGGCCGCATTGTCGTTCCGGCCCGATCCGGCGGTGCGCAAAGCCAATTACGCGCAGTTCATCGCAAAGACGCGCGCGGTCGATCCGCAGGGTGCCAGCCAGCTCGAACATCTGCTCGCCACCACAGACGTGATGGCCGAGGCGCAGAAGTGGATGGGCCGCTATGGCATGCACACCACCGACGTCGCCGACGCGCTGGCGGTGTATCTCGCCACCGCCTGGTACACGATCCGCGCCGATACCAGCGACCCGACGCCGGGCCAGTTGCGCGGCCTGCGCAACCAACTCGCCCGTGCGATCGGCGCGACCCCCGAATTCGCCAGCGCCAGCGACGCGATGAAGCAGCAACTCAGCGAAGCGAACCTGATCCAGGCGCTGATCCTGAGCAGCGTCGCCGAGCAGGCGAAGAAGAACCCCGAGCTTCGCCCCAAGGTCGCCGAAGCGGTCGCGCAGGGCGCACGCAATTCCTATGGCTTCGATCTGCGCGGCATGGCGCTGACCGATCACGGACTGGTGCCGGCGTGAGGCGGGATATGCGAAAGCTCGCCCTGGCGCTGGCCATCGCCGTCCTGTCCACCCCGGCCTTCGCGCAGGATGTCGGCCCCGCGCTCGATCCCGGCGCGATGACCGGCTGGGCCGGGGGCGCGGCGGCGCAATACAGCCTGCGACACCGCGGCAGGCGCCGCGCACCACCGATGAGCGCCTCGGAAGCGAGCGCCCGTGCGAAATGCGCGCATCGCTACACCGTCGCCTCCAACCTCGGCATGGATCACCCGACGACCCGGCACCTGTTCCGACTCTGCCGGGCGGCGGGCTATTATTGAATCCGGTGGCGGCTAGTCGATCCGACTAGCCGCCTAATCGGATCGCGGAGCGCCTTTCTCCGTCGAATATGGTCTTATCCTCGCATCAACCGACGAGATGAGACCATGACGATCGACCCGATTTCCTCGCCCCAGATCAGCGCGCTCGGTCGCGCCGGCGATAGCGGTGGCGCAGCCGTCGCCGGGGAGAGCGCCCGGTCGATCGCGGTCGCCGTGGTCGGCCATATCGCCGGCCAGTTGCTGCTCGCCCCCGCCCGGCCCGGCAACATCGCCGAGAAGTATGGCGTGCGTGCGCTTGCCGACACGGTCGCGGCGGCGTTCCCGAACGGCAACCCAGCCGCCGTCGGCGCGCTACACCGCGCAATGGAGAGTTTCGCCGGCGCGGTCGCCGCCGACATGGCCGCCTTCGCCGACGGCCGCACGCTGGACCGGGTCGATAGTGCGATCGCGGACTTCGCGGCGCCGGAAAATGCTCACGATATCGAGGCGGTCCGCGCCGCGTTCGAACGCGCGGCGGCGGCGATCACCGACGCTCGCTAACCCACCCGCCCGCGCGCCGGAAGCGGCGGGCCAGGCAAAAGGAGATGGCATGATGACGGACCTGCTCTTCAACACCGGCCTGACGCTCCAGGCCACGCTCGCCCCGGAGACCGCGCCGAACCGCGCCGTCGAGGGTCAGGCGATCCAGCTTTCCCCCGGCGTCCTCGGCACCTTCGTCAACCCGCTCGTCGCCAATGCCTTCGCCTTCGCGGCGCTGCCGATGCTGCTCGCCCTGCGCGGCGGCACGATGCAGCAGCCCGAGCAGGCAAGCGCCGAGCCGGAATTCGAGCCGACCCCCGGCGCCGAATGGACCGCGACGATGGAAGGCCAGGGCAAGGCCGATATCGATCTCGGCGACGGCTATTCGCTGCAACTCGACGAGAATAACTCGCAGATGGTCATCAACGATGCCAACACCGGCGAGAGCACGAAGATCTGGGGCGATCCGCACGTCGAGGTGAACGGCGAGCACAAGTTCGATTTCTGGGGCACCACGACCTTCACGCTCGGCAACGGCACCAAGATCACCATCAACACCGAACAATATGCCGCCAATCCGAGCATGTACGTCGCCAACGCCGTGACGATCACCAAGGGCGATCAGGCGCTCCAGATCAACGGCCTCAGCCAGAACAAGACTGGCGATCTCTCGGTATCGCTGTCGCACAACGGCTATGCGCTCGATGCCGCGACGCGCGACGGCTATGTGCTGAACGAGAGCGCCGGCGGCTGGACCTCCGAGATCAGCGGCGCGCTGGCGACGCAGGACGATCTCGACATGACCCGGCCGGGTGGGCTCTACGGCCCGGACAGCACGATGCCGAGCGTCGGCGAGATCACCGACGCGCTTTCCGGCTTCCTGCTGTTCGGCGTGGCCTCGCTGATGATCGACGGCGCCGCCGAACGCGTGGCGCATGTCGGCGCGCGCGGCGCGATCGCCTGACCCGATTTCCAACGAACGGAGGACGTGATGAGCGTCGAAGCCACCAGCACCGCCGGCGTCGGCGGATCGTCAGCCGGCGTCAGCACGTCGGCGAACCTCGCGGCGGGGTTGCTCGCCGCCAACCGCCCCGGCGGTGCGCTCGATGCGCCGGCGCTCGCGGCGGCGGTAAAGGCGCAAACCGGCGGCGATGCCGCCAAGGGGGCGACGCTCACCGCCGCGCTCGAAGCGCAGATGACGCCGGTGGAGCGCGGCCAGTTCGCCGCCGCGCTTCAGCCGGACTCGCAGGAGGGGATCGGGTCATTCTTCGACGGCGCGGTGAAGGGCGACTTCTCCGGCAATACGAGCTGGTCCGCCACCGCCGGGCAAGTCGCGATGGGCTTCGTGCCGATCGCCGGCCAGATTGCCGACATCCGCGACACCGCGCACGCGGTCGGGCAGATCTGGAACGGCGAATCGGGCGGCTGGACCAACCTCGCCGCCTCCGCCGTCGGTTTCATTCCCGGCCTCGGTGACGCCGCCAAGGGGCTGATCCGCGGCGGCGAGAAGGTAGCCGATGCCGGCGCCGACATCGCCAAAGGCGCCGCCAGGCACACGGACGACGTGGCCGGCGCGGTCGCCAAGCACGGCGACGAGGCAGCGCAGGCCGCCGAGAAGGCGAGCGTCAAGCGCTTCTCCACCGCCGCCGAATTCAACGCGTCGGCCAATCACGCGCTGCCCAGCACGCGCTACGAATATGGCAGCTACGCCTATACCACCGATGCGAAAGGCCGCGTCAGCACCGCCGAGGGCACGATCGGACTCAGCGCCACCGGCCGCAACGACAATGCGCTGCAAAGCCAGATCGGGCACGAGGGCCGGTCGTCCGACGTCGGCTTCCACCTCATCGCCGATCGCTTCGGCGGGCAGACCAATCGCCTCAACGTGGTGCCCGGCAACGGCAAGCCGATCGGCGACGGACTCCCCAATCTCAACACCGGCGCGTACAAGCGTTTCGAGAACACCGTCGCCGAAATCGCCGCGCAACCCGGCAATAAGGTGGAGGTGAAGATCGAGGCGAAATATGATAGCGCCAACGCCAGCACACGGCCCGACGATTTCGTCGCCTCGTACCGCGTGAACGACGGCAAATGGCGCACGCAGAGCTTCGTCAACAAGTGAGGACTGCCATGGACCTGACCGACCTGCAGAACCGCATCGTGATCGAGGTCGCGCGCACCGTGCCGGTGTCCGCGTGGGAGCGGATCGTCGCCGATGTCGAGATCGCCGAGCATGACGACGGCTACCAGCTCGACGCGGTGAGCTTCGCCATCGCGCGCGACGCCGATGGCGCGCTCAGCGATCCGCAGTTCGACCTCAGTACCGACGCGCGCGCCGCGATCGTCGATCTCTACAAGCAGCGCAAGGCGGCGGGCGACGTACTGGGCGGCTTCGAATTGCAGATCGACCAGCCCGGCACCTACGCATTCCACTTCTCCTACGATCCGCCCAAGCGCCTCAACGGCATCTGGGACAAGGCGAAGGAGGAGCGGCTCGACCAGTATCTCGACCATTACCGCCGGGAAAAAGCGGGCGCCTGAGCGCGCCTGCTTTCGCTCCGGTAGGCGCTACGTCTCGGCGGCGCCACGCTGAAATCCGCCGACGCCGTCACGACAGCGCCGTCGACGTCGGCATCGACCTCATAGTCGAGCGTCGCCGGCTTGCCGGGCCGCCAGCCGATCGCGCTGGTGCGGCGCGCATTGCCGAACATTTCAGCCACCCCGGTCGGCTTGGCGTGGACGAAGCCGTGCCGTGGCCCCAGCGCGATCACGCCCTGCGCTTGCAACGCTTCGCTGAAGGACAGATCGCCCGGCACCAGCCCGTAGATCAACACCAGCAGATGCGTACGGTCGGGCGACAGGCAATCGTCGACGCCGGTGCCAAGCAGCCGCACCGCCACGTTTTCCCGCGCCAGATCCCAGCTCCACGCGAGCCGTCCGCTACGATCATAGCCGCGCAGCCGCGTGAAGGGCCGCGCCGCACCGGCATAGCCGCAACTGCCATGCGGCAGCGTGTTCCGGCTGAACGCATCCTTCTCGTTCGCGATCAGGGTAGGCCGGTCGAGCAGCCGGTCGGCCACGATCCTGCCGCCGTCGCTCGGTACGATGGTGATCGTGCTGGTCGCGCCCGGCGCGCCTGACACCACGAAACGCGTGGCCGGGCCGGGCGCCGGCGCGGCCGCCGCAAGCAACAGTGCGAGGAGGAGGCGCTTCAGCGTGACACGCGCACGAAGCTGCCCGGATCGGCACTCAGCGTCGTACCCTTGCCGGTGATATGCGCGGCGCGCTGATCGGGATCGGTCATGCGCGACACCAGACGCTGCGCCTCGTAATCGGAAACGATCTGCGGCTCATACGTCGCGCGCTGCTCGGCTGTCCACAGCATCGGATCACGTTCGACCTTGGGGTTGTCCGCGAAAAACGCGTCGAGCGCTTTGCCAAAGGTCGTCGGTACGTGTGCCGGTCGGTTGACGCTCTCGTCGAGCACCAGCGCCGCACCCTGTTCCGAGGTGACATAGGCGGAAATCGGCCGGATATAGCTCTGCCCCTTCACCGCGCTGGCCGGCACCTTGCCCAGCGCGCTGTCGAGCCTGGTGACGAAATCGCCGATCTGCTTCTCCTGGAAAGCCGCATCGCGGCCCGCTTTCTGGAGCGGCGACAGCGCGGTTGTCCAATGATCGGGTTCCCGCGCGTCCTTGATATAGGTGGAAAGATCGCTGCCGCTCATCTTGATGCCGTCGACCGTCAGCGACATCGTATAGGCGCCGTCGCCGGTGCCCTTGCCGCTATGCTCGACGCTCCAGCCCTGGTCGGTGAAAAGCGACGCATAGGCGCCGGGGTTCGATTGCGAGAATTCGAACACCTGGCGCGCAAGCTCGCCCGTACCCTGGGGGTTGATGGTCTTCTGCATCGCGCCGACCGTGACGATCTGGTTGTCATAGGACTGCACCGAATCGAGCCGCCCCTCATTATCGGCCATCCGACTGATGACGCGCTGTTCCGACGCGCTGACCGTGCCCGCCGCGACCATCCCGCCCCACGCGGCGCTTTCCGAAAGACGGTAGCTGGTGTCGGACGGTTTGCGGCCGGGGAAGGCCGGGCCGTCGCCGACCTTGGTCTTGGTCCAGACCGGGGTATCGTAATCGACTGGCTTGGGCTTCGGCTTGTCATCCACCGCCGCCGCCTGTGGTCCGGCCGCCCGCCGGTGGCCCTCGGCCAGCGCAAACACGTCGCCGTAGCGCGAACCGCGCACCAGCAAGCTGTCGAGCGAGTCGCGCTGCCCGGGATGCTCGCCGAGATAGGCGCGCAACGTGTCGAGATCGCCGCGCTGCGCGAGTACATCGAGCCGATCGGACGGCATACCGCCCGCCGTGCCGGGGGAGCGCACTCCCGTGTCGATCTCAATGCTCATCGCGCCACCTTTCACGCTGGGGATGGCGCAATGATAAGCGGCATCGTCCCGGCGCTACGATAAGCGATCCGATTAGCTCCAGCCGCCGCGCTAGTCGCATCGACTAGCGCATTCGTCCGCGAACCCGGCGATAACGGCACGGCCAAGCCCGTGAGAGGAGTCCGCGCGTGACCGATCCCGTTTCGAATGCCGTCAACACCATCACCCGGACGATGGAGACCGGCTTCCTCAACCCCGTCACCAACGGCGAGATCAAACAGGTGGTCGCGACGATCAGTTCGCTGCCGGCGGCGCAGGCCAACCAGGTGATCGACCGGTTGCAGCACGGCGGCGAGCTCGGCCGTATCGCCGGCGAGGTCGAGGACGGCAGCATCCTCGGGCTCGGCGGGCTGTCGGCGGACGAGCGCGGCCGCTTTTTCGCCGACATGGCGGGCAAGCTCGACGGCCAACACCTCGCCACGCTCAGCAATGCCTTCGCGGGAACCGACACACGCGGCGATTTCGCGGCGGTGACCCAGCTCGGCGACGCGGTGGCGACGCATGCGAGCGCGCAAGCGAAGATCGACTATATTCATGCGCTGGCGGGTGCGACCGGGGACACTGCGGCGCGGCTCGATACCGGCTTCGGCTACAGCCAGACCAGCTTCAGCGATGCCGAAGGCGCTGCGGTCGGCCAGGTGCTCGGCAGCTTGCGTGGCGCGCAGGCCGAGGCGGGGTTTCGCGCGCTCGGTTCGCATCTGCCCGACGTGCTGACCTCGGCAGTCGATGCGCAGATGACCACGACCGCCACCAGCGCGGGCGCCGCCAACACGATGACGTGGCACGCCACCCAGTTCGAGGGGATCATGCAGGCCGCCGCGAGCATGAGCGATGCCGATCTCAAGGCGCAGGTGTTCGATTCCGGCGTGCAGGCGATGCGCGCGGTGCGCGACACCAACAGTATCATCGGCGGGCTCACCGTGGTGGGCAAGGATGCCGCGCTGCATCGGATGACGGACGGGCTGACTCGGATCATCGATAGCGATACAAGCGGCGTCATGCGCGAGCTGACCTACAACCGGGCAACCGCCGACGGATCGAGCTTCTCGGCCTATGCCAAGGAGATGCTGCATGAAGGCCGCGAGGCCGAACTCGGCCGGCAGATGGGTCGCCTGCAGGTCGGCAACGGCGGCACCGAGAATCCGGTCACACGGCTCGACCAGACCGTTACCGTCGCCAACACCCATCAGGAACGGCGGCCAAACGCCGGCGCGCTCGGCTATTTCGTTGGCAGCGTCTATGCTGGCGCGCAGTCATTGTCGGGCGACGTCGCACAGCAGCGGGCTCAGGTGACGGCGATCCTGAAGTCGGCGCTGACCATCGTCGACAAGGCCAAGATCGGCGGCCCGGCGGCGGCCGCAATCGGCACCGGCGCGAGCCTCGCCAAGGAATGGGTACAGTTCGCGGTCAATGCGGCGATTTCCGACCCGACCGCCAATGCCGGCACGCGGCTGGAGAATGCGGCATTGCCGGTCGACACGCGCACCGGCGAGCTCGGCGTCGGCGATGCGGTGTCGAGCACGTTCGACGACACGCTCGCCTCGGTCCAGCGCCGGGCTCGACCGTGAGGCTGCGCGCCGCGCTGACGCTGGCGGCTGCGACCACCGCCTGCGCGCCCGCGCCGGCGCCGCCGCCGATCACCCTGCCCGCGATCCTCGTCCGGCACGACGAAGCGCCCTATGGCGACCTGGTCGATCACCGGCGCGTCGCGGCGATGATCGCGAGCCTCGATCGACTCGAACCCGCCTGGGGCAAGCTCGACGTCACCGACTATACGATCGCTCCCGCCGATGACGCGAAGCTATGGCGTGCGATCGGCGCGGGGGTTCCGGCGGGTTGGGAGCCAGTCGCGCTCGGCGTTTTTCGGCCGCGCTACGGCACGCTGCGCGCATGGCAAGCAGGCAAGCATCTGTTCGCGGTGCTGCGGGTCGATCCCGGCATCGCTTCGGATATCCCGGTGCTGGTGTTGCGTGATCGTGGAGTCAGGCAATGATCGTGCAAGGGATCAATGGCCTTTGATGCGCGGCGCTTGAGCATCAGATGTTCGATCGCAGGGCGTCCGAGGTCTGCGATCCGCCTGCGGAACGGGTATGCAGTAGTCTTGCGCTCGGGTGTAGAACGCCGGATGCTACGCCGCTTTTCCGAAGGTGTTCATAATGCGTGTCCGCATTCTGCTTTCAACTGCGTTGGCGCTGACCATCCCAGTCGATAGCCCCGCGTCATCCACAGAGAGGCCGCCGGTCACTACCTTGGGCACTTGGCGGCCAGCCTCGGGATTGGACCAAGTGCCGCTTTGGCCAGGTGATGCCCCCAACGGCACGTTCAGGCCACAACCGCCTGAGAGTGTACAAACCTACGACGATGCCGGCGTTCTCGGCGGCAAGTCGGAAGCTGTCTTGAATATCGCCGTACCGACAATGACGATCATGCCTGCCAAAGGGCGCAAAACCGGAACAGCCGTGATTGTGTTTCCCGGTGGCGGCTTTCGGAAGGTCTTCATCGGGCTCGAAGGCACGGAGATTTGCGATTGGCTGACGCGTAAAGGGGTTACGTGCATCGTCTCCAAGTATCGCGCGCCGGGCGGCAACGACTTTTGGGACGATACCTTAAACCGCCGAATCACGCCCCACATTCCTCGTGCTTTGCAGGATGCGCAGCGCACAATACGGCTAGTGCGGTCCAAAGCAGGCGAGCTTGGTATCGACCCCCATCGCATCGGCGTTCTGGGGATGTCGGCAGGCGGCTACCTTGTCGCGCAGACCAGCAACATCCTGACACCAACCTATCGTCCGATTGATGCCATCGACAAGATCAGCAGCCGACCGGATTTCGCAGTGGCGCTCTACCCGGGTCATATCTGTCGTGATGACGGCTCGTTCGACCGCAGCTTACCAGTAACAAAGGCCGCGCCCCCGACCTTTATCGCTCAGGCGTGGGACGACGCAACCGATCCGATTTGCAACAGCCTGATGTATGCGGCGGCGCTGGATAAGGCTGGCGTGTCGACCGAGGTTCACCTGTTTGCCAAGGGCGGGCACGCCTTTGCTCTACGTCACAAGGACGAGCCCGTCGGGCAATGGCCGCAGCTCGTTGAGCTTTGGCTTAAACAAATCGGCATGCTGTAACAGACGGATACAAAGACTGGTTTATCATTTTAATAACAATTGGTTGTAGGTATCTTGTCGGCTTCCGCAGGGGTCATCAGCGTTGAGGCAGAGCCACCAGCTCTCTACGGCACGTATCCCCTCTCAGGCGGCTAGCAGCCAGACACTCGCCAAATTGCCCGATCAGCCGGCCGGCTTCATCCAGTCGTGCATCGTCATCCAGCGCGCAAATTCGTCGAACCAGCCGGTGCTGGTGGTCTTCTTCGGATACATGCCGAAGCCGTGGCCGCCCTGTTCGAAGAAGTGGAACTCGACCGGGCGCTTGGCCGCGCGCCAGCTCTCGATCAGGCCGAACGTGCCGTTGCCGAACAGCGGATCGTCGGCGGCGAGCGCGACGAACAATGGCGGTGCGTCGGCTGGCACGGTGACCGGGGCGAGCGAGCCGTAGATCGTGCCGGCGAAGGCGGGCTTGGCATCGGCCTGTCCGTTGAGGGTCGTCGCCATCGTCAGCATCGCGCCGGCCGAGAAACCGATCATGCCGATCCGCGCCGGATCGACATGCCATTCCGTCGCCCGCTGGCGGATCAGCGCAAACGCCGCGCGCGCGTCGGCGAGCTGCGGCGCGAGGTTGGCCATCATCGCCGCCGCCGTCGGGCGCGGCGCGCCGCTGGTGGCGCGCTCCTGCAGCGAGCGCTGGTAGGCGGCCATATCGCCCGGTGTCTGGTTGAGCCGGTATTTCAGGACGAACGCGGCGACACCGCGCGCGGCAAGCGCGCGTGCGACGTCCCAGCCCTCGTTCTGCATCGATAGTGTGGTGAAACCGCCGCCGGGCGCGACGATGACGGCGGTGCCGCTCGCCTTCGCCGGGTCGGGCAGGAAGGGCGTGAGCGTCGCCACCGTCACGTTGCGGGCGAAGACACTGTTATACTGGCTGTGCCACGATTCCTTGGCGGCCGCACCGGGCAGCGGCCCCGTGCCGAGCTCGATCGCGTTCGGCTGGCTCGGCACCGCGATCGGCATCATCCGGTCGGTCTGCGCCTGCGCGGGCGCGGTCGCCGCCAAAGCGAGACCCAGCGCCGTCGCCACCAAGCGCAAGCCAAACGGCCCGATCGCGCGATACCGTCTTCCCGAACCGGACATGGGCCGCATCATCGATTCTCCCCTAATTTGTCGGAGTTTTGCGCCGCTCGGGAGATGCAGTCAATCGCCCGATCCGCCTCAATGCACCGAGCGAAACAGAGTCGGCCAATCCCCCGGTTCGATGCCGCCGCAGGATTGCTGAAGCTCCATATCGGTCAATTGAAACGCCGTGCCGTCCCAGATCCAGCTTGCCGACATGCCGCAATCGGCCATCCCGCGCCCTTTCGCGGCGTCGCTCAGCATGCCGGTCTTGGGATCGAACGTGCTGTCGGTGAAATAGCGCGCATCGGAATGATCGGTGCCGTTGCCGATATAGGGCGTCGGCGCGATCAGCCGGCGCGACGATCCGCCAGCGCGTTGCGCGATGAACGCCAGCGACGATCCCTGATACGCCCCCATAATGCACGGGATCAGCACCAGCGCCTGCCGGGCATCGAGCGGATAGGCCTCCGGGTCCATGCTGACATCCGCCTCGCAGTCTTCCTTGGCGAGGACGGCTTTCTGCCCGGCACGGACGGCGGCGATCAACCGCGCGTCTTCGCCCGGCGCCAGTCTGGCGGTGATCGGATGATAGGGGATTTTCGGACGCGGTGGCGGCGGCGGAACCTTCGCGGCGGGAAGCGGGCCGGGCCGCAGCAGCGCCGTCACGCCGCCCACCCGCCCCTGCCGCGCATCGATCCGCAGCATCGCCGCCGCGAACCCGTCGAGCGGGATGTCGTCCTCGGCACCCAATCGCAGCGTCGATGCGTCGCGCAAGCGCAGCACGAGGGCGCGGATGGCGGTAAGGTCGTCGCTGGCCAGCGCCGTCTCGTCGGCGTCCGTCGTCATCTCCCACACAGGCGCCGCGAGGCCGACCGGCTTGCCGTCGATCGCGATGCCGCCGCGATCGAACTTGTGGTCGGCGCGGATCGTCACGACCGGTTTCGCGGCCGGGCCGGCGTCACGCTCGATCCGTATCTCCGTGCCGTGGCTCGAATCGGCAAAGCCCTTGGCAACGCAGGCGAGCGTGTTGTCGCACGCAACGAACCACGATCCGTAGCTGTCATAGGATTGCACCGGCCCGGATTGCGAAGCCTCCGCGCGGAGCGCTGGGGCGGAGCAGAGCAACGCGGCGACGGCGGTAGCCATCCGGGCCAGAAGGCTGAGTTTCGATCGCATCCGGCCCTTATGGCACCACACGCCGCCAGTGCCACCCGTCGCGTTGGGAGACGCTCAGCCGCCGGAACGGACCGGCGCGTCCTTCGCGGGATCGCTCCAGCCGAGGCCAAGGCTCTTCTGCACGCCGATATAGGCGTTGGTGAGCTGCGCCTTGGCCTGCGCCACCGCGATCGCCGCCGACAGCCGCTGGCGCTCGATATCGAGCTGGTCGATCAGCGTGCTGGTCCCCGCCTGATAGCGCTGCGCGTTGAGCCGGGCGGATTGCGCCGCCGTCACCTCGGCACCGCGCAACTGGCCGAGCTGCTGGCGGACGTTGCCGAACAGCGAGAGGTTCTTCTCGGCGTCCTGCAACGCCTCAAGCACCGTTTCCCGATATTGCGCCCCGGCCTGATCGCGCTGCGCCTCGGCAGTGTGGATCGCGGCGCGGGTGCGGCCGAAATCGAGGAACGACCAGCTCAGCATCGGCGCGATCAGCGTGGTCAACTTGCCGGGATCGAACACGTCGCCGGGGCTGGTGCCGCCGAGCCCGAGGATGCCCATGAAGTTGATCTTGGGGTACAGCTTGGCGGTCTGCACGCCGATCGCGGCGTTGCCCGCAGCGAGCGCGCGCTCGGCCGAGCGGATGTCGGGGCGGTGTGCGATCAGCGTCGCGGGGTCACCGACCGGCACCTGCGCGGGCGGCAGCGGCACTGGCGCAAGCGCGTCGAGCTGCGGATCGAGTGCGCCCGGCGTGCGCCCAGTCAGCACCGCGAGCTGGTCCTTATACTGGTCGATCTGCGCGGCCAGCGGCACATTCTGCGCGTCGGTGTTCTGGACCTGAGTCTGCAAGCGCTGCACGTCGAGCTGCGACGCGGTGCCCGCCTGCAAACGCTGACGGGTGAGATCGAGCGCCTGCCGCTGGAGCTTGCTCGATTCGGCGTTGAGCCGCTGCCGCTCCTGCACGTCGCGCAAATTAACATAGGCTTGCGCGACCTGCGCCGACAGGCTCACCTGCGCGTCGGCGAGATCGGCGAAGCGCTGCGCCACGCCGGCACGCGCCTGCTCGATGCCGCGCCGCCCACCGCCGAACAGATCGACCTCCCACGAGGCTTGCCCGCCGAGATTGTAGAAATTGAGCGACGAAATATCGCTGCTGCTGCTGCCGCTATCGCTCGAACTGCCGCCCAGATTGGTGCCGGGCAGGCCGGCGTGCAGATAGGTTGCGTTGGCGCTGATGCTCGGCAGTTCGTTGGCACGTTTAGAGGTGAGTTGCGCCTGTGCCTCGCGGATGCGCGCCTGCGCGAGATCGATATTGGGGCTGTGCGCCAGCGCATCATCGACGAGGCCGTTGAGCGTCGCGTCGCCAAGCGCCTCCCACCAGCGCGCGAGGGCCGGCGCGGGAACGAACGTCGCGTCCTTCGCGCGCACGAAGCCGCCGCGCGCCACCGCGTCGGACGCGGCCTTGGGCGGGCCGGCATAGTTCGGGCCGACGGTGCAGGCGCCGAGCAACGCCAGCGCGACGAGGGGAGTATGTTTCAGCATCAATGCATCGCCGCGGGTTCGGAGTGCTTCGGCAGTGGCCGAAGGAAAAAGACGAGCGGCAGCACCATCAGCGCGCCGACGCCCATCATGAAGAAGATATCGTTATAGGTCATCACCAGAGCCTCGACCTGAATTTGCTGGCCGACCAGACGATAGGCCGCCGCCTGACTGCCGACGCTCCGCGCGGTCGCGGCCATGTAATCCTGCACCGCCACCGAATTGGCGTGGAGCGATTCCTCCATCCGGCGCGAATGCAGCCACACCCGCTGATCCTGGATGATCGAAATGCCCGCCAGCGCAAGGCTACCGCCCAGGTTGCGCGCCGCGTTGTACAGGCCCGACGCGTCACCGGCATCGGCCGGCGGAACCGATTGCACCGCCGCCTGGCTGAGGAACAGCATCGTCAGGATCTGGCCGACCCCGCGCAACAATTGCGAGGCGGTGAAGTCGCCGCCGGAGGACTGCGCGTTCAGGCTCGAATCGATCAGCGCGGACGTTGCCATGATGATCAGGCCCGCCGTTACCGCGATGCGGATATCGATCCGCTTGAGCAGGATCGGCACCGCCGCCATCAGCATCAGGGCGGGGATGCCCGACAGAAGGACCACCTTGCCCGATTGCAGCGAATTGTAATCGGCGATCGAGGCGAGGAACTGCGGGATCACATAAGACGTGCCGTACAGCACGATGCCGAGTACGACCCCCATCAGCGCGACCGACCCGAACTGGCGATCGAGCAGCAGGCTGAGCTTGATGACCGGCCGTCTCGCGAACACCTGGCCCGCGATCAGGCAGCCGAAGCCGACCACCGAGATCGCCGTCACCGTGCGGATCAGGCTCGAATCGAACCACAATTCGCGCTGCCCCTCTTCGAGCACGACGGTCAGCCCGCCCAGCCCCAGCGCGAGTCCGGCGATGCCGAGCCAGTCGGCGTTGGCGAACTCGGCGAGCTTGGCCTTCTGGTGCGGCAGGCCGACGAACAGCAGCACCGCGAGTATCGCGCAGATCGGCAGGTTGATGAAGAAGGCGTAATGCCAGCTCACATTCTCGGTCAGCCAACCGCCCAGCAACGGCCCCAACACCGGCCCCATGATCGCGACCACGCCAAACATCGCGATGCCGACCGGCTGTTGCGCGCGCGGCAGTCGCTGCGCGATGATGGTCTGCGCGGTCGGGATCAGCGCGCCGCCGGTGAACCCCTGCCCGACGCGACCGATGATCATCTGAGTCAGATTGGTCGACGTCCCGCAGATCAGCGAGAAGCCGGTGAACAACACCGTCGCGATCAACAGGAAGGTGCGCAGGCCGAGCATCCGCGTCAGCCATGCCGACAGCGGGATAATGACGATCTCCGCGACCAGATAGGCGGTCGCGACCCAGGTGCCTTCGGTCCCGCTCGCACCGATCTCACCCTGGATGGTGGGCAGCGCCGAGTTGACGATCGAGATGTCGAGCGTCGCCATCAGCGCGCCGAGCGTGCCCGCCGCCACCGCCAGCCACGCGCTGGCGTCGGCGCGACGGCCCTCGGCATCGGCCGGGGGCCGCGCCTTGGCTAGCCGCTGGGCCGTGGCGGCGGCGGCTGAACTAGCCACGCGGCCGCGCCTTTTCGCGCTGCTTTTCCTGATCGCGGATATGGTCGAGCTCACCCTTCGCGGCGATCGTATTGACCGTCACCGTCACCGACAGGCCGGGCACGAGCAGCCGCCGCGCCGCCGGCGTCGCCTCGATCGCGATGCGGATCGGCACGCGCTGGACGATCTTCGTGAAGTTGCCGGTCGCATTCTGCGGCGGCAGCAGCGAGAATTGCCCGCCGGTGCCCGGTGACACGCTTTCGACATGGCCATGCAATTCGGTGCCGCCGAGCGCATCGACCTCGATCGTCGCCGGCTGGCCCGCCCGCATCAGCGCGAGCTGGGTTTCCTTGAAATTGGCGGTCACGTAGATTTTGTCGAGCGGCACCAGCGACATCAGTCGCGTGCCGGCCTGCGCGAACTGGCCGAGCGTCACCGTCTTGTCGCCGACCCGCCCGTTGATCGCGGCGCGCAGGATCGTCGCACCGACATCCACGTTCGCAGCGGAAAGCTGCGCGCGCGCGCCTTGCGCCTGCGCTTCGCCCTGGCGGACCTGCGCACGGATGCTGGTGATGCGGCGTTCCTGCGCGACCAGCGCCGCCGCCTGCGCGCGCGCATCGGCGGACGATTGCTTGGCGGCGATCTGCAATTGCGCGAGTTGCTGGCGCGTCTCGGCGCCACTCGCCGCAAGCGGGGTGTAGCGCGCGACTTCGGCGGCATCGTGCGCGGCCTTGGCACGCGCGGCGGCGAGTTGGGCACGCGCCTGATCGATCGCGGCATATTGCTCGGCGATGCCGGCGCGCGCGTTCTCGGTGGTGGCGGTGGCCTGCGCGATCTGCGCCTGCGCCTGCTCGGCCTTGGCCCGGTAATCGCGCGGATCGATGCGAACGAGCGGATCGCCCGCCTTCACGTCCTGGTTGTCGATCACCAGCACCTGCTCGACATAGCCGCTCACCTTGGGCGCGACGACGACCGCGTCGGCGGCGATCGTCGCGTCGTCGGTCGATTGCAGATATTTGCCGACGGTCTGGTGATGGATGAACCAGAGGATGCCGAGCACCAGCAGCACGACCACGATCACCAGCAGAACCAGCTTGGTGACGGGGCTGAGCTTGGCCTTCTTGGCTTCGGGCTGATCCTGCGCTGGCGCGTCCTCGCGCACGGACTGATCGGAGGCGTCGCTCATCGCGCCGTCACCGCCCGAGCCTTGCGTGATGGGGGCGTTCGAACCGCCCGCCCGTCTGCATATCGCGTCATCATGAAACCCTGCATGTTTGACCAGTCAGTCATTTGAAGTCGAAAAAATCAGCCGATCATCCGCCACAAAGCGTCGAAACTCGTCTGGCGATGGGCGTCGGCATTTTCCGGGTCCTGAAGAATGAACTCGACCGTCGCCTCGGCGATCGCGCTCATGAACGCGGCGAACAGGCCATACGGTGCGGCGTGCATCGGGCCGTTTTCCCGTGCCCGCTCGATCAGCGAGGTAATCTCGCCGAAACCGCAGCGCGCGGCTTCCCGGCTCGACGTGACGACTTCCTCAGCGACGTTGAGGTGCTTGAGCGCGCGACGCTTTTCGGGATTTGCGGTCGACCAGCGCAGCAAGCCGGCCCAGACATGGGCAAGCTGTTCGCGCTGGCCTTCCCCGACCGGAAAGCCATCCACCGCGACCGCGCCGAGTTCGCTCTTTAGATCGATGTAGAGCTGGTTGAGCAAATCCGCCTTGGTCTCGAAATAGGTGAACAGTGAGCCATTGGAGACGCCTGCCGCCTTGGCGATCAGCGCGGTCGGCGCGCCGATACCCTGCGCGGCGATGATCTTCGTGGCCGCTGCCATGATCGCGTTACGCCGGTCGTCGCTTCTTGGTCTCGCCATGATCGCGACGGCTCTATAAAAGAGTGTTCAGTCAGTCAATGACAATTTTGCTGCGTTGCAGTAAAACCCCGGCGCGGCGTCCCGATCGAGTGTCAGGCGTTCGGCGTGCCCGGTGCCTTCTTGACCAAGCCGCCCGCCCATTCGATCTCGCCCGCATCGGGGGCGATCACTTTCGTGCCCTCGTCGGTCTGTTCGGGTGCGGCCGGCGCAGCGGGCGCCTGCTCATCATCGTCGGTGCCCTGCACGCCGCCGACGTCGCGTTCGATCTCATCTTCGCCCATGCTGTCCTCCTGAGAGCCTGCACAACGCGCAAGATCCGAACGGGTTCAGCCGAGACGCGCCGCGTGCCAGCGCAGATGATCGGCCATGAAGGTCGAGATGCCATAATAGCTGTGGTCGTACCCGGGCTGCATCCGCAGCGTCAGCGCGATACCGGCGTCGCGACACGCCGCCGCCAGCAGCTCCGGCCGCAATTGCTCGGCGAGAAACGGATCACTATCGCCCTGATCGACCAGCAATTCGCCGACGCGCGCGCCATCCTCGATCAGCGCGACCGCATCGTGCGCGCGCCATGCCGCCGGATCATCGCCGAGATAGCCGGCGAGTGCCTTCCGGCCCCACGGCACCTGCGAAGGCGCGACGATCGGCGCGAAGGCGGAGATGCTGCGGAAACGATCGGGATTGCGCAACCCGATCGTCAGCGCGCCGTGCCCGCCCATCGAATGGCCGGTGATCCCCTGCCGCGCCATGTCGGCTGGGAATTCCGCCGCGATCAGCGCCGGCAGGTCCTGCTCGATGTACGAACGCATGTGGAAATGCGCCGACCACGGCGTTTCGGTGGCGTCGACATAGAAGCCGGCGCCCTGCCCGAAATCATACTCCGGCACATCCGCCACCCCGTCGCCGCGCGGCGAGGTGTCGGGTGCGACGAAGATCAACCCGAGTTCGGCGCAGGCGGCGCGATACTCGCCTTTCTCGGTGACGTTGGCGTGCGTGCAGGTCAACCCCGACAGGAACCACACCACCGGCAGGCGCGTGCCCGGCGCATGATCGGGCACGAACACCGAGAAGGTCATCGCCGTACCCGTCGCCGACGACGGATGACGGTACACACCCTGCACGCCGCCGTGGCTGCGGTTCAGCGAGACGGTCTCCATACGCGTCAGGCGGACAGCCGATGCAACGCGCACAGCTTGTTGCCGTCGGGATCGCGCAGATAGGCGAGATACATGCCGCTGCCCGGACGCTCGCCGGGCGCATCCTCGATCGCCGTGCCGCCATGCTCGACGCCCGCCGTGTGCCACGCATCGGCCTGTTCGGGGCTGGCGGTGGCGAAACCGATCGTCGCGCCGTTGGCGCAGGATGCCGGCTCGCCGTTGATCGGCTTCGTCACCAGGAACGCGGCGCCGTTGTGGAAATAGACCAGCCGCCCCTTTTCGTCGAAGCTACCGGGCCGCGCGCCAACCGTGCCCAGCACCGCGTCATAAAAGACTTTCGAACGATCAAGATCGTTGCTGCCGATCATCATGTGACTGAACATTGCGTCTCTCCCCCAGCGACTCTCAATACACCACGACGGTGCGGATGCTCTCGCCTGAATGCATCAGATCGAAGCCTTTGTTAATCTCTTCCAAGCTCAGTACGTGGGTAATCATCGGGTCGATCTCGATCTTGCCGTTCATATACCAGTCGACGATCTTGGGAACGTCGGTGCGGCCCTTGGCCCCGCCGAACGCGGTGCCACGCCAGTTGCGCCCGGTGACGAGCTGGAACGGGCGCGTGCTGATCTCCTTGCCGGCTTCGGCCACGCCGATGACGATGCTGGTGCCCCAGCCGCGATGGCACGCCTCGAGCGCGGTTCGCATAACCTCGGTGTTGCCGGTGCAGTCGAACGTGTAATCCGCGCCGCCGTCGGTCAGCGCGAGGATCGCCGCGATCGTCTCGTCCCGCGATGTGCCGCGCGCGTCGATGAAGTCGGTCATGCCGAAGCGGCGGCCCCATTCCTCGCGGTCCGGGTTGATATCGACGCCGATGATCTTGTTCGCGCCCGCCAGCCGCGCGCCCTGCAGCACGTTGAGGCCGATCCCGCCCAGACCGAACACGACGATATTGTCGCCGACCTGAACCTTGGCGGTGTTCACCACCGCGCCGACGCCGGTCGTCACGCCGCAGCCAACATAGCAGGCGCTGTTGAACGGCGCGTCCTCACGGATCTTCGCCACCGCGATCTCGGGCAGCACGGTGAAGTTCGAGAAGGTCGAGCAGCCCATATAATGAAAGATCGGCTGCCCCTTGTACGAGAAGCGCGTGGTGCCGTCGGGCATCAGCCCCTTGCCTTGCGTGGCGCGGATCGCGGTGCAAAGGTTGGTCTTGCCGCTGAGGCACGATTTACACTGGCGGCATTCGGGCGTGTAGAGCGGGATGACGTGATCGCCCGGCTTCACGCTGGTGACGCCCGCGCCGACTTCGCGGACGATGCCCGCGCCCTCATGCCCGAGCACGCTCGGGAACAGCCCCTCGCTGTCGAGCCCGTCGAGCGTATAGGCATCGGTATGGCAGATGCCGGTCGCCATGATCTCGACCAGCACTTCTCCGGCCTTGGGGCCTTCCAGATCGAGCTCGACAATCTCAAGCGGCTTCTTGGCTTCGAACGCTACGGCGGCGCGGGTCTTCATACGGTTTCTCCTGCTTGCGCGCCTCTTATCGCCCTCTTTCCGGCTGCGCTACCGGACGTTGAGGCCGAGTTCACCGAGCAATTGCCCGGCCTGATCGCGCGAGATCGTCGCTCCCCGGAACAGCGCGGCGTCGATAAGCCGCAGTCCGCCGAGATCGGTGCCACGCAAGTCCGCGCCAGTGAAGCGCGAGCCGGCCATGTTGGCGTCGCGCAGGCTGCACGCCTCGAACACGGCATGGCGGAAGTCGCATTTGCGCAGGTCCGCGCGGCTAAGATCGAGCCGGGTGAGCGTCTGCTTGAGGAACGAGAAGCCCGCCAGCCGCGCGTCGATCAGCAAAGTCTCTTCGAAGCGCAGGTCGAGCGCGCGCGCATCGGTGAAGTCCGCGCCGGTCAGCTTGCAGCTCGTGAACGATGCCGAGGACAAGGTCGCGCCGCGCAGCAGCGCGTTGTTGAAATCGCTCGCCGCGAACACCGCGTCGCCCAAATCCGCGCCGGTGAAGCTCGCGAACGCACCGCGACACGATCGCCAGTGCGTTCGCTCCAGCCGCGCGCCGGAGAAATCGGCCCGCCGCAGGTCACAGCCCTCGAAGCGCCAGCCCGACAGGTCGAGCCGGCCAAGCTCCGCCTCGCCGAGATCGCAATCGATCAGCCGCACCGGCGCGGCGCCCGCCAGCGCCGCGATATCGGCGCGCGCGAGCGTCTCGCCCGTGATGGTGTGCCCGGAGAACGGATCGGTCATTGCAGCGCCACGCTTTCGACGGCGATCATCGCCGCGCGCACCTTGGCGCGCGAATCGATGTCGGTGCCGGTCAACACGAAATACAGATCGTGCGTGCCCTGCCCTGCAGGAAGCGCCGCCGACAGCGCGTGGCGATCCGCGCCCGCCGGCCAACCGCCGAGCGGCAGCGAGACAAGCAGCGGACCATCGCGCCCGTCGAGATGCACGTCGATCTCACCAGCAGCGGTGCGAGGTTTGGCGAGGCGGGCGATCGGCGCCGCATTGCCGAGCCGCATATTGAACGCCAGCTTCACCGCCGCCACGTCGAGCCGGCGCGCGGTGTCGAGATCGGCGGCGCGGTACAGCCAGCACGGATGCTGCGGCGATACACGGACCAGCGCGGTGCCGCCCTCGGCGCGCGGCGGCGCTTCCAGGATGAACGCGGTCTCGCCGGGCGTGCAGAAATCGAGATCAATGCTCGCGCGGCGCGGCCCCGGCGCGGGCGGCGTGGCGACCTCTGTGCCGGCATCGAGACCGATCAGCCGATAGCGCGCCCGCTGCACCGCCATGCGGCTCTGAAAGCCGGCCCAGTCGCGCGCTGGCGGGCTCCAGCCAACCTCGGCGATGGCGGCGGCGCGCGGCCACACCAACTGCGTCACCCAATCCTCGCGGCGCGCGCGCTCGGTCCACATCTGGCCTTGCAGGCCAAGCACATGGCGCCGCGCGTTGGGCGACAGACCTGCGGGGACCGGATCATGCTCGTAGAGCATCCGGGCAGTGATGGAATCGCTCCAGCCGGGTGGCTCGTCGGCGGTGTTCTTCTGGCGGTTGTCGAGATAGTACAGCGGCGCCTGCGCGATGACGGCGTCGTGCCCGGACGCGACCGCCTTGGCCGCACCGTCGCCGTCGTGCCACGACATGATCGCCGCCTGCGCGTCGAGGCCGGCGCCGGTCGCGCCGTCCTGAATCTCGTCCCAGCCGATCAGCCGGCGGCCATGTGCCTCCAGAAAGCGCCCCAGCCGCGCGATGAACCAGCGCTCCAGCGCCGGCGCATCCTTGAGACCGAGCGACGCCATCCGCGCTCGCGTTTCGGCGGAGGCCTGCCACTGGGTCGGGTCGACCTCGTCGCCGCCGAGGTGGATGAACCGGCCCGGAAACAGCGCCATCACTTCGCTGAGGATGTTCTCGACCGTGGTGATCGTCGCTTCGTCGGTGTTGAGCACTTCGGGCAGCAACCCCCAGTCGGACGCGACCGGCTCGGGCCCGAAGCCGCGCACGCCGAGCTTGGGATAGGCCGCGATCAGCGCGGTGCTGTGCCCGGGCAAGTCGATCTCGGGGACGATCGTGATGTGCCGCGCGGCGGCATAGGCGACCACCGCGCGGATCTGCTCCTGCGTGTAGAAGCCGCCGTAGCGCGTCACGGCCTTGCCGTCCGGCGCGATCGTGTCTGGCGCGACCGCCGCGCGCCATGCGCCGACCGAGGTGAGCCGCGGATAGCCTTTGATCTCGATCCGCCAGCCCTGATCGTCGCTCAGATGCCAATGGAAGCTGTTGAGCTTGTGGACCGCCATCCAGTCGAGGAAGCGCTCGACATAGGCGACCGACTGCATGTGCCGCGCCGAATCGAGCATCAGCCCGCGCCACGCGAAGCGCGGCTGGTCGGCGATCGTCATGGTCGCGAGATGGACGGTCCCGCCGGGCTGCTGGGTGAGCAACTGCCACAGCGTCACGCCGCCGTAATACAGCCCCGCCCCGGCGGACGCGCGGATCGTGACGCCGGTGTCGGCGACGGCGAGCGTATAGCCTTCCCCGCCGCCGGGCGCGGCGGGATCGCTGGCGAAAGCGATGTCGCCGGCGCGTCCCTCGGCGGTCTCGACAAGGACCGGGCGCAGGCGCGTCGTGGCGGCGAGCCGGTCGCGCAAAGCGGTGGCTGCGGCGCGGGCGGCGTCATCGTGCGGCGCGACGCGCAGGCGCGGTGCTGGCGGAACGTCGAACCCCCTGCCCGGCTGTTCGATCACGGAGGCGGGCAGCGGCACCAACGCGGGTGGTGCGGCGCTGGCGGCGGTCGCGCCGAATACGGCGAGGCCGCCCAGAATGATCGTGCCGGATTTGCGCATCACGTCTCTTCAACCGTATTCTTCGTCGAAAAGGAACACGATTGCGCCGGGCCGAATTCAGGCGTCGCTGCGCTCCAGCAGGTCGGCGGGGTCGAGACCGAGTAACCCGATATGGTCGCGGATGCGCGGCCAGCTTTCGGTCAGGAACAACGTCCGCTCGGCATCGCGCAGCTTTTCCGCCGCGCCCGCCAGCACGAACATGCCGACGCCGCGCCGCACCTCGACATAGCCGTCGTCCTGAAAGGTCTGATACGCCTTCGCCACCGTCAGCGGGTTGGCGCCATGCTGCGCGGCGAGCGCGCGCACCGAGGGAAGCTGGTCGCCCGCGCGATAGTCGCCGCGCAGGATCGCCGCCGCGATCGTGTTGCGCAGACGGATGTACACGGGGCTGTCGTCGTTGCTGAGCGCTGTCATGCCACCTTAATACAGCAGCAGGGCTTCGCGTCCAGTCCTTAGCCCTGCCAGGTGGAGACGACGTCGCTCAGATCGGGCCGGGGCCGCTCGTCGAGCAGGCGCTCGGGCATGCCGAGGAATATGAAGCCGGCGATCCGCTCTGGCGCGGCGCCGAACGCATCGCGCACCGCGTCCGAATATGCCGGCCAGCCGGTCAGCCACCCGCCGACGAAGCCAAGCGCATGCGCGGCGGTGAGCAGGTTCATGCACGCCGCCCCCGCCGAAAGCTCCTGCTCCCACAAAGGAATCTTGCTGGTCGGATGCGGCGCGGACAGCACGACGACCAAAGCTGGCGCCTGATGCGCGAACTGTACGAGCGAATCGAGCTCGACCCGCGTCGCTTGCGGCCGCTCGGCGCGATACGCCTCGGTGATGACCTCGGCGAGCCGGTTGCGTTTGTCCTCGCCCACCACCACGAAGCGCCACGGCGCGAGCTTGCCGTGATCGGGCGTGCGCGCGGCGACGGCGAGGATCGTCTCCATCTGCTCGGGGGAAGGGCCGGGTGCGATCATGTCGCGTGGCTTGCCCGAGCGGCGGGTGGAAAGCAGCGCTAGCGGCGAACTGGTGTCGTTGAACATGCCCACGATGTAGCGTTGCCGCGCGCATATTTACAGTCGCCGGAATGCCGCTAGGTTCGCGCGCTTGTACGCCGGGCGTTCCGGCAGGGTTTTCAGGAAGTTGTTCCGTACATGGCCACCGCCGAATCCGCCCCGGGCGTGCCCGCCGACGCGAAAACGCTGTTCGGCCACCCCCGCGCGCTGTTCATGCTGTTCTTCGCCGAAATGTGGGAGCGATTCTCCTATTACGGCATGCGCGCGATCCTGGTGTTCTATCTCACCAAGCATTTCCTGTTCGCGAAAGACCCGTCCTACGCGGTGTACGGTGCCTATACCTCGCTGGTGTACGTCACCCCGGTGATCGGCGGCTATCTGGCGGACCGGTATCTCGGCGCGCGCAAGGCGGTGCTGGCGGGCGGTATCCTCATCGCCGCCGGCCACCTGATGATCGCGCTGTTCGAGGGGCCGGTCGGCGAACAGGGCCTCTATCTCAACGGCTTCTACCTCGCGCTGGCGACGATCGTGATCGGCACGGGCTTCCTCAAGGCCAATATCTCGGTACTGGTCGGCCAGCTCTACGCGCGCAACGATATCCGCCGCGACCCTGCGTTCTCGATCTTCTACATGGGAATCAATACCGGCGCGTGGATCGGCCCGATCATCATCGGCATCCTCGGCGAGACGGTCGGCTGGTCCTGGGGCTTCGGCGCCGCCGGTATCGGCATGGTGCTCGGCCAGATCGTGTTCGTGGTGTTCCAGCGTGAGCTTCACGGCGTAGGTCAGCCGGTATCGCCGGAGCGGTTGCGCGCGCCGGTGGTGGCGGGGCTGTCGCGCGAATGGATCATCTATATCGCGGCGTTCCTGTCGATCGGCGTCGCCTGGTGGCTGATCCGTTCGGAAGGCGCGGTCGGCCTGCTGCTCGGCGGGTTCTCGGCGCTGACGGTGGGGCTGATCGTCTATCTCGCGGTGTGGACGCTGCCCCGCGTCGAACGCGACCGCATCTTCGCGGCGATGTTCCTCGTCGCGCTCAGCCCGTTGTTCTGGGCGCTGTTCGAACAGGCCGGCTCGTCGCTCAACGTCTTCACCGATGAACGCGTTGATCGCGTGATGCTCGGCTGGACCGTGCCGGCATCGGTGTTCCAGTCGGTCAATTCGGCCTTCATCATCACGCTGGCGCCTTTGTTCGCGGGTTTGTGGACATGGCTCGCCAAGCGGCGGCTGGAGCCGAGCGTACCGCTCAAATTCGGGATCGGGCTGATGCTCGTCGGCGTCGGCTTCATCGTGCTGGTGGCGGGCGCGGCGGCAAGCGGGAGCGGCCTGACCCCGGCGCTGTTCATCATCCTGCTCTATCTGTTCCACTCGATGGCCGAATTGTGCTTCTCGCCGATCGGCCTGTCTTCGATGACGCGGCTGTCGGTGGCGAGCATGACCGGGCTGATGATGGGCACCTGGTTCCTGGCGACCGCCGCCGGCAATTTCATCGCCTCGGTGATCGCGCAGGCGACCGGCGGCGACAATGCCGGGCCGGATCAGGTGCTGCACGTCTACACCAGCATCTCCTGGTTCTCGATCGGCGTGGGCGTGCTGGTGGTGCTGGTCAGTCCGTTGGTGAAGCGGCTGATGCACCTCGATCTGCTCGATGCGCCGGTCGATCACGCGATGCTCGGCGAAGCCGGGCTCGCCGAGCCGGCGGCGGCGGGGCTGGATACGCGCGGCGAGACCCGCACGCACTGAGGTGCTTCGAACGCGCCGCTCGCGCTTCTGGCGCGGCGGCGTTACTGAGCTGACACAACCGATCCGGAACGAGACGCATGGCACGCAAATATTTCGGCACCGACGGCATTCGCGGGCTGACCAACAAGGCGCCGATGACGGCGGCGATGGCGATGCAGGTCGGCATGGCGGCGGGCGCGCATTTCCGGCGTGGCGATCACCGCCACCGCGTCGTGATCGGCAAGGACACGCGCCTTTCCGGCTATATGCTCGAAAACGCGATGGTCGCCGGCTTCACCTCGGTCGGCATGGACGTGGTGCTGGTCGGGCCAATGCCGACGCCTGCCGTGGCGATGCTGACGCACGCGATGCGCGCCGATCTTGGCGTGATGATCTCGGCCAGCCACAATCCCTATCAGGATAACGGCATCAAGCTGTTCGGCCCCGACGGTTACAAGCTCTCCGATGCCGACGAACTCGCGATCGAGGCGCTGATCGACGGCGAAGTCGCCCTCGCTCCCGCCGAAGAAATCGGCCGCGCGCGTCGCGTCGAGGATGCGCGCGGGCGCTATATCCACGCCGCCAAATCGACCTTCCCCGATGGCCTCACGCTCGATGGCCTCAAGATCGTCGTCGATTGCGCCAACGGCGCCGCCTATCAGGTCGCGCCCTCGGCGCTGTGGGAACTCGGTGCCGAAGTGATCGCGATCGGCGTCACCCCCAACGGCAAGAACATCAACGACGGCGTCGGCTCGACCGCGCCGCAGGTGCTGTGCGAGACGGTGGTGGCGAGCGGAGCCCACATCGGCATCGCGCTCGACGGCGACGCCGACCGGCTGATCGTGGTCGATGAGAAGGGCAAGGTCGTCGATGGCGACCAGCTCATGGCGACGATCGCGAGCGGCTGGGCGCGCGCCGGGCGGCTCCAACAGGGCGGCTTGGTCGCGACGGTGATGTCCAACCTCGGTCTGGAACGCCACCTCGCCACACAGGGCATCAAGCTGGTGCGGACGTCTGTCGGTGACCGCTACGTGCTCGAGGCGATGCGTGCGCAGGGGTACAACGTCGGCGGCGAGCAGTCCGGCCACATCATCCTGTCGGACTACGCGACCACCGGCGACGGGCTGGTCGCGGCGTTGCAGATCCTCGCCGAACTGGTCCGCTCAGGTGTGCCGGCGAGCGAATTGCTCCACCGTTTCGATCCGCTGCCGCAATTGCTCAAGAACGTCCGCTTCGCCGGCGGCAAGCCTTTGGAGGCCGAAACGGTGAAAGCCGTCATCGCCGAGGCCGAGGCCGAACTGGCCGGCAAGGGCCGCCTCGTCATCCGCCCCTCCGGCACCGAGCCGGTGATCCGCGTGATGGCCGAAGGCGACGATCCCGATCAGGTCGAGCGCGTGGTCGATCGCATCTGCGACGCGGTGCGCGCGGCGGCGGCGTAAGCGCAACATATTCCCCGCCCGCTCGCGGGAGGGGCTAGGGGAGGGCCTGTCCCCAAACGCGACACCCTTTTTAGACACGCCCTCCCCCGCCCCCTCCCGCAAGCGGGAAGGGAGAAAAGGACACGAAATGCTCGAAATGCGCCCCGATTGCGAACGCTGCGGCACCGATCTCCCCGCCAACGCCCCCGGCGCGTTCATCTGCTCGTTCGAATGCACCTTCTGCGCCGAATGCGCCGAGGATCTCGACGATCGCTGCCCCAATTGCGGCGGCGAGCTGATGGACCGCCCCGCCCGCACCGGCAAGGCACTCGCCGGCAATCCCGCCTCGACGATACGCTATTTCAAGGGACACGCGTGACGACCCCGCGCATCCTCATCATCGCCGGTTCGGATTCGGGCGGCGGCGCCGGCATTCAGGCCGACATCAAGACGGTGACGATGCTCGGCGGCCACGCCATGACCGCGATCACCGCGATCACCGCGCAGAACACGATGGGCGTGCAGGCGGTGATGCCGGTCCCCGCCGACATCGTCGTCGCGCAGATCGCCTCCTGCGTGTCCGACATCGGCGTCGATGCGGTGAAGATCGGCATGATCGGCTCGGCCGAGACCGCGCATGCGGTGGCGGATGCGCTAGAAGGGCTTGGCGTGCCGATCGTGTTCGATCCGGTGATGGTCGCGACCAGCGGCGCGGCGCTCGCCGATGCCGACACGATCGCCGCATTCGACAGGCTGATGCGGCTCGCCACTTTGGTCACGCCCAATGTGCCCGAACTGGCCGCGCTCTCTCCCCCGGTTCGCTTTGAGCTTGTCGAAGGGCATACCAGCGGCGATGCGTCCGGGGCGCGGGCTTCGACGGGCTCAGCACGAACGGGGGGACGTGCAGAAATGCTGGCGGCCATCACCGGCACCGCGATCCTCGCCAAAGGCGGTCACGGCGACAGCGACACGCTGACCGACCGGCTCGTCGGCCCCGCCGGCGAGATAGCCCGCTGGGACAGCCCGCGCATCGCCACCCGCCACACCCACGGCACCGGCTGCACGCTCGCCTCGGCAATCGCGACTGAACTCGCGCGCGGCGCGCCGCTGCCGCATGCGATCGAGCGCGCGCGCGCCTTCGTCCGTCTCGCGATGCTCGGCGCGCCCGGATTCGGTGGCGGCCACGGGCCGATGGGGCACCAGACCGTTCGGCTCGACGGCCCCCGCCCCGCGCCCACCCCCAACCAGATCACGCTGCCGCTCATCGATTTCGCCGCCAGCGCCGCTTTTTGCGAAGCGCTCGGCCTCACCCGCATCGTCGATGCCGCGCCGCGCTACGCCCGCTTCGAAAGCGAGGGCGGCGTCACCCTCTCCATCGAGGCGGCGGACGAGATGCCGCACGGGCCGATGCTGTATTTCGAGTGCGACGATCTCGACGCCACCGTCGCCGCGTTGCGCGCGCTCGGCGCAACGGTCGGCGATCCGGTCGACCAGCGTTGGGGCTGGCGCGAGGCGCGCACGCGCGATCCCGCCGGCAACGCGCTCTGTCTCTACCAGTCTGGCGAGGCGCGGCGCTTTCCGGCATGGCGGATCGCCTGATGCCCAGCCTCAAACACGAAAAACTCTGCCTTGCCCCCGTCGCCGGTGTCGATGAGGCCGGACGCGGCCCGCTCGCCGGGCCGGTGGTCGCCGCTGCCGTCATCCTGCCCGCGCGGGGCGTGCCGCGCGGCATCAACGATTCGAAGAAGCTCCCCGCCGCCGAGCGCGCCCGGCTGCACGACCGGCTGCGTGGATGCGCGCAGATCGGCGTCGGCATCGTCGAGGCCGACGAGATCGACGTGCTCAACATCTATTGGGCGACGATGAAGGCGATGACGCTCGCCGTGGAAGCGCTGGTTCGGGAGGGCGGCTGCGTGCCCGGCCACATCCTCGTCGATGGCAACCGCCTACCCAAATGGCACCATGCCGCCACGCCGATCGTCAAAGGCGATGCGATCAGCCTGTCGATCGCCGCCGCCTCGATCATCGCCAAGCATACCCGCGATACGATCATGCGCGCGCATCACGACGCGCATCCGCACTACGGCTGGATCACCAACCAGGGCTATGGCGCGCCCGAACACCTGCGCGCTTTACGCGAACACGGCCCCTCCCCGCTCCATCGTCGCAGCTTCGCTCCGGTCGCCGCATTTTTTCGGGAGGCCGAGTCCTCGCCGCCACACGCTATCACTGGGGCCTGTGGATAAGTCGGGACTCAACATCTGGAAACCTTCCCGAAATGTTCCGCTTCGTTAACGATTTAGCAAACACTTTCGTTAACCAATGTTCGCTTGACGCGAGTCGTTCGATCCGCAGGAAGGTACGAAATCGAAAGCGGGGATACGTGCATGGGGCTGATGGAAAAGGTTAAGGCGCGCAAGGCGCCGCCCGTGGTGGCGCCGATCGAGCTGCCGCTCGACCAGATCATCCAGCGCGATTGCATCGCCGCGATGCGCGCACTGCCGGCGGATTCGATCGACATGATCTTCGCCGATCCGCCCTACAACCTCCAGCTCGGCGGCGATCTGTCGCGCCCGGACGGCAGTCATGTCGACGCCGTCACCGACGAATGGGACAAGTTCGACAGCCTTTCGGCCTATGACACCTTCACCCGCGCATGGCTCGCCGAGGCGCGCCGCATCCTCAAGCCCAACGGCTCGATCTGGGTAATCGGCAGCTATCACAACATCTTCAAGGTCGGCTCGGCGATCCAGGATCTCGGCTATTGGATCTTGAACGACATCGTCTGGCGCAAGGCCAATCCGATGCCGAACTTCAAGGGCACGCGCTTCACCAACGCGCATGAGACGCTGATCTGGGCGTCGATGGGCGAGAAGGCGCGCTACACCTTCAACTATCGCAGCATGAAGACGCTCAACGACGAGCTGCAGATGCGCAGCGACTGGGAATTCCCGGTCTGCGGCGGTCAGGAGCGGCTCAAGAAGGATGGCGTCAAGGTCCACCCAACCCAGAAGCCGGAAGCGCTGATTTACCGCATCCTGCTAGCCTGCACCAAGCCCGGCGACGTGGTGCTCGATCCGTTCTTCGGCACCGGCACCACCGGCGCGGTGGCGAAGCGGCTCGGCCGCCACTGGATCGGCATCGAACGCGAGGACGATTATGTCGCCGCCGCCCGCGAGCGGATCGACGCCGCGCTGCCACTCGATGAATCCGCGCTGACGACGATGCAATCGCCCAAAGCCGCCCCGAAAGTGGCGTTCGGCGTGCTGGTCGAAAACGGCTATCTCACCCCCGGCGTGGTGCTGAGCGACGCCAAGCGCAAACACCGCGTTTTGGTCCGCGCCGACGGCAGCGTGCAGACCGCGTGCGGCACGCACACCGGCTCGATCCACAAGGTCGGCTCGCTGGTGCAGAACGCACCGGCCTGCAACGGCTGGACGTTCTGGCACATCGAGACCGAGACCGGCCTCAAGCCGATCGACACGCTGCGCCAGACGTATCTGCTGGCGACGCAGCCTTGATCTTCGGTTGAGGAGAGCCACCACCTCCGTTCGTCCCGAGCGAAGTCGAGGGACAAGCCCGACGGTTGCGCACGGTGTCTAGACTTCGCTCGACACGAACGGGTTGTGGAGATTACGAGCCGGGCGATGACCACCCTCCACCTCCGCCCCACCCAGTTCGTCGACACCCCCGCCGCGCACCCCGACGGCGGCGTCGCGCGACTGGCGGGCGGGATGCTGTGGTTCGCAGCCTATGAGGTGATCGAGCAGGGCACCAAACGCACCGTCCCCGTCGCCGAGATCGCGACGCTCGGCGACCGCGCGGTCGCCATCCACGCGCGCGTCACCGCCCCCCGCCCCCCGCTCATACTGGGCGCGCGCGTGCTGCGTTTCGACCAGCCGGTGGTGGCAGGCATCCTCAACGTCACCCCCGACAGCTTTTCGGACGGCGGCACGCTCCAGGACGATCCCGAAGCGGCAGCCGCCGCCGGTGTCGCGATGGCGGCGGCGGGCGCGGCCCTGATCGATCTCGGCGGCGAATCGACCCGCCCCGGCGCGCCTTTGGTGTGGGAAGGCGACGAAGCCAAACGCGTCGCCCCGGTCGCCGAACGGCTGCTGCGCGCGGGCACCTTGGTCTCGATCGACACCCGCAAAAGCGCGGTGATGGAAGCCGCGCTCGCGCTCGGCCCGGTCATCGTCAACGATGTGTCGGCGCTGCTGTGGGACGATCGCGCCGCCGGCATCGCCGCAGCGGCGGGCGCGCCGGTGATCCTGATGCACTCGCCCGACCCCAAACGCGGCCCGCACGGCGGCGACGGCTATGCCGACGTGCTGACCGAGGTGTACGACTGGCTCGAAGCCCGCATCTACGCAGTGGTCGCCGCCGGCGTCGACCGCGCGAAGATCATGATCGATCCCGGCATCGGCTTCGGCAAGACCCTCGCCGACAATCTCGCGCTGCTCAACGGCCTCGCGCTGTTCCACGGCCTCGGCTGCCCGATCATGCTCGGCGCGAGCCGCAAGCGGCTGATCGGCGCACTCTCGAACGAAGCGCCGGTCGGGGAACGCCTCGGCGGCTCGGTCGCACTCGCGCTCAAGGGCGCGGACGCCGGCGTGCAACTGCTGCGCGTGCATGACGTGGCGGAGACGGTACAGGCGCTGCGTGTGTGGCGGGGCTTGCGAGATCGCGCGCTGGTGGGGTGAGGCGCGCGCGAAGGGCGAGGAATGACGGGTGCCGCCCAATTGTAGCCGTTTGCGCCCTCCTTGAGATACCCGTGCTGCGGGTGGCAGGGAGCCGCTGTCGGTTACGGGGTCAGCCGGTTGATCTTGACGGTCTTTCCGTCGGTCAGGATCGAGAGGTAGCCATTTTCCTTGATGTCGTTGGAGGCCAGGCGGCCGTCGACGTCGACGCGAAGCGTGTGGACGTCGCTGAAGCGGGGGGAGAGCAACCTGACGCCCGACCAGGCATAGTGACTGTAGACGCTGCTCAACTTGGCCTTCTGGCTTTCCATGATCGAGGTCAGGCCGGCGGCGTTGACCGTCGACAGCGGGATCAAAATGTCTTCAAGCTTGAACTTCGACGCGTCGCCGCCGGACACGCTGATCTCCACCGGAGCGGGCTTACCGAAGGTGCCGGTGTGGGTGTCCATCGAGATGCTCAGCAGCTTCCGAGGATCCTCCGGGTTCTGATATTTGACCGAACAGGTCGTCAGCTCACCCTCCGGCTCATCGTCACTGGCGTCGATCTTGCTGCCCGGGCTGAAGAAGGAGTTGATCTCCGACACCTTCACATCGGCGCCGAGCTGCTTGGCGATGGCGCGGAAGCAGACGTCTGGGCCCTGGGCCAGGGTGGGCGCCGCAGTCTTGGGCGCGTCCCCGGTCGGCGTGTCGGACGAGGAAGCGAAGACGCCGTTGTCCGATGTCGCGTTGGACGCTGAGTTGCCGCCGCCACAGGCCGACAGGCTGAGCGACAGGCCGATGGCCAGGGCGAACGCGGTGGGCTGCGGCCTGGGGATCATGTCGGGCATTCCTCTGATAGTTAGGATTCCCCCTGTCATAATGGCCGGCGATGCGATGTGTCGACCGCAAAGCCCGGTTCCAGTGTAGATCGGCGCTGGTGGCGGTGCGGCCCAGCAGGGCGCGGATGCGCCACAGCCGGTCGCGCTATTGCAGATCAGCGATTTTTCGAGAGGAAAAGCGGCCTGACGGCTCCCGCCCCAACTTCGGAGTATCAACGTTGATCGGCACCAGGTTCAGTTGAAGCGGCCGTGTTGCGCGAGTACGCTCGTTGTCATGGACCTGATCGAAGCGACCGATGCAGATTTCGCCATTCTGATTGATGGCAGAGCGCCATGTGCATTGCGTCTTCCACCTGAAGGCGTGGAGCGATCGGAGGTGCTCACGATGTTAAGAAACCTCGCCAACTCCATTCGCCCCGACTTCTGCCCGGCGAGCTGGATGATGATCGAGGACGGCGAAGTCGTCGGCCTATGTTCCCTTGTCAGACAGCCCAGCGAGCATGGGCTGGACATCGGGTACGGCGTTTCGCCAAGCAGGCGCCGACGGGGACTCGCGAGCGCAGCCGTTCGGGCGCTGCTCGAGTGGGGCCGTAATGACCCCCGAGTCTCTTTTGTTCGGGCCGAGACGTCGGTTTCTAATATTCCGTCACAGCGCGTACTACAGAACAGCGGGTTCGCACCGGTCGGCGAACGCGTGGATGACGAGGACGGCGAGTTGATTTGCTGGCGTGCCGACACTCTCAGCTAGCGTCTGGTTTCCACCACCCCCAGACCCACGCCGCCGGCAAAGCCGCCGTCGGCCGGGTCGGCTGCGCCGCCCGCCGTCAGGGCCTGACGCTGCGCTTCGCGCACCGGCGCGAACGTCGTCGCGCCTGCGCCTACGCCGCGCTATCGATCCCCAGCTCCCCCAGTTTCCGATACAACGTAGACCGCCCGATCCCCAGTCGCCTTGCCACCTCGGTCATCCGCCCGCGGTAATGGCCGATCGCCAGCCGGATCACGTCCGCCTCGATCTCCTCGAGCGCGCGCAGATTGCCGTCGGGGTGGAACAGCGTCACCCCGCCCGAGGTCGCCATCGGCGCCGGCCCCGTCACGCTATGGCGTTGCGCGCCGAGCGCGGCGATCTGCGGGAAATCGGCCGAGGTCAGCGCGGCGCCGTCGCATAGCACGGCGGCGCGGAACAAGGCGTTCTGGAGCTGGCGGACGTTGCCCGGCCAATCATAATTGCCAAGCAAATCGAGCGCTTCATCGGTGATCCCCAAAGGCCGCAACCCGGGCTGCTGCGCGATCCGTGCGAGCAGATGCCGGGCGAGCGCGGGGATGTCACCCGGCCGCTCGCGAAGCGGCGGGATCGTCACCTGCACCACGTTCAGCCGGTAATAGAGATCCTCGCGGAACCGCCCGCCCTCGACCTCGTCGATCAGCGTCTTGTTGGTCGCCGCGATCACGCGCACATCGACTTCGCGGGCGTGGCGCGCGCCGATCGGCTGGATGTCGCCCGATTGCAGCACGCGCAGCAATTTGACCTGCGCCTCCAGCGGCATCTCGCCGATCTCGTCTAGGAAGAGCGTCCCGCCATCGGCCTCCTGAAAGCGGCCGATCTTGCGCTCGAACGCGCCGGTGAAGGCCCCGCGCTCATGCCCGAACAGCTCGCTTTCGACGAGATTGGCGGGGATCGCCCCGCAATTGACGGTAATCATCGGCTTCTTGCCGCGCGGGGACGCGGCGTGGATCGCCTCTGCCACCACTTCCTTGCCGACTCCGCTCTCGCCTTCCAGCAGCACCGGCACGCGCGCGCGCGCTGCCTTGGCAGCGATGGCGAGTGCCGCCCGGAAATCGGGCGCGGAACCGACGATCTCGTCGAACGCGAGCAATGCCGGGATTTTCTCGGTCAACGGGCGCAGTTCACCCGCCGCCTTGCCCGCCACCGCCGCGTCGAGCGCGCCGAGCAGCCGCTCGGGCGCGAGCGGCTTGACGAGGAAGTCGGTCGCGCCCGCACGCATCGCCGCCACCGCCTGCGCGACCGAGCTGTTGGCGGTGAGCAGCAGCAGCGGCAGCCCCGGGCGCCGCTTGCGCAATTCGGCGATCAGCACGGTCGGATCGGCATCGGGCGCCCAATGATCGAGCAGGATCGCGTCGAGCTGCATCCCGTCCTGCGTGCCGAGCGTCGCGATCGCCATCTCGCCATCGTTGGCGAAGATCGCACGCCACCCGCGCCGCGCCGCGATCGCCGCGACGAGACGGCGTTGTGCCGGCTCGTCGTCGATCAGCATCAGCAGCCGTTGCCCGTTACGCGTCATCCGCCATCCTACAAAAGCCGTTCGAGCAGCTCTCTTAAAGGCGAAGGGTAAAAGCGGCCTTAAACATGCGCCGCGGGCTTGAGGGACCGGCGGACAACGGCTAAGCGCGAATCAACAATAAGCATTGGGAGATGCGGGGCATGGCCGAAGACGGCGACATCAAGGTCCATGAAGCGACCTATCACAAGGTGATCGGCCTGCTGAAATACGGTGCTGCGGCGTGCTTCCTGCTCGCTTTCATCATCATTTATTTCGCGCTCGCGCCTGCCAGCAAGTGAAAATTTCGGTCCTCAAGGAAAGCGCTCCGGGTGAGCGCCGTGTCGCCGCGACTCAAGAAACGATCAAAAAATTCATCGCCTTGGGCGCCGAGGTCGCCGTCGAAGCCGGCGCCGGCCTGACCGCCGCGATCGCCGATGCCGATTATGCCGCCGCCGGCGCGAGCGTCGGCGACCGGGCGAGCACGCTCGCCGGTGCGGGCATCGTGCTCGGCGTGCAGGGGCCTGATCCCGCATCGCTCGGCGGCGTCGCGCCCGGCGCGTGGGTGGTCGCCAGCCTCAATCCGTTCGGGGAGCGCACGCGAGTCGATGCTTACGCGGCGGCGGGGCTGGAAGCGCTGGCGATGGAGTTCATGCCGCGCATCACCCGTGCGCAGTCGATGGATATCCTCTCCTCGCAGTCCAACCTGTCGGGCTACAAAGCGGTGCTCGACGCCGCGAGTGAATATGGCCGCGCGTTCCCGATGATGATGACGGCGGCTGGCACCGTCTCCGCCGCGCGCGTGTTCGTGATGGGCGTCGGCGTGGCGGGCTTGCAGGCGATCGCGACCGCGCGGCGGCTCGGCGCGCAGGTCTCCGCGACCGACGTGCGCTCGGCCACCAAGGAGCAAATCCAGTCGCTCGGCGCCAAGCCGATCTTCGTCGAGAACGTCGCCGGCATCGAAGGCGAAGGGTCTGGCGGCTATGCCGGCGAGATGAGCGACGCGTACAAGGCGGCGCAGGCCGAACTGGTCTCGGCGCATATCGCCAAGCAGGACATCGTCATCACCACCGCGCTGATTCCGGGCCGGCCCGCGCCGCGCCTGATCTCGGCCGCGCAGGTGGCGAGCATGCGGCCCGGCAGCGTGATCGTCGATCTCGCGGTCGAACAGGGCGGCAACGTCGAGGGTGCGGTCGCGGGTGAAGTGGTCGACGTCGGCGGCGTCAAGATCGTCGGCCACCGCAACGTGCCGAGCCGCCTCGCGGCGGACACGAGCGCGCTGTTCAGCCGGAACCTGTTCAACTTCCTGAACGCATTCTGGGACAAGGACAAAGCCGCGCCGGTGCTCGACGAGGAAATCGGCGACGCCGTGCGGCTGACCCGGGGTGGTCAGGTCGTAAATCCACGGCTCCTTTCATGATCCTCCCCGGCACGGGGGGATCAGGCATGGCCTGTCCTACACATGCGTCATCCCCTATCCTCGGCCGATCGAAACTTCACAAACGGCCTGCGCCGTTTTTCCGTTCGATATGCACGAGCTTCCTGAAATTTGAGAGGGTGTGAGCCGGACATGGACTTCATTTCGATCCTGTCGATCTTCGTCATGGCGTGCTTCGTCGGCTATTATGTCGTCTGGTCGGTCACGCCCGCGCTGCACACGCCGTTGATGGCGGTGACCAACGCGATCTCCTCGGTCATCATCGTCGGCGCGTTGATCGCGGCGGCGGCGGCCGGAATCGGTGCTGGCGGCGCCGTGTCGAAATGGCTGGGGCTGATCGCGGTGGTGCTGGCGAGCGTCAACATCTTCGGCGGCTTCGCGGTCACCGCGCGGATGCTGGCGATGTACAAGAAGAAGGACCGGCCGGTGCCGGCTGCGCAAAAATAAGAAACGTCACCCCGGCGCCGGTCCCATCAAAGTCTTACTTTGATGGAAGCCCGATCGCTGGGGTCTCGGGGGGCTTTGGCCCCGCGAGAGCAACGGGGAGACCCCAGCTTTCGCTGGGGTGACGATAAGGGGCGGAAGTGTAGTGGAACACGCAAGCGTAAATCCCTGGGCGGCGCTCGCCTATCTCGTCGCGGGGGTGTGCTTCATCCTCGCGCTACGCGGGCTGTCCTCGCCGGCAACGTCGCAGCGCGGCAACCGCATGGGCATCATCGGCATGACCATCGCGGTGGTGACGACGCTGGTGACGCATGCGCCGATGTTGCAGGTCGCAGCGATCGGAAACGGGGCATGGTTCGAACTCGATACCGTCACCCTGATCGAAATCCTCGCCGCGATCGGCATCGGTGCCGCAATCGGCCTCTTCACCGCGCGCAAAATCGCGATGACCGACATGCCGCAGCTCGTCGCGGCGTTCCACTCGCTGGTCGGCATGGCGGCGGTGCTGGTCGCGGCGGCGGCGTTCCTCAATCCACAGGCGTTCGGCATCGCCGACCGCGTGATCCCGATGATCGGCCAGCCGTTCTTCGCGATCTATCCGCAGAGCCGGATCGAAATGGGCCTCGGCATCGCGATCGGTGCGATCACCTTCTCCGGCTCGGTGATCGCCTTCCTCAAATTGAACGGCAACATGGGCGGCGCGCCGATCCTGCTGCCCGGTCGCCACGTCATCAACCTCACCGTGCTGGCCGCGATCCTCGGCCTCGTCGCCTATTTCACGCAGGACCAGAGCCCTTGGATCTTCTGGACGATCACTGCCCTCTCCTTCGCGATCGGCTTCCTGCTGATCGTGCCGATCGGCGGCGCGGACATGCCCGTCGTCGTGTCGATGCTCAACAGCTATTCGGGCTGGGCGGCTGCGGCGATGGGCTTCACGCTGCACAACACCGCGATGATCATCACCGGCGCGCTGGTCGGCTCGTCGGGCGCGATCCTGTCGTACATCATGTGCAAGGCGATGAACCGCAGCTTCATCAGCGTGATCGCGGGCGGCTTCGGCGCGGCGGCGGCAACGAGCGACGGCGGCGCCAAGGTCGATCGGCCGTGGAAGCGCGGCTCGGCCGAGGATGCCGCCTTCCTGATGAGCCAGGCCGAACAGGTCATCATCGTCCCCGGCTACGGCATGGCGGTGGCGCAGGCACAGCACGCGCTGCGCGAGATGGGCGACAAGCTCAAGGCGCATGGCGTGCGCGTGAAATACGCGATCCACCCGGTCGCGGGGCGCATGCCCGGCCACATGAACGTGCTGCTCGCCGAGGCCAACGTGCCGTATGACGAGGTGTTTGAACTGGAGGACATCAACGGCGAGTTCGCGCAGACCGATGTCGCCTTCGTGATCGGCGCCAACGATGTCACCAACCCCGCCGCCAAGACCGACAAGACCTCACCGATTTACGGCATGCCCGTGCTCGACGTCGAAAAGGCCAAGACGGTGCTGTTCGTCAAACGCTCGATGGGCGGGGTCGGCTATGCCGGTGTCGACAACGACGTGTTCTATATGGACAACACGATGATGCTACTCGCCGATGCCAAGAAGATGGTCGAGGAAATCGTCAAATCGCTCGATTGAGCGAATACACATCGGCTCACATGCGCGAGCGGCGTGACGCATTCATACAATTGAGGTTCAATTTCGATCCATATCTTTCCGGGCGTCGTCTCCATTTTGGCGGTATTCGATCTGGTTTTCCGCCAAATATGGCCGAGTCAACTCTACAAAACTGTAAACTTTGTTCATTTTGGATATGATCCACCTGCTCCATTTTGGCTAAAAGCGTATTTCTTCTTTTGAACACAGTCAGGGGGGCTGGCATGGATGGAAGCGACGCTTGGGAAACCACACGACCGCCGACGGCGACGATCGCCGCGCTGGTGATCGCCGATCATGAGGCGGCCGACGCGACCGCCGCGATCGGCGCGACGTCCGCGCGCCTGCTGGGTCGGGTGGATTGGACAGCGGCACCAGCGCAACTCGAGGCGCGAGGGCCGATCCATCTGATCGCGGCGGATTGCGAAGGCATCGACGATGCCGCGCTGGTGAACGTGTTGCCGCGTATCAATCAATTCGCACGCGACAATGACGCGCGTCTGGTCGCGACGCTTGCGTCCACCCAGGTCGATCTGGTCGCGGCCAATCTGTTCGGCCCGAACGTCGAGCTGTTGTGCGCACCGTCACTCGCCGAGCGCGTTGCCGCATATGCGCCGGCCCTGTCGCAGCCGCGCCTTGACCGGCTGTTCGACAGCGCGCGCGAGGTCGAGACGGTGCGGTTGCGCCGACTCAACGAAGAGATCGCCCGGATCGCCGAGACGCTGGCGCGGCTCAGCCGCATCGAGAACGCCGATCCCGCGCGCAGCCGCGTGGCGGATCGCGGCAACACCTACACACCACAGCCCGCAGCCGAAGACCCGCCGCCGATCGCCCCGCGCGAAGTCCGGGGCGCGATCCGCGCACGGCGACTTCGCGACCAATATTTCGACATGGGGCTGTTCGAAGATCCCGCGTGGGACATCCTGCTCGATCTGTTCGCCGCTGAGCTCGAACGCGTCCAAGTTTCGGTGTCGAGCCTGTGCATCGCCGCCGCCGTCGCGCCCACCACCGCGCTGCGCTGGATCGCCAAGATGACCGAGGCGGGGATGCTGACCCGCGTACCCGATCCGTTCGACCGCCGACGCGCTTTCATGGAGCTCGCGCCCAACGCGAGTGAGGCGATGCGCGGCTATCTCCGCGGACTGAAGCGCGCCGGGTTGGCGATGATATAGAGCAACACTATCACCGCAGCGGCAACGTCAGGTCCTGCTGCCGCCCGGTGCCATGAACGATCACGCGGTCGGCGAAAAAATCGAGCCGCGCATACGCCGTGTCGGGCGTGTCGAGCATCGCCTTGAGGTTGACATAGTGGATGCCGGCACGCTCGCCGTAATTGCCGTCGTGATTATGCCCGTCGAGCCAGATCTTGGCCGACGGGTGCCGCTCCAGCAGCGCCCGCACGTCGCCGGCATTCCAGAGGTTGTGCGGGTTCTCCGGCCAGACCGGGAAGTGACACAGTACCATCGCCTTGAGCCCGGCGTGGTCGGCGCGGGTCAGTTCGGCATCGATCCATTGCATCTGCACGTCACCGATGCCGCCGTCCCAATCGGGCTTGTCGGCGTACCGCGTGGCATGGAGCGCGCGGCTGGCGCGATCCTCGGCGCTGCCCGCCGGCCAGCCGAATGTGCTGCGATCGGTCCCGTCGGTGACAAGGAACAGCCAGCCATCATGCGTGAAGCTGTAGTAGCGCGCGGGCATGCCGAGCTTGGCCGCCACCATCGGCTTGTGCGCCTCGTCGATCGCGAATTCATGGTTGCCGAGCACGAAATGCCAGCGATGCCGAAGCTTCGCCGCGACCGGCAGCAGCGCGTCGTAACTCGCCCAGTCGCGATCGATGAAGTCGCCGAGATGGACGACGAACGCGAGCTTGCGCCGGTTGAAATCGGCGACGGCGGCGGCGAGCTTGCCCGGCGCGGTGTGATATAGGCGCTGGCCGCTATCCGGCGCGGGGCCGTATTGCGCATCCGCGATCGCGCCGATGCTGAACAGCGGGCGCTCGCGCGCCGCAGACGCCGTCAATGCGCCGCCCAGAAGCGCCAATGCCGCCAGCCTGTACCCCAAACGCATCAACGCCCCCATTTGCCGAGCGCGAAGTCCTAGAGACACTTTCTTGCAGCGATAAGTCAGCGGCGCACTCCGCTATTTGTAGCGCACTTCAAGCAGGTCCAGTTCGCGCATCAGCTTGTTGGCCAGTTCGCTGCCGATGCGGCGCTCGCGCGCGATACGAATGATCTGGTCGCGTTCGGCCTGAACCGCCGCCAGCCGAAGGTCGCGCTCGATCCGTTCGTTCGCGCGCGCCTCGTGTCTGACGTCACCCTCGGCGGCGCGACTCTCGATCCGTTCCCGATAACCGTCCATGATCCGCGCACCGACGGCGGCATAGACATCGGCGTCATCGCGTCCCTCCGCCAGCGCGTGCTGCGCGCGCTCGACCGCCTTGATCGCCGCCTCGGCCGCAGCGATCCGCGCCATATCCTCTTCGGCCTGTTGCGACGGCTCGGGCGGCATGGTCAGCCCGCGCAACAGCAGCGGCAGACCCACGCTCGCCATCACCAGCGAGGTCAGGATCACCCCCGTCGCGAGGAAGACCGCAAGCTCGCGCCCGGGAAACGGCGTTCCATTGCCCATCGTCAGCGGCAACGTCAGCACGCCCGCAAGCGTGATGGCACCGCGCACGCCCGCGAACGACATCGCCGCGAACAGACGCCAGGGCGGGCTGGAGCCGATCTCGCCGCCCGGCGCGCGCCGAAGCAATGTGATTCGGAACGACACCCATACCCAGACGAACCGCAGCGCGGCGAGTCCGGCCATGATCGCCGCGACGTACAGCGCCAGCCACCAAGGGCTGGCATGGCCGGTCAGTTCGACAGTCTGGTCGAGACCCGACAGAATCTCGGGCAGTTGCTCGCCGAGCAGAACGAAGATGATGCCGTTCGCGGCGAACTGGATCGTGTCCCACACCGAGTTGCGCCGCATCCGCGTGACGGCAAGCGCCTGCCGGGAAATCTCGGCGAAGCTCATCGTCACGCCTGCCGCCACCGCCGCCAGGATGCCCGAGGCGTGGACATGCTCGGCAATCAGATAGGCGCCGAACGGGATCAGCACGCTGATGAGGATTTGCGATCCGGTCTCCTCGCCGAAGCGCTGCGAAACCCACGCCTTGGCACGGGTCACCACCATCGTCAGCGCAACCCCGACGAAGATCCCCGCCCCCGCCATCCAGACGAAGCTCAGCGCAGCGCCGGTCGCGGAGAAGCTGCCGGTCAGGGCGGCGGCGATCGCGAAGCGCAGGCACACCAGCCCCGATGCGTCGTTGAGCAGCGATTCGCCCTCGAGGATGTGCATCATCCGCTTGGGAATCGGCACGCGCGCGGCAATCGCCGACACCGCGATCGGATCGGTCGGTGACACGACAGCGGCAAGCGCGAACGCCACCGCCAGCGGCATCGCGGGGATCATCCAGTGGATCAGGAATCCCATGCCCACCACGGTCAGCAGGACGAGTCCAAGCGCCAGTTCGACGACGGTGGACAGATCCTTGAACAGCGCATCCTTGGGAATGCGCCAGCCATCGAGAAACAGGAGCGGCGGCAGGAACAGCAGCATGAACAACTCGGGATCGAGCGTGACGCGAAAGTGCCCGGCGAGTCCGACGACGAAGCCAAGCGCGATCTGCACCAGCGGCGTCGGCAACGCCACCGGCAGCATCCGCGAAATGGCGCCGCTGACGACGACCGCCAGCAGCAAGATCAACACGATAGAGATGGATTCCAAGCCTGCACTCCCAGCATGGCGGTCCGCCATGATGCGGCGTCTAGCATGTCTTCCGGTTTGAATCCGACGATGATGCCAGACTCACCGCGAAACGGGATGGCCGCCGCCACGCAGCCGGGCGATGAGGCGAATGGCGGCGACGATCACCCCGCCCACCCCAAGCCCGACGATGCCCGAGAACACCGCATTCGCGATCCACGAGGTAACGCCGCCGATGGCGGGAACACGGGCTCCGGCGGCGCTGAAAGCGTGCGCGATATGGGCCGGGCCGGTGATTCCGAAACCCTCCAGCCCATGCACGATGATACCACCGCCGACCCAGACCATCGCTGCGGTGCCGACGATCGCCAGCGCCCGCATCACGATCGGCATACCCCTCACCAGTGCGCGACCGATCGCCTGTGTCGCTGCGGCGTCGCGCTTGGCGAGATGCAACCCGATATCATCCATCTTCACGATCAGCCCGACCGCGCCGTAAACGCCGGCGGTGATCGCGAGGCTGACCAGAACGAGCACGATCGCCTGCGTCACGATCGACGCGGTGGCCACATCGGCAAGGGCGATCGCCATGATCTCGGCCGACAGGATCAGGTCGGTGCGTACCGCGCCCGAAACCGTGTTGTTCTCGACCGTCTTGGCATCGACCGGCTCGCTAACGACCGCTTTCTCGGCGTGGTGGCCGAAGATCACCTCGAACACCTTCTCGGCGCCTTCAAAGCACAAATAGCAGCCGCCTAGCATCAGCAGCGGCGTGATGAGCCACGGCGCGAACGCGCTCATCAGCAGCGCGGCGGGCAACAGGATCAGCAGCTTGTTGCGGATCGAACCCAAAGCGATCCGGCCGATGATCGGCAATTCACGATCGGGCGTGAAGCCGGTGACGTAGCGCGGCGTGACTGCGGCATCGTCGAGGATCACGCCCAGCGCCTTGCTGCCGGCCTTGCCGGTCGCCGCCGCGACATCGTCCAGCGAGGCGGCGGCGAGCTTGGTGATCGCGGCGACATCGTCGAGCAGCGCTACCAGTCCTGACGGCATCATATTCCCCTTGTGTCGTTGTCGCGGCCCTAAGTGAACGGCGCATTGGAGCGCGCACATACCCTCTTAAAAAGAACGCGATACCACAGGAGTTCCAGATGCAGACCCGGCTGGTGAATGAGGACGTGCCGTGGGGCTGGTGCGACCACCGGCTCGATCGGACGATGTCTGCAGGACAAAGGGACGCTAGCCGATCTCGCTATGCACACGCGCGCGCCCATCCTCGCGATTCCAGAAGCGCTCAAGAGCAATGCGTCTCGACCGTGCGCTCGTCGCCTGGGAGGACGCCCCCGCGTCTTGGTTCCGTCCGCTCAGTCCATCCCGACACCCGCCGGCGCTTCGGCGAGTTCGCGGATGACCTTGTCGGCTTCGAGACGCACATCGTTGAGACACAGGCGCACGAAGCGCGCATCCATGCCTGGGGCGATCTGCTCGAAATGGACGTGACGTGCCGTCCTCAGGCCGAAGGCGTGCTTGATGTAATGGTCGAAACAGCTCCGCAGCCCCTCGACCTGCCCCTGCAGGCTCAGCCAGACTTCACGCATGGCCGAGGACGTGAAGCTGACCATCACCTTGCCGGTCAGCACGCTTTTCGCAGCGCCCGCCTGTACGTCCCGCGCTATCGCTCCCGACCCTAGCACGCGCTCGACATAGCCTTTGAGCATCGCCGGCGGCGTCCCGAACCAGATCGGATAGACCAGAACGAACGCGACGGCGCCCTGGAGGATCGCGAGTTCGTCCGCCACGTCGGGAAACAAGCGGAATGCCGGCCCGGGCCGCTCCTCGCCCTTGAGGACCGGGTGAAACCCCATCGCGTACAGGTCGCGCAGGATCACCCGGTGTCCTTTCGCACGCACCGCATCGCAATAGGCGTGGGCGACCGAGGCGTTGAAGCTGCTGTCATCGGGATGGCAGAGAATGACGACGTGCAGCGGGGCTGCGTCGGGATCGGTATGTGTCATTTCCGCCTCCATGTGAAACACTGTGCGCGGGACGATCAGATTCCCGCTTCGCCGAAATCGAAAAGATCATCGAGCCACCCTGCCCGCGCCGAGGCGTTGCCCTCGACATTGCCGATCAGAACATGCGCGAACGGCCGGATACCCACGAACCTCAGGATGTTGCGCTCGAAGCTCTTCACGCTGTGCGCGCCATAATAAGCGCGGTAGAACACAGCCGGCATTCCCATCGTCACCACCAGGCGCGCCGTGCGCGGCTTCAGCCGCTTCTCTGGCAACTTGCCTTCGCGCGCCACGAACGCGAAGCCGGGCCGCATCACCTGCTCCAGAAACCCTTTCAGCAGCGCTGGCATGTCACCCAGCCACAAAGGATACAAAATGGTCAGATGGTCGGCCCACGCTATCGCCTCCTGCGCGTCTCGAATGTCGGGCGGAAGGTTGCCGCTTTCCCAGTCGGCTCGCGGAACGACCAGCGGAAAGCCAAGTTCCGCAACCTTGATCGTTCTGACCTCGTGCCCGCCCTGCCCGGCCCCGTCGCTGTATCGTTTGGCGAGCGCGTGAACGAACCGCGCCCGATCGGCGTCTGGATGCCCGTCGATGACGAGGAGACGCTTCTTCACACCGCATCCTCCACCGGGAACACCCGACGGACGATACGCATGCTCGGATCATCGGCATCGGCCTCCGCGACGAAGCCCATTTCGCGTTCCATTCGGATCGCGGCTTCATGATCGGCGTATTCGATCGCCTCGACCGTTCCGATCCGTTCGGCGCGGGCATAGCGCAACACATGGTCGAACAGCGACCAGCTTACGCCCCGCCCCTTCATGTCCGCCCGCGTCACCAGCGCGACCTCGGCATGGGTCCGGTCGGGATCGGTCGCGAGCATCGCGGTCGCGATGACAGACGTCCGCGTCTGGTCGAACGCCAGGAAGCTGATCGTCCGGAGATAATCGACCCGCGTCATCATCGCGAGGCGATCATGGCCGACGTGATCGACGCTGCTCAGGAAGCGATACCGCAGATCGTCCGGCGTGACATGCTCGAAAAATTCGGCGAGCAGCGCTTCGTCGTCGGCGCGCACCGGACGCACGAAGATGCGCAACCCACTCCGCGTCTCCAGGTCCGCCGACCAGTGTAGCGGCATCGGCGCCGGCACGAGGCCCGGTTGCGTGACGGCAGAAGCCGCGACCGCGACCGGCGCGTCGAGCGCGACCACCCCATGCTGATCGACGATCAGCGGATTGATGTCGACTTCGAGGACATCCGGAAGCGCGACGCACATCGCCGACACCGCATCGAGCACGTCCGCCCCGATCGACCCGGCGGGCGACGACCCACCGATCGACGCGACGCTGGCGGGCCGCGACAGGGCGGATAGGTTGCGGATCGTCATGCTGTCTCTCGCCCTTTGGGAACTGCCAGACCGCATTTGCCCCGGACGATACACACCCGGCCATGCGTAGTTTCCCGCATGTCGGCGGCAGGGAATTCGTCGCACTGCAACACGGCATGAGGGCGGGACGCCAACAGGCTTTATCAGGCATTTCGATGTGGTTCGGAAAGGCGTACAAGCGACGCGGCAGCCGCGATGCCAAGACTCGGCGAGGTCCGCGAGGCAAGGTCAACGCGAAGGACAGACTGATGCCGCCCGATCGGCGCCCCGCCCTCGCACGCTACGGCCTGGCCGTCCTGACAGTCCTGCTGACCGGTGCCGCGCTCTGGGCGTTGCAGCCCGTCTTGGGCGAGCGCGCAGTTTTTCTTCCCTTCTCCTTCGCGATCCTGATGAGCGTGATCTGGTGTGGCACGGCCGAAGCGACTGCGGCAGCGGCGCTGTCACTCGCTCTCGGATGCTATTTTTCCGGGGTACGCGACATCGGCACCGCCGACATGGTTGAAGCCGCGACGTTCGTCTTGACCGCCACCGGCATCATTCTGGTGGGCGGTGCGGTAAATCGCGCGCGCCGAGTCGCGATCCGCAACGATCGCCGCGCCACGATCGTCGCGGAGGAACTCAATCTCTTGATCGATGGCGCGCACGGCCACGCCATCTACATGCTCGATCCCGGCGGGCACGTCACGATCTGGAACAAGGGCGCCGAACGCCTCAAGGGGTGGTGTGAGGCCGAGGTGATCGGCCAACATACCACGCTGTTCTATCCGCCCGATGCCATCGCCGCCAACACGCCGGAAATAGGGCTGGCGCGGGCAGCGGCCGAAGGGCGTTTCGAAGAAGAGGACTGGCGCGTGCGCAAGGACGGGTCCGAATTTCTGGCGGCAGTGTCGATCACGGCGCTTCATGACGAGGGCGGCGCGTTGCGCGGCTTCGCGAAAATCGTGTCCGACATCACCGAGCGCCGCGCCGCCGAGGATTTGATGCGCTCGCGCGAAAGCCACTTGAGGTCGATCCTCTCGACCGTCCCGAACGCGATGGTGGTGATCGACGCCGCAGGTATCATCCTGTCGTTCAGCACCGCCGCCCAGACGCTGTTCGGCCACAGCGAAGACGACGTGGTCGGGCTGAACGTGAGCGTTTTGATGCCGTCCCCCGATCGGGAACGCCATGACGGCTATATTCGCCGATATCTGGAAACCGGGGAGAAGCGCATCATCGGCATCGGTCGCGTGGTATTCGGCGCGCGCCGTGACGGGACCACCTTCCCGATGGAATTGTCGATCGGTGAGGCGACGGGCGGTGGCCAGCGCATCTTCACCGGGTTCATCCGCGACCTTACCGAGCGCCGGCAGACCGAAGCGCGACTGGAAACGCTCCAGTCCGAACTCATCCACGTCTCCCGGGTCAGCGCGATGGGGACGATGGCGTCGACGCTGGCGCACGAACTCAACCAGCCGATCACCGCGATCGCCAATTATGTCGAGGCGGTTCGCGATCAGCTCGCCGAACCAAATCCCGACGACATGCCGATGATCCGCGAGGCGCTGGACGATACCGCGAAAGAAGCGCTGCGCGCCGGCCGTATCGTCCGGCGCCTGCGCGATTTCGTGTCGCGCGGCGAAGTCGAAAAGACCGTCGAGCCCTTGCCGAGCCTCATCAACGAGGCGTCCGTCCTCGGCCTGATGGGCGCGCGCGAGCAAGGCATCGAACCGCTGTTCGATCTCGATCCCTATGCCTCGCCGGTGCTGGTCGATCGCGTGCAGATCCAGCAAGTGCTGATCAACCTCATCCGCAACGCCTGCGAAGCGATGCGCGAGAGCGACGAGCGGCGCCTCGTCGTCTCGACTCGCGCCGAAAGTGCCGAACTGGTAAGGGTAACGGTATCGGACACCGGCGCGGGCGTTTCGCCAGCGATCGCCGCTCAGCTTTTCACTGCCTTCGTCAGTACCAAGGCCGAGGGCATGGGCCTTGGTCTCTCGATCTGCCGCACGATCGTCGAGGCCAATGGCGGCCGCATCTGGATGGAGCCGCGCGCGGGCGGCGGCAGCGACTTCCATTTCACGTTGGTTCGTGCCTGTCTGGAGGACGACAATGACCGATAAGAAGCGCGTTCACATCGTCGATGACGAAGACGCGATCCGGCGTTCGGCCGGCTATATGCTCAAGACCTCGGGCTATGCGGTGGAGACCTGGCAGTCCGGCACGGCGTTTCTCAAGGAGGTCCGCCATGTCGAATATGGCTGCATTCTGCTCGATGTCAGAATGCCGGACATCGACGGTCTGGGTGTGCAGCGCGCGCTGGCCGAGCGCGGGGTGACGATGCCGGTCGTCATCATGACCGGACACGGAGACATCGGCATCGCGGTCCGCGCGATGAAGGCGGGTGCGGTCGATTTCCTCGAAAAGCCCTTCGAAAAGGCGGTGCTGCTCGCCGCAATCGAAGACGCGTTCGAACGCATCGCCGCGACGGACGGCGCGAGCGCGCGCGCCGCCGAAGCGGAGATCATACTCGGCAGCCTGACCACCCGCGAGCGTGAGGTGCTGGACGGCCTCGCCCAGGGTTTGCCCAACAAGACGATCGCCTATGATCTGGGCATCTCGCCGCGAACCGTCGAAGTTCACCGGGCGAATGTGATGACCAAGCTCGATGTTCGAAGCCTCTCGGACGCGCTCAGAATCGCCTTCGCCGCAGGCCTGGGCGCATGATCCTTAGGGTGTTTACGTAACGACCCGACGGCAGCGACCGCGCACGATGGCGGGGTTGGCCGGGGGTTGTCGGATGAAGGGTGTTACGGGATCGACTGCGGGCCATCGGCCGAGAGTCCTGATCGTCGAAAATGATGCGGGCGTGCGCCGCTCGATGCAGTTGCTCCTCCAGGCAAGGGGCTTCGATGTCAGGGCGTATCCGGGGGGACAACCGCTGCTCGCCGATGTCGCGCTGCGAAAGCCGGACTGCCTGGTTGCCGACTATCTTCTCGATGACGAGACCGGCATCGCCGTCCTGAAGGCCATGCGGGCGCTGGATTGGGATGGCCCGGCGATCCTCGTCTCGGCCTATGCCTCCGCCGAGCTGGAGCGTGACGCACGGGAAGCGGGTTTCGCCGCCGTGTTCGAAAAGCCGTTGCGTGAATATGCGCTGGTCGATGCCATCGCGCGCCTCACCCGACGGCCAGGTATCGGCTGATGCCGCCAGCGCCGGGGATCGCTCCGGCAGGCCCATCACGGCCGGGCGCCGCGCGACCAGCCGATACCGCGTAACATCCCGTATAGCGCCGCGCGTCGTCGAAGAAGCACATCGGTGCCTGAAAACAGCGTCGGTCGGCACGCTTTCAACCGAAGTCGAGGGGCAGGAAAAATGAAAAAGATCCTTTTGCTCGTCCATGATGATGCCGGCCTAGCGTCGCGGCTGGAGGTCGCCCTCGATGTCGCCCGCGCGTTGGATGGCACGTTGCTCTGTCTCGACCTCACCATCCCGATCGCGTCGGTTGGGGCGGACCCGCTGTTCGGGCCGATGGTGCTGGAACCGGAAACCGCCACACAGGCCGTCGTCGCCGCTCGCGCCAAACTCGACCGCAGCGGCCTTCGATACGACTGGATCGAGCGTCGCGGCGAGCTGGCGACCGAACTCGCCCATGTCGCGCCGCTCGCCGACCTCGTGGTGCTGAGTTCGCCACGGGACATGCTTTTCCCCGCCATGCACAAAGCCATCGGCGATACCTTGGTGCGCACGAATAAGCCGGTTCTTGCAGTGCCGGGCACGCCGGCTGGGATGCGCATTCACGGCGATGTCCTTTTGCTCTGGGACGGATCACCAGAGGCGAACGACGCGATGCTCGCGGCGATGCCGTTGCTGAGTCATGCCGCGTCGGTCACCGTGCTGGAGATTGACGACGGTTCGCTCGGCCTACCCGCGCTGAAGGCCACCGAGTATCTGTCGGAACGCGGCATCGCCAACCATCTGCGTCAGGAGATGGCGTTCGGCGAGAAGGCCGGCTTCCTGATCCTGGAATGGATCGACACGCTCAAGCCCGCCTATGTCGTGATGGGTGGCTACAGCCACGCGCGTCTCGTCGAAGGGCTGTTCGGCGGCGTGACCGAGCGCTTGCTGGACGATTGCCCGATCCCGCTCTTCATCAAGCATTGAAGGAGGCACGCATATGACCATCGAACCGATCCGGCATCTCGTGGTGCTGTGCCATCCGCGCAGCGGCAGCTTCAATCACCAGATCGCCGCCACCTATTGCGAGTCCGTGCGGGCGTGCGGCCAGGTCGCGTGTCTGCGCGATCTCTACGCCGTCCGCTTCGATCCGATCCTCGAATATATCGGCGAAGGGCCGGAACTCGCGACGCTTGATGATCTTCGCGAAATCCGGCGGTGCGACGTTCTCACCTTCATCTACCCGATCTGGTTCGGCCTCCCGCCGGCGATGATAAAGGGCTATGTCGATCGCGTGCTCGGCGGCGGGTTCAAACCGGATCGCGACCATCCCCGCGCGGCCAAGCCCTTGCTCGCCGGCGTGGACATGCTCGGCATCACGACATCGGCCTCGACCGACGCGTGGCTCGCCGAGCAGGGGCAATTGATCGCGCTCCGCGAAGGCTTCGATCACTATCTCGGCACGGTCTTCCAGATGGCAAGCACCCGGCACCTGCACATCGACGCGGTCGTCGAGGGCCTCGACAAACTTTATGCCGAAGAACAGCTCGAGCGGGTTCGCGAAGCCGCCAAGGAGATATGTGCCACCGCGCTCCATGCCGCGCATCGCGATGAGATGTCGCGCCTTCTGGGCAAGACCGCAGCGGCCCCGCACGCGCGATCGCCCGGGCCGGAACACCCATGCGACGCGTAGCGGCGCCGCTCGTGACGCCCGAGCCAACCGCTGCTCCGCGATTGCCCCGATAGATACCGTGATATACTCTTTTTATTTCAATGCTTTGATCGAAAAAATGCCGATTGATCGCGATAACCAAAAATGGCCCCGAATCATTCCCACTCGATTGTTCAAGCGTCCGTAACCGCCTGATTTAAAACGCGAAAAATATTTCTGATCATTGTTTGCCGCTAGCAGGGCCGTCAGAAAGCCAACCTTTTGATTCTATTCGAGAATTTTGGCTGGCTTTCACAAACCACCTATCGAAGACATTCGATATGGCTGATCAGCCGATCAAGCCAGAGACTAGCCGCTGCGGACAAAGGCGTCAGCCCCGAAAATACCGTCCGTCCAGCCGACGGCACCTGCGCCTGATCGATAAATACTGCCTCAAGCGACCGCCCTGTCCGGCCGGGGAAGGAGCGATCGCGATCCAAGCCTGCTGCTACCAGCCGGGGAATGCGCGAATGTAGTAAGCCGCGCGCAGCATGCGCTCCGAAAGCGACCTTAGCAGCGCGACATCACTATCATTGAGCACGTTGAAGGGGCGCGTGAAAGCAGCGTTAGCGCCTTTCGAATCGAAAGGACCGGAACAGGGCAATGCTTGCTGTGTATGCCCCGCGCACATATAGATGTAGCGATGGATGGACCTCGAGATCGGAATATTTTCGGGGCGTTCGCACTCATGATCAGCGACGACATCGTTCGCGCTACGTCATCGCGAGCGCCGGAAGCTGGACCTGCCGCCTCGGCGCTGGCGCTACTTGCACACGAGCCTGGACTCTCGATCCGCGTGCTTGCGGTCGGAGTAGGCCTTTCCCACGCAGGGACAGTTCGCTTGGTGGATCGTTTAGCGGCCGAGGGGCTGATCGAGCGCAGGGATCATTCGACAGATGGGCGGGCACGTTCCCTTTACCTCACACCAAAGGGAAAGGTCGCGAGCGACCAGATCCTCGCCTCGCGTGATAAGGTGATTGCGGAAGGGCTCTCAGTCCTCGATCCAGACGAATTGAAGGTCCTGTGCCGCATCGCCGAACGCGTCCTACGCAATCGCCTGGAAAGTCTCGAGCAGGCATACCGCATCTGCCGCCTGTGCTGCTATGAGGGCTGCACGAACTGCCCGATCGATGCCGAGTTGCTCGAGCGCGGTCTTGACCCGGAGGCGAACGACAACGCTTAGGCGGCTCGGAGGCGCGGGAGTTCCAGGCGCCTTCTAACTCAGGCCTTCCAACCGGGAACAAGCGGGCGACTTCGGCCTACGATCGCGACGACCCGGCCGAACGGCGTTCAAGGTAGCGCAACGTCGACCTTGTAACGCGCTCGTCAGCACGGCCAATCAGAGATCCAGTAGATCCGATCGGCAGCTATCGAAACGATGCGCCAAAGGCATTTCAGCTGGCTGAAGGTCTCTCGTAGTTTCGGGGCAGATCAACGGAGCTGCCCCATGCACCAGGCCCATATCGATACCGATCACGCCGAAGCCGTTTTCTTCGCGGCGGCCATGTTCACGCCGCTTGAGCGAACCGTGCTTGAGCTCGCTCGTAGCGAGCGCGGCACCGGACTGCTCCCGACCTCCGGCTTCAGGTTGTTTCTTGAGCGTGTTTCATTCCGACTGTTCGGTCGCGAGCGCATTCGGCCGCTCGCCGATCCGCGCCTGGAGGCGCTGAGGAGCTTCGTGAATGCGCTGCATCGCTGCAGCCGCGCTCGGGTCGAGGCCACCGCGGATGCGCTTCGCTCGGTGGGCTTCGACCCGCTCCAAGAGGCCTGGATCAGATCGACATTCGCCCGCTGCGCCTGAGGCACACGCCGACGGTCAGGCATCCCATTTATCGGAGACAATCATGCGCCCACAACTTTCGGCATCTTCCAATGCCCACTGTGTCGATTGCACGCCCAACGGCTCTCACCAGCGTATCGTGGTGGCGTTGGCTCTTCTCAGCCTTACCACCGCAGCAATCCTGCTATGGCGCGTCCTTCTCGAACATACAGGCGATGCGCTGATCGCCGCCTTGCTGGTTGGGGTTGCCCTTATAACCTTTATCGCTCCCGCGGCGAAGTTACTCAGGTCATAATCTAGCTCGCGTCGATATAAGGACCGAACCTTCCGCTACCGGAGCGCCACCGCGAGTGCCGCCACATCGCGAGGATCGGCGCGGGCGCGGAAATCGGCGTCTGCGTGCGCGTAACGCACAGTGCCGCCCGCATCGATCACGTACGTCGCAGGAACAGGCAGGAACCATCCATCCGAGGCATAGATCGCGCCCAGGTCCAAGCCGAATGCGCGGTAGCGTTCCTTCATTTCCTCTTCGACATGGAATGCCAACCCGGTCGCGAGCGCGGCCCCATGATCGACATCGCAAAGCATGACAGCATTCCCGCCGACGAGCTGCTGAAGGGAGACTGCGCGATCGCCCACTTCCCCGGCCACAATCACCAGCTTGACGCCGGCGTCATCCAGCAACGGAAGCACCTCCGCCCAAGTCGCCAGCTCGTGCGAACAGTACGGGCACCAGAGCCCTCGCTGGAAACTCAAGACGACCGGTCCATCCGAATACAAGGCATGCAACGACAGATAGCAACCGGTCGTATCCGGAAGGGAAAAGTCCGGAAAAACCTCCCCGACCTGAGGTGAGCTGGCGGCCACCCCATGACGCTTCAGCTTTTCAATGACGCGCTCGTAAAGCTCGGTCCAGCCGTCTGCATCGTCGTTGGCGTTTGCGCTCGGATTAGGCAGGATGCGGACATGACTCATGCTGCCCCGAATACCGTCGAAACCGAATTTATCCTAGTGAGCAGCTGCGTCGTGGCGACCTGCTTTTGTGTCGTTCACACAAGCGCATCGCATGCTCATGGTTTTGTGACGTGACGACGCTAATCGTCTGCATGCTCGCTTTCTGGATGGGCTACTCGGTCAATCAAGGCGGGACCTGTGCCGTCGCGACTGCCTACGAGATCCTCCATCACCGTCGGCCCCGTCTTTTTATCGGCCTGTTGGCAGCCTCGGCCACCGCCGGCCTCTTCGCCGTGCCGTTAGCGTGGTTCGCCACTGGGTCGGCTATGCTCGCTGGTACCGTGGATGTGAGCGGACCATTGCTGGTCGGAGCCGTGGTTTTCGGGATCGGCGCCACCATCAACGACGCTTGCCTGCTTGGGTCGCTCGGCCGGCTGGGAGAAGGGGAGCTTCGGCTTGTCGTCCTTCCGGCCGGTCTGGCTGCCGGCTTCTTCGTGGCCGACAGTTCCGGCATCGGCGGGACCCCTCAAATCAACGAGAGTATCTTATCCGCGCCGAGCACAGCCGGATACGTGGCTCTCGCCGCCTTCGCGGCAATCCTCGTCTCGGCGCTTGCATTGGTCTCTCGCGGCGGGCTTGTTCGTCAGCCGGGACGATGGCCACTCGGCGTGTCCATGTGGGTGCTTGGTGCTACTGGCGGCACTCTCTATGCGACCGCGCCCTCGTGGACGTACGCGGATCTGGTCCACCGCAGCCTGCCGCTTGCTATGAGCCTGAACAACGATGTGGCCGCGTTGACGGTGACGGCCACGATCGCGGGCGCGGTCGCCGCCGCCCACCACCGTAGGAGGTGGCGTCCGCGGAGAATGGCGCCCTCCGACGTCGCGAAGACGCTCAGTGGCGGCTTCCTCATGGGGCTTGGGGCGGCGGTGATCCCCGGCGGAAACGACGGGCTCATCCTCGCCGCTCTGCCGGCGCTCTCGATCGGCGGCGCGGTCGCCTATGTCCTTATGCTCGCTACCATCATGAGCGCCCTCGCTGTCACGCGAGTGTGGCGGGGTAGGCTCAAGCACGCGGACCAACCTGACGTCGACGAGGCCAAAATGGGTTGACCTGGACGTTACCCACCCGTGCGAGGCTTACGCGTTCCTTTTCAGGGCCCTCTTGGAAACCGCGTCAGGCCGCCGAATGCGTGGCACCGTCCCCCCGGTGGCCAGTTACTCCGCGGAACCAGCGGCCCAACTCCGTGCTCGCGACGCGCGCACGAAGGCATCGGCCGCGATGCTTCGCTTCCGCCCCGCCACTGCTCCGAGAACGACTTCTCCGGTGACGTCCGCGTCTGGAAAGCGGATCGAGCGCAGCCGGTCGTCGTCGCGCGGCCTGGGCATGAACGCACTGCCGAGGCCGGCTACGACCAGTCGCTTCACATGCGCCAGATCGCTAGCGCGATGACGGACAACCGGCTCGAAGCCGAGACTGGCGGCGGCCGCCCGCAGGCGGGCGCAATTACCGCCGTCATAATCGATCCAGGCTTCATCGCGCGCCGCAGCAAGAGATGTTGGCGGCCTCATCGCGAGCGGGTGATCCGCCCGGACCACCATGTGGTAGACGTGGTTGTATAACAACCATCGCTCGAGACGATCGGGAGCCGCATCCGGCAACTCGACGATCAGCAGATCAAGGTCCCCGTTCATGGCCGCTTCGAGAAGCGCTGCGGACGTTCCCGACGTCAACGTAAGCTCGAACCCGGGCAATCCCTTGCCGAGCTCTCCCAAGATTACGTCAAAAGTGTCGGTTTCGAGGCTCGCATCGATCCCAAGTACCAGACGGGCAACAACCGCCTTGCCCACGTTCTTGGCCAGCTGTTTCGCCGCTTCCGCCGCCTCGAACGTCCGCTCGAGATGCGGCAGCATCAGGCGACCGAGATCGGTCAGGTGGGTACGGCTGCGCTCGCGGCGGAATAGCGCACCACCCAGCTCATCCTCCAGCTTCTGGACGGCACGCGTGAGCGAAGGCTGGGTGACGTTGCACTCGTCCGCCGCCCGCGTGAAATTCAGTAGCCTGGCCATCGACAGAAAATATCGAACTTGATGCATCTCCATCGATGCAGATTAGCAAGACATTGACACCATGGCGACTTCGCTTTCCGGCAAAATCCTCAGGCGCCAGCGAGCAAGCCTACTCGGACGGACATGACGCAGGCGGCTCCGTCGCAGCTGCATTCGTGTAGAATCGTCGAACTCGCTCAGAATAGCGACCTGCGCTGTCTCAACCAGGGCGTGCCGTCGAACTTCACTGGTCATCTCTAGGCAGTAATCCAGGTCGGTTTCCCCGAAACTATAGCCGTTGAGCATCAACTTTATACGTACCCGGTACGTTCCTCTGTCGGTCATTTGGCGGGACAAGAGAGCTGCGGATCGAGAGTCCGCGGACGCTCGAGGAGACCGTCATGGCGCAGGCTTTTGCACTGCCGATCAGCTTTATGGAGGCACACGGGAAGGGCCGCAGTGTCTCTAATGATCGTTGGGATGAACTGATGATGGCTGCCCTGTCAGGCAACGGTGGCGCATATAACCGCCTGCTGACCGAAGTCGGAGCCTGGCTTCAACGCTACTATGCACGTCGCTTACCGGCCTCGCACGTGGACGATGTCGTGCAGGAAGCGCTCGTCGCCATCCATCTGAAGCGGCATACCTACGAGCCCGAACGGCCCTTTCGAGCGTGGATGACGGGGATCGCCCGGTACAAGTGGATCGACCGGCTGCGCAGCAACAACCGCGACCGCTCTGACCCCATCGAAGGCCTCGAAGTGCCCATCGAAGACCACGCCTCGGAGGTGTCGGGTAGGATGGACGTTCAGAAGCTCCTCACCCAACTGAAGCCTGCGCAGGCGGATGTGATCCGGCTGGTCAAGGTGGAAGGCTACACCATTCAGGAAGCGTCCGCTGCCACCGGCCAGTCGATCGCGCTCGTCAAGGTCAACATCCATCGTGGCATTGCGCGCCTCGCGTCGGCGATCGACGGCGATCAGGACATCGCCTGACCGATCCCCCTGCGGACTTGTAACCGCGCGACCATCAACGGCGAACCAGATGCTGTCGTCAGTTCAATCCTGCGGCACGGGAGTTTGCATATGTCCCTCAAAGATCTGATCGATCGTCTTGCATCAGACACCAAACCTGTTCCGCGACGCTCGCTTTTTCGAAAGATACTATGGCCGTCTCTGGCGATAGGAGCGTTGTGCGGGCTTGTCGTCATGCTGGTGACGATCGGACTGAACCCAGGCCTTCGCGATTCCGGCATGCTGGCGCAGATCCAAGTGAGGGCGGGTCTTGGGCTGGCTTCCGCGTTCGCCGGCCTCGCCGCTCTGGCGCCGTCGCTACGACCGGACGTAAGCTCTGTCTTGCCAAAGCGGATCCTTGCGACCGCAATTACACTCCTCTTTGCAGTCGCCGCGGCTCAACTCTCATCCAACGGACCGAGTTGGTCGGTGCTTTATCTCGGTACAAGCATCGGTCATTCGCCCTGGATGATCATCGTGCTCGCGAGCCCTTCGTTCGTCTCACTTGTCTTTGGCGTCAGGTTCGAGGCGCCGACGCACCTAAACGTCACCGGTGCGGCGCTTGGGTTGACGTCCGGAGGCGTCGGGGCGGCGATCTATGCCTTTGGCTGCAGTGATGCCTCAACGCCTCTCGGTCTGGCATGGTTTTCGGTCGGCATCCTTGTGGCGACTCTTTTCGGAATGCTCATCGCATCGAGACAGCTCCGCTGGTGACGAAGGACCTTTCAGCGAACCGCTTATGCGAATGGATGCGGATGCTGCGCCGGCCCTCGGCAAGAGGGCGTCCCAAAGCTTTCCAGCGTGCGTGTGGACGGTCCGATTATTCGCATGAGCCCCGCTGTAACCTTTCGCAACTGGCGGTCGAACAAAAGACCGTACGCACAATTGTCGGCAAACTTGGGAGGATTTATGGCTCGCTTAACGTCCTACGCGCTCCTGATAGCGGCAACCGCACTGGTGGCGGGTTGCACATCCACGAACGGCGAAGAGAAAAAGTCCGTCAGCTCTGAGTTGCCGGCGCCGGCGGTGAAGCTCACTTTCAACGCCGAGGGCCAGGCCGCCCTTCCGAAGGGTTACCGTCACTGGGTACACACCTACACTGCGTGGGAGACCAACTCGGTTAGCTTCCTCGACGAAAAGTTGACGAAAACGCCTGAGTTGCACAGCGTCTATGTCGAGCCAAACACCTATCGCATTTTCATGAAAACCGGAAAGTGGCCGGAGGGGTCGCTAATCGTCAAGGAGTTCAGCACCACCAACACCGATCCAAAGGTCTGCAGTGGCCCTCCTGCTTTCACCTGCAAGCTCGGTACCAGCACGATCATCTTCCCTCAAAATCACACGGGGGTTACTATGATGCTGAAAGACAGCAAGCGCTTTCCGAAGGAGCCGGGGGGCTGGACATATTACGGCTTTGGCCATCAGGCGCCCCCCTATCAGGCCTTTTCCCCGGCGCGCAGCCACGCTCAGTGTGCCCAGTGCCACATCGACAATGTCGGCCCCAAGGACGACTATGTCTGGTCCGTGAAGCTCAACCAACCGGGTTTCCGCCGGGACGGCGACAACGTGAAACTCAGTCTCGAAGCCGCCTTGGGGGAATAACCAAGGCGACGGTCACGCGACCGCGAAAGCGCTGCGCGATGCCTCCATCGATCGTGCGGGCGTCGGGCAGCAATTTGTCTTCGGTGAGCCAGTGTGGCCTCGGCCGCTCGGCGATGAAACCAAGGACAATCTGAAAGCCTCGTTTTCGGGCGGCGCGATCGAAGCCGCCATCGATAGCCAAGGACAATGCCCATGCCAGATATCGCCGCCATCGTCCGCCAGTTCCACACCAACTATTCCAATCAGGAAGTGGAAAAGAGCGCGCTCCTCGTCATCGATGATGTCGTCGCCGACATCAACGGCGGGGCCGGCAACGGGGTCAACGGCCTAACCTTCCGCGGTCGCGACGAATTCATCGCATGGCTGCAGCACGACAAGATCATGTTTCCGGACGGCAAGCTCGTCCACGAGGATCTCCTGGTGTCGGGCAACATGGCCGCAATCCGCTTCTACATGGAAGGAACGCACCTTGGTCCGGTGCCCGGTCCGGACGGCATAATCGAGCCCACCGGGCGCAGGGTTCATCTCGAAGTGACCGAATTCTCGACCTTCGATGATGGAGGCAAGTTGGTGCACGTCCACACGCTCTACAACACCATCGGCTTGTTGCAGCAGCTCACGGGCAAATAGCCGGTGCCGCGTGGCCCAAAAAACCTGAAATATAACAACGGAAGGATTTGCTGATGGCAAAAAGAGACGTAATCACTCCTGCGGGCAGTCTGACGCTGTACGAGACGTACAAATATTCAGCCGCCATTCGCTCGGGCGACCTGCTGTTCGTGTCCGGGCAGGTAGGCGCGCGCGAGGACGGCAGCCCCGAACCAGATTATGAGCGTCAGGTCGAACTCGCCTTCGCCAACCTGACTGCCGTGCTAGCGGCTGCGGGGTGCACTTTCGACGATATCGTCGACCTCACGACTTTCCACACCGATCCAGAAGCGCAGTTCGACACCTTCCTGAAGGTGCGCGACAAGTATCTGGGCGATCCGCCCTATCCAAACTTCACTACCGTCGGCGTGAACTGGCTCGCCGGCTTCGATTTCGAGATCAAGGTCATCGCCCGTATCCCGAAAGCGACTTCGTAACCACTGACTCGCGCTGCATCGCGACGACGACTGAGGCAGTCCGTCGAGCGATGCATCGGAGTGACGGGAGCGTAAGGGCGCATCCGTGGCGGCAGTGGCGCTTATTCCGCTGCAGCCCCGGCCGAGGGCTGGATGTCACCGGCCTCAGGCCGCTTCGGAAGCACCCAGCCGGGACGGACGAAGTGACAGGTGTAGCCGCCCGGCCGCTTCTCCAGATAATCCTGGTGGTCCGGTTCGGCCTCCCAGAACTCGCCGACCGGCTCGACTTCGGTGACCACCTTGCCATCCCAAAGCCCCGAAGCATCGACATCGGCGATCGTGTCCTCGGCGACGCGCTTCTGCTCCTCGTCGACATAATAAATGCCCGACCGATAAGAGAGGCCACGATCACCGCCTTGGCGGTTCAGCGTCGTCGGATCGTGGATCTGGAAAAAGAACTCCAGGATGTTCCGGTAGCTCGTCACCGCCGGGTCGAAGACAATCTCGATCCCCTCGGCATGCGTGCCGTGATTGCGGTAGGTGGCGTTCGGAACGTCGCCGCCGGTGTAACCGACACGGGTTGAAACGATGCCGGGCCGCTTGCGGATCAAATCCTGCATGCCCCAGAAGCATCCACCTGCGAGAATGGCGCGCTGATACATGTTAAGCCTCCTCTATCTGATCGAGATATTCGCCATATCCCTCGCTCTCCATCTCTTCGCGCGGGATGAAGCGAAGGGATGCAGAGTTGATGCAGTAGCGCAGACCGCCGCGGTCGGATGGACCGTCCGGGAACACGTGGCCGAGATGGCTGTCTGCGTGCACCGACCTCACCTCCGTGCGAACCATGCCGTGCGCGGTGTCCCGCAACTCGTTCACGTTCGCCGGAACGATCGGCTTGGTGAAGCTCGGCCAGCCGGAGCCTGAGTCGAACTTGTCCGTCGAGGCAAACAGCGGCTCTCCGGAGACGATGTCCACGTAGATGCCCGGCTCCTTGTTCTCGTTATATTCTCCCGTGAAGGGCCTTTCTGTGCCCGACTCCTGGGTAATCCGGCGTTGCTCAGCGGTCAGACGCTCAACGGCCGCTTGTGACTTTTCGAATTTCATAATGGTCTCCAACAGTGAAATAGAGGAGGATAGAAGGTTTTCATGGGCAGTCGTCGTCGCACAAACATTAGTGTCGACCTCTTCGGCGTCGACAAAGCGCGTACGATATGACGCCATGACTTGTGCTGACATTCGGCGGCAACAATCACTGCCTCTTTTTGTCGATCGTTGCGCAGACTAATATCGCGGTGAGGCTGGGATCTAGCCAATAGACGCTGCGAATAGTTTCCATAGCGCTAGAGCACCTAGGGCGCAGTCAGCACCACTCATATCCAGCCGCCAGCTGCGCGATCTTCCGCATCTCAACTGGTGCCATAGACCCGGAGATGGTCGCGATCACGACTTCCCGCTCCAAGATGAAACCGTCGATCGGTCGCGTGACGAGGCCGTATGCCGTGGCTGATCGCTCCGGAAGAATGCACGTCGCGTGACTGTCCGCGACGGCCCTTTGGACCCAGTCTTCTCGGTCCGATCGCAAGCGAGGCTGCATGAGCACCCCTCGCTGCGCGAAGTGGTCGAAGATCTCGTCGCGGAATTTACAGTTCATACGATCGATGAAAGGAAACTCGGCCATATCTTCGCCCCGCACGCTTGCACTGGCTGCCAAGGGATGGCTGGCCGAGCAGCCGAGCACAAAGCGCTCCCGGAATAGAGAATGAACCTCCAGCTTGCGTTCCGGTCTGACTTCGCGCGGCAGAATGCACGCGTGGAACCGTCCCGAGAGCACCTCCGACGTGTCCTCGGTCGCCAAAAGCGAGTGCAGCCTGATCTCGATGGATGGCGCGTCCGCTAACGCACTTTCGAAGAACGCCGTAAACTCCTTGGGTCCGACGGAGGGCGCCACGGCCACATCCAGCACCCGACGCTTTCCCTTCGCCCAGTGCTCGGAGTGATTGCGGACGCTCCTTATCGCAACCATCATCCGCCGAAACTCTGCTTCAACGTCGTGACCAAGACCGGTCAGGCGGCTGTTCTTGCCATCCCGATAGATCAATGGTCCGCCAAGCTCCTGTTCCAGACGGCGAATTGCGCGGGTCAGACTTGGTTGTGACACACCGCTCCGACGAGCGGCTTCCGTGAAACTCAGCGTCTCGGTCCAGTTAATGAAATAGATGACTTGATTGAGTTCCATTTCCCTCGGCCCATCACCCTAACTTTTGCTTCTTCCGCAAGACCGCCGTGGGAGAGCGGACGCGAATGTATGCGCCGCGCATATAATATGCGCACAGGGATTTGTCTATATGCACCGCGCATATAATATGCGCTGGGTAGCTATCGGTTATAGGCCGCTTAGCTCAGCACCGCCGGTAGCTTCGTCAGAGCGTCGTTAAACCGCGTGCCGACGGTCGACGGGTAACCGTGTGGGGCGTCTTGCCGCGGCCAGCGCGCGAACGTCGTCCAGCAGACGCGCTGAGAACCCGCGATAAAGACTTCGCCGCTGGCCTGGGCTTCACGGCGCCCATGTTGATGCAAGCCGCGGGTCGGCAAGCGGCTTTGCCGGCTCAATGCCGAAAAGCGCGCGCTAAAGGGCGTTTGGCCGTCGCCAGGCTCGATAAAGGGTCCCGGTCGGCCAAGCGCTGCCACCTCGCGTTCCAGAGGGGAGAGGGTGTTGACGCGCCGGCTCGCGGTCGGTGCCAAGGCGCCAACAATCTGGAAGCAGTCGTGTTGCATGTAGGCCATCGGACATCTCCTGGCTGGTGATGGTCCTTAGATAGGCTCACTAGCTGGGACGCCCCATGCTGAGAAGTCCAGCAGATCATCGCCAACGTCCAGAAGTTCGGCTACGCGGCCACTGCCTTGGCGAACTCTCTCGGCGAGTGGCCGAACGATCGCTTGAACGCCGCACTGAACGCGCTTTCAGATTCATATCCGACGGACGGTGCCACGGTTGCGATAGAGACACGACCGCTCGCGAGCCGATCAGCCGCCACCATCATCCGCCAGCGCGTCAGGTAATCCATCGCCGGCTCGCCCACCGTTTCCTTGAACCGAACGGCAAAGCTCGAGCGCGACATACCGCCAATGCGGGCAAGGTCGGCGAGCGTCCAGCGCCGCGCAGGGTCGGCGTGCATCGCCGACATCACGGCGCGCATCTGCTTGTCGGCCAGCGCGAACAGCCAGCCTGCGCTATGGGGCGAGCGCTCAGCAAGGTGTAGCCGCAGCGCCTCAATGAGCAGCGTTTGCGCCAGGTGCCCCGCCATCAGTGTGCCGCCCGGTTGCGGGTCACGCAGCTCGCGCATCAGTCGCTCGATTAGCCATCCGAGCGCCGCCTTGGTCGCCTCTGCCCGGATGTGGACGATCGGAGGCAGTATGCCGAGCAGCAGTTCGGTGTGCAGCCCGGTGAAGTCGAAGAAGCCGCCCACGCCGGAACAGCCGCCCCCACCACCCAGGACGCCAGTCTCGCCGGCGGGGAACGAAGGGAAGAAGGCGAAGGCGTCGGTCACCGGCGCGCCGATCGCGCTGTAGAGGCTGAACGCTACCCGGCCGGGCAGCAGGATGAAGTCGCCCGCATGAAGCGCCATGGCCGCATTTCCGTCCTCGAGCGCGATCCAACACGTTCCGGCGTGAATGGCGAAGCATTTGACGCCCTCTGCCGGGGGGTAGGCAAGCGCCCAGTCCCCGCCGGCATCCAGGCCGCGAAATCCGTAGCTGCTGGGCTTCAGCAGGCCGAGCACGTCCGACAAGGGGTCCATTTCGACAATTCCTGGACGCTAGCGATGATATCGCGGACCTTGCCGCATGGGCAGTCCAGTGTCACCAGCCTATTTCCAATCCCAGCGCTGCATCTTCACATGGCACCGCGGGAGATCGATCATGACCGACAACACCGCCCTCTGGCTCTCCTCCAAGCGCGCAGACTTCACCGTGGCGGCAGCGCCGTTTCCGAGCGCGCAGTCGGGCGAAATTGTCATCCGCACCCGCGCGATCGCCATGAACCCGATGGACCGTCTGGTGCAGACCTCGGGCGACCTGATGACCCCGTACCTGCACTACCCGGCCGTCGTCGGTTCCGATGTCGCCGGTGAAGTCGTTGCCGTCGGAGCCAACGTAACTCGGTTCAAGGTGGGCGACCGCGTGGTCGGCTTTGCTGCCAGCACCGATAAGACGCGCAACCGCGCCGCGGAGGGTGCCTTCCAAACCTATGTCGTCCTGCTCGAGCATATGACGTCGGCAATGCCCGATGCGCTCGCGTTCGAAGATGCGGCCGCACTGCCGCTCGGTATTTCGACAGCGGCCTGCGCGCTCTTCCAGCGCGATTTCCTCGCCCTGAACGCGCCCGCCAAGGGAGCGCCAGTGACCGGTCAGACCGTTCTGGTCTGGGGAGGGTCCACCAGCGTCGGCGTCAACGCGGTTCAACTGGCCGTTGCCTCCGGCTACGAGGTGATCGCCACGGCCTCGCCGCGCAACTTCGACCTGCTTAGGCGGCTCGGCGCAACAGCGGTGTTCGACTATCGCAGCCCGACGGTCGTCGCTGACGTATCCGCAGCACTGCGCGGCAAGACGGTCGCTGGCGCCGTCGCCATCGGCGCGGGATCGGTGCGACCGTGCATCGATATCCTAGGAACGTGCAAAGGCAAGCGCTTCATCGCGACGGCGACGCCGCCAGCGTCCTTCGACGCGGTCCCGGCCGGGCGTGGTCACTGGCGCAAGCTGATTGCCGCGATGGCCGGCACCGTCGCAGGCAACATCTCGCTCGCGTTGCGCGCCCGCAGCAAGAAAGTGACCCTGAAGATGATCTGGGGCAGCACGCTGATCAGCAACGAAGTCGGGCCGATGATCTTTGAGACATTCCTGCCGGACGCTCTTGCTGACGGCCGCTACGTAGCAGCCCCTGCGGTCGAAATTGTAGGGCACGGGCTGGCGTCGATCCCGGCGGCGCTCGAGCGCCAGCGCCGCGGTGTTTCCGCCACGAAGCTGGTGGTGACGTTGTGAGCGGGTTCGTCGTCAGCGTCACGCGCTTCCGCGTTCGCAGCCTGCGGTTCCTGCCCTTCTTCCTGATCCATGCGCAGCGCTGCCTGACGCAGATCAGGAGAAGTGACGGCTATCTGGCTGGAGCGCTACGCCACGATCGCGATCATGCCTATTGGACGACGAGCGTGTGGCGTGATGAGGCTGCCCTGCTTGCCTATGTCACCGGCGGCGCCCACCGCACCGCGATGCCCAAGATGAGCGAGTGGGGCGACGAGGCCAGTACCGTTCGGTGGGTTCAGGACAGTGCGGAACTTCCGTCCTGGCCGGAGGCGATCGAGCGGATGCGGCGCGAGGGACATGCCCTGCCGCTCCTTCATCCGGGACCGGGGCATGCCGGTCTTGGCTTCGCGGCAAGCGAGCCTGCGCAGATGGCGCGGATCTGAAGAGTCAGGCGATGCAGTCCCCGCCTCGCCGCAAGCCGCCGAAGGCCGGCCATTATTGAATTTGGGACGACCATTCGCTGCCACGACACGAGCTGCCAATCGCTCGGTGCTCGGTCGTAGCGGCGGCTTGTGCTGCGAGATGTCAGTTGGCGGGCTGTGCCAGCGGCTGCCCCTTCGCGACGATGTACGTCACCACAACCTTGAACGGGACGGTGCCGGTTGGCTTGGCGCGGTGGATCCGACCTGCTGGTATCGCGAAGCTGTCACCTGCGCGGATCGTGCGCGCTGGCTGTCCCTCAATCTCAAGGAGGGACGAACCTGCGAGAACGTAGCCGATCTCGTTTTCAGCGTGGCTGTGCCGCTCGGCTGGCGCGCTCGGCTGAATAACCGCGATGCCGATGCTTTCTTCCTTCGCCGGGTCAGAAGCCAGCGGGAGCTTCTGGAGCTCTGTCCAGACTATGCCCTTGATGTCGGTGCTGGCATTCTGCGCAACTGCGGGCGTCCCGACTCCGATGGCGAGCACCGCAGCGGCTATCATCGCCCCATATCCGGTCGCTCTGCTAATCGTGGGCTTGTTCATACTGTCTCTCCTGAAGCATCGTGGTGCGGTTCGCGCCAACCTGATGTTCGTCTTCAGCGCCCGACAGGTTACAGCACTGCGCATCTGAGGCTCGGTGAATCATCCCTCGCCGCTCGTCCTTATCGTCGCGGCATCCAGCGACCTCACAGCTCGGATGATAACTTGCCTTCGCGCTGCGGCGCTCGGATGAACTGCTCGATCAAGTCATCGGTCCACTCGACATACTCAACGTGCAGACCGTCCGCGTGTCGAGCGTACAGCATGCGCCCGGTAGGTACGTCGATGACCGGTTGTGTGATGATTGCGCCTTCGGCAAGAAGCTCGTCGTGCAGTGCCATGATGTCGCGCACAATGAGAGGCCCATGACTACCGCGGATCGGCGCTAAGGCTTCCTCCGTTCCCGCAACGACAAATACGTCGCCGATCCCCGCCAAATCCCAGTCACCATATTTCAGACGCAAGTGCGCCTTTTGGCCGTGCAGCCGTTCGAACGTGGCGAGGGTTCCCTCGTAATCGTTGGTGAACACGCGAGCATATGTCTTGAGGATCATCCCAGTGCCTTCTTTGCCGATCATTTGAGCCTTTGACGAGATCACCCGGGAGCCGAGGAAATGGCGCGATCTCGATCCGAGCGCGCCAGCTCACAGCTTGAGCCTGTTCCCCTTCTCCTCCCGGTCGGTCTGTTCGATCGGGTACCAGCGGTAGCCGGAACCATCGGCGGCGATGTGGCCCACGCCCGGAAACGGCAGGTGGGGCGCCGCGATCAATGCGCGGTCTCGTGCAAAGCGCTTGAACGCGGCTTGCCGGACGGCACGCGCCTCGTCCTGGCGAACATCGAAGGTGATCGTCACATCGGGCCGCGGGAACTGGACCGCGGCGGAATGAATGAGATCGCCGACGAAGACGAGGCTCTGACCCTTGCTCGTCAGGGTATAGAACGCAGTGCCGGGCGTATGCCCGGGGTGGAGTTCGGCGCGAATGCCCGGGAGGATTTCGCCATTCGCATCGATCGATTTGACGCGACCGGCAGTGACATAGGGCGTCAGCGTCTTCTCGGTTTCCGTCCAGAAATGCTTTTCGAGGCCGCTCTTGGCAGCGTTGGTTACATCCGAGAAGAATCGCACATCAGCACCACCGGCATAAACCGTGGCCCGCGGGAAGACGATCTTGCCAGCCTTGGTCAGCCCGCCGCTATGGTCGGTGTGAACGTGTGTGATGAGGATGTCGGTGATCGTCTCCGGCGCGGCGCCGACGGCCGCGAGCGCGTCGAGCAGCCGCCCTCCGTTCCCAGGGCCGAAAAGTTCACCGGCACCGACATCGACAAGGATGCGCCGCCCGTTGAAGTCGATCAGGTAGGCGTTGATCGAAGCTTCCGTATGGTATGACAGAAAACTGCGGGCGAGGAGCCCATCGATCGTTTGCGTTGGGGCACCGCGCAATATCTGGTGCAGGTCCAACGGAACCGTTCCATCCGACAATGCCGTCACTTTGGCATCGCCAACGGTAAAACTGTATGTTGCAGGCTTGGTCTGTCGGACGTTCCCGGGAACGGTGTCTGGCGCGGCGGCGGCGGCAATCGCCAGGGGCGAGACGGTGGCTAAAGCAAGAAGAGCCACTGCTTTCAGTCTGATCATGTCGTTACTCCTGTTTGATGAAAAGGTGACATCGGCAGATTTGCCGGTGGAAGGGGTGGCCGGAGATGAGACCCACCGGGGCGGCCGTTCGCACACGGCTTCTTCCGGTGCCGCATCGGCGCTAGGAGAAGGCTGCGATCACCTCCCCTGGATCTGCCCGCAGCCGAAAATCCGGCTCGACGAAAGCGAAGCGGACGATGCCGCTTCGATCGATGGCGAAGGTCGCGGGGACCGTTAGGAACCAGCTATCGGAACCGTAGATTTCCCGGAGGTCCAGGCCGCATTCTAGGTAGCGGCGACGGAGTTCCGGATCGCTGCGGAACGCGAGCCCGGAGCGAAGCGCGACGCCGTGATCGACGTCGCATAAAACCTCTGCACCGCCTCCCAGCAGATCGCGGAGTATGGCAAGTCGGCCATCGACTTCGGGAACCACAGCGACGAAGCGCGCGTGAAGACTGGCCAATTTCGAGCTGTGCAATGCCCAGTCTGCGAGTTCCCGGCGGCAATACGGGCACCAGCCCCCGCGGTTGAAGCTGAGCACAACCGGACCATCGCCGAGCATCTCGTAAAGCGTCCGGTAGCGGCCTTCTTCATTTGGAAGGGCGAAGTCCGGGAAACGTTCTCCGACACGTGGTGCCTTGGCGCCCGCGCCATGGTGCCGGAGGCGGTCCACGACGTCCTGGAACAGATTGGCCCATTTGGGGGACGTCTGTTCGCAGTCCGCGAGGACGTCCAATGTAGCTGCATGTATCATGACCCGGATATGCGCCTGCTGGCGCCATCCCAGTAGAGATTGGCAGCTATGGGTTTCATGCCCGCCGAACATCGAAAGGCTGACCTAAACGGACAGGACGAGCCGTCATTCCATTGCGGCCAACAAGGCGTCGACGGTGGTCGCGGCGAACGCAGTGAAGCTGTCGGCTACTGCATAGGGGATCAGGATGTCGCGCCCAACCGCCAGCGCGCCGCAGCTGTAGACGACGTTGGGGACATAACCGTCACGCTGATCCTCGGTTGGCGCGAGGATTGGCTTGGGCGTTCGTGCGAGCAGCCGGGTTGGGTCGTTCTTGTCGAGAAGGCAGGCGCCAATGGCATAGTTCCTGACCTTGCCCAGACCGTGGGTGAGCACCAGCCAGCCTTCCGCGGTCTCGATCGGCGAGCCGCAGTTCCCCATCTGCACGAACTCCCACGGATAGCGGGGCTCCACCACCTTCACACCGCCCGACCATTCGAAGACATCGTCGGAGGTCAGCAACCAGATGTTCTCGTTGTCCTGTCTGCCAAGCATCGCGTAGCGGCCGCCCACGCGCCGAGGGAAGAGCGCCATGCCTTTGTTCTTCACCGCATCGCCTCGCAGCAGCCGCATGTCGAAGCCGTGAAAATCGTTGCCCACCAACATCTCTGAGCGAGCTTCCCGCCCGTCGAAGGCGGTATAGGTGCCATAGTAGGTGGCCGCGCCGTCATCATCGACGAAGCGGACCATCCGCACGTCCTCTATTCCCTGACGCTGGCTAGGCGTGACCGGAAACAAAACCGTCTCCGAAATCACCCGGCTGCCACCGCAGTGAAGCTCGACGAAGGTCGTATCGCCATCCCTGCCCTGCTCAACGACCGGCGGCTGGGTCGTTGGGCCGACGGGATCGATGTCGAGCGCACCGCCCGGCGTCCAGACAGCGGTCCGGAAGCTAAGGGAGGACACGTGACCCTCCCCGATCGCTCGAAGCGACATGACGAACCGCACCGCGCCATCGGGCACGTCCGATTGATCCGGATGCAGGACGGCGCTGGGATTGAACAGCGCGGCCGCCTCGAAAGAATATTCCTGCGTGAAGTAGGAGCCGATCAGCAGCCGCTGGCGGTCGTTTATCTCAGCCCCAATGCCAAGCTCGGCTGCCAGCGCTTCGTAGCGCCGCATCAGCATCCCCTCGACCTCATTGTGACGCTCGTCGAGCGAATGGGAGATGTCCGCCAGCTCGGCGTCGAGTTCGCGCTCACCCAGTGCCAGGATCCGAGCGACGATGACGTCGGCACGAGATTGGTCTGCCGGACCGTGACCCTCTGGGTATCCAGGGACGAACGGCCGAGCGATCGTTCGCGAGGGGTCCGGCATGATCGTCGCGGGATAGTGAATCATGGGTGGGCTTTTGGTCACGTCGTTCCTCTCGGCACTCGTATGCTTTTCCAGCGAGGCGCGGCAGCTATCAGGCCGCAGCGGCGGGTGCCGCAGCGACGGTCTCGATCCGCAAGTCGCTTTCCAAAGTCCGGTGCACGGGACAGCGGTCCGCGACCTTGAGGAGCAGCGCGCGGTGCTCGTCCGACAAGGGGCCGGTCAGGTCCACATGCCTGGTTATGCGCTCGATCTTCCCCTGCCCGGCCTGGCAATCCTGGCCGTGAACGCGGTCGTGACGTAGCCCGATGCTGACATTCTCCAGCGGAATTTTCTCGCGCGCGGCGAACAGCTTGATCGTCATGGCGGTACACGTCCCGAGAGCCGCCAGCAGCAGGTCGTAGGGCGTGGGTCCCGCATCCCATCCACCCAGTCGCAACGGCTCGTCCGCCACAAAGCGATGCTCGCCCGCGACCACGTCCTGCAGGAACTTGCCATCGGTCGAGCGCACCTGGACGGTGCCCTCGAGATCGATCGCAGTCTCCGACAACGGCTCCAGGTAGCGCTCGACCCAGGATGCGATCATCGCGGCGACCTGCTCGCCATCTCGCTTGTTCGTGAGCAGGTGGTCGGCATCATCGAGCGACATGAACGATTTGGGATGCTTGGCAGCGTCGAAGATCTCCCGCGCGTTCTCGACGCCGACGATCCCGTCGATCGGGGAGTGCATGACCAATAACGCTCGCTTCAGTTCGGCCAGCCGCCGCCCCTGATCCTGGCCCCGCGCCGCGTCGAGAAAGTCCTTCCGGACAGTGAACGTGCGGCCAGCGATCGTTATCTCAGCCTCGCCGGCACGCTCGATCTCGTCGATCTGCGAACCGAAATGGTGAAGGACATGCGCAGGGTCGAACGGAGCGCCGATTGTCACGACCGCCTTCACGCTCGGAACATCAGCGGCGGCGGCAATCACGGCAGCGCCGCCGAGTGAATGGCCGACGAATATGGTGGGCGCTTGATATTTTTCGGCAAGGTACGTCGCCGCGTGCTTCAGATCCTCGACGTTGGCGGCGAAATGGCTGTCCGCAAATGCGCCGCCACTCGCGCCAAGCCCTGTGAAGTCGAAACGCAGCGTCGCGATGCCATGAAGCGTCAGGGCCTGCGCGATCCGCTTTGCCGCGTGGCTCTGAGACGAGCAGCTGAAGCAATGCGCGAAAAGCGCAAACGCACGGGGCTTACCCGGCGGGAGGTCGAGCGCACCGGCAAGGTCGACCCCTTCTGCATTCTTGAACGAGATCTTTTCCGACCGCATTGTTACAGTCCTCCCATATAAGCCCTATTCGCCGCGTTCAGCCAAAGCGTTACAGGTCGGGAGAGCCGATGATGGTCGTGCCATTCGAAATACCGTTCGACCGGAAGATGGTGACAGATCTACACCGACGTCTCGCCGAAGTGCGGTGGAACGACGCCGTGACGACAGACTGGAGCCAGGGCACAGAGAGCGGCTTTCTTGCCGCGCTCGTCGCTCACTGGCGCGATCGCTACGACTGGCGTGAACGCCTCGCTGCCCTCAACCGGCTGCCACACTTCCGCGCGACGATCGACGGCTATGGCGTGCACTTCCTTCATTTCCGAGGCGGGGGTCGAACGCCCCAGCCTTTGCTCCTGATGAACGGCTGGCCATCGAGCTTCCTCGAATACCGGCATCTCGTACCGCTTCTCGTGACCGGCGATCCATCCTTTGACGTCGTGATTCCATCCCTTCCCGGCTTTGGTTTTTCGGACAAGCCCAGCCGCCCGTATCAAGTCGAGCCGGCTGATCTTTATCCCAAGCTGATGGCCGCGCTCGGCTACGAGCGCTTCATGGTGGCTGGCACCGATATCGGGTCCGGGGTGGCCACACGGATCGCGCTTCAGCATCCGGACCGTGTTCATGCCCTGCATGTCTCAGCGGTTGCGCCAAAGCCCGATCGCCCGGGCGACCCACCTCCGAGCGAGGCAGAAGCCGCCTACGCGCGACGCGCCGCAATTTGGAGCAGGGATGAGGGCGGGTATCAAGCGCTCCAGAATTCCAAGCCGCAGACGCTCGCCTTCGGCCTCGCGGACTCTCCCGTTGGTCTGGCGAGCTGGATAATAGAGAAATTCCATGGGTGGACGGATTGTGATGGCGATCTGATCTCTGTTTGGCCCTTCGAGACACTGATCGATAATTTGATGGTCTATTGGACGACCAATACTATTGGCTCGTCGGTAAGGTACTATCACGAGGGCACCCGGATCCGTCCTCCGCTCGCGGCCGATGCCTATGTTCACGCGCCGACCGCCGTGGCGATGTGGCCGCACGACTTGGCGCTTGCCCCACGCGAGCTCGCCGAGCGTCTCTATAACGTCCGCCGCTACACCCTGATGCCCAAGGGAGGGCACTTTCCGGCCTGGGAAGCTCCGGATCTATACGCCGAGGATCTCCGCCGTCACGCTGATGACAGCATCGCGTGACCGATGGACACGATCGCCTGTCACATCCGGTGAGAGCCGGCTCCCTCCGCTCGGGTAACCTAAACAGCGCTGGCAGTCGTTGAGCTGCTGCCGGTCCCATGGACACCAAGTTAGGCTACATGCGCTTGCCGCTCGAAGTCCATGGGGCTGAGATAGCCCAGCGTCGAGTGCCGGCGCGTCGGGTTGTAGAAGCGCTCGATATAATCGAACACGTCCGCCTTCGCGTGATTGCGCGTTCGATATGTCTTCCGGCCGATCCGTTCGGTCTTCATCGACGAGAAGAAGCTCTCCATTGCCGCGTTGTCCCAGACGTTGCCCGACCGGCTCATCGAGCAGGTGACGCCATTGTCGGCCATCAACCGCTGGAACTGCTCGCTCGTGTATTGGCTGCCCTGGTCCGAGTGATGCAGCAGAGCGTCGGGCTTTCCGCGTCGCCAGATCGCCATCATTAGCGCATCGGTCACGAGCTGAGCGGTCATGGTGTCGCTCATCGACCATCCGACCACGCGG
>NZ_SGIS01000080.1 GCF_004208535.1 Sphingomonas populi
GACGCCTCGCCCTCAATTTGCTCCAGCACGACACCCGAAAACTCTCCATCCGCAGAAAATTTAAACACGCCGGATGGCACGACGACTATCTCTCTTCTCTCCTCGCTCAAATGCGATAGCCCTGCCCAACGGGAGAGGGAAGGGGCCCGCCCGGCGAAGCCGGGTGGGAAGGGTGAGGGTGACGCGCGCTACTTCCCCGCGCGGAAATCCCCGCCCAGCGCGCGGAACGTATCCCCAGCCGCCTGCAATTGCCGTGTCCGCACCTGGAGCAGCGCGCGTTCGGCGTCGAGCGCGGCGGTCTGCGCGGTGACGACCTCCAGATAGTCCGCCGCGCCATCACGATAGCGGATCAGCGCGAGGTCGCGCGTCGTTTCGGCGGCCTTGGCGGCGGCGGCCTGATCGGCCTCGCCCGCGACGAGCAGCCGCTGCGTGGCGAGATCATCCTCGACCTCGCGAAAGGCGTCGAGCACGGTCTGGCGATAATTGGCCGCCGCCTCGTCGAACTGTGCGCGCGTCTGCCGGACCTGCGCCGCGCGCCGGCCGCCGTCGAACACGGTCAGCGCCGCCTGCAACGGCCCGAGCGCCCAGAAGCTGCTCGCAGCATTGAGCCAGTCGCCGCCGATCGATTCGAACCCGCCCTGCGCGCCCAAGGTGACGTTGGGGAAGAACGCCGCGCGCGCCACGCCGATCTGCGCGTTGGCGGCGGCGACGCGACGCTCGGCGGCGGCGATGTCGGGGCGGCGCTCAAGCAGGGTCGAAGGGAGACCGGGCTGGATCACGGGCGGGCGGGTCTGCGGATCGGCGACCGCAATCGAAAAGGTCGCCGGCGCCTCGCCGACCAGCACGGCGATGGCATGTTCGTCCTTGGCGCGATCGATCTCGACCGAGGACAGTTCCGCCCGCGCGCTGGACAGTTGCGCCTGCGCGCGGCTGACGTCGATGCCCGAAGCGATCCCGCCCGAATGGCGCGTATCGGTCAGGTCGAACGCGCGCTGGAACGAGTCGACCGTCTGGCGCAGCAACAGGATGCGCGCGTCGAGCCCGCGCAGATCGAAATAGGTCGCGGCAAGCTGGCTCTGCAGCCCGAGCCGAACGCCTTCGACATCGAACGCGGCGGCATGCGCGTTGGCGCGGCCGGCGGCGACGCTGTTGCGCACCCGCCCGAACAGATCGAGTTCATAGGCAAGCGAACCACCAACCACCTTGTCGGTCTGCGTCGAGGCGATCCCCTTGCCGAGCGGTCGGTTGGCAGAGAGCCGGTCGCGCTCGCCGCTCGCCGCCACGCCGATCTGCGGGAAGAGATCGGCGCGCGCCTGCCGTACCAGCGACCGCGCCTGCTCATAGCGGGCCGAGGCGGCGGCGAGATCGAAATTGCCCGCGTCGATACGCGCTTCGAGCGCATCGAGCGCGGGATCGCCGAACGCCTGCCACCATTTGCCGGAAGGCGCGGGGGTCGCGGCAGCGACTTGCCACGGCGCGCTTTCCTTGAACGCCACCGGCGCCGTCATCGCCGGGCGCTGGTAATCGGGCGCGAGCGAACAGCCGCCGAGCAGCGCCGCCGTCGCGGTCAGCAGCCAGCCGGCCTTACTTGCCACCAGCCGCGCCCTGATGCTGCGCGATCTGCACCGTGTCGCCGGATTGGAGTGAGTCGGGCGGGCTGTCGATCACGCGGTCACTGGCGGAGAGCCCCGCGCTGATCTGCACACGGTCGCCGAGGTCGTGCGCGATCGTCACCGTTTTGAGCACAGCGCGGCCATCACTGCCGACGATCGCAACCTGTGTCCCGCCCTGCCCGACGATCATCGCACTCGCCGGCAGCTCGACCGCGCTGCCGCCGCCCGCGACCGGGAAGCTCGCCTGCGCATAAGCGCCGGGCTTGAGCGCGCGGTCGCCATTGGCGGCCTGCAGCTCGACCAGCACCGTGCCCGAGCTAGTATCGACCGCATCGGCCGAGCGCGTCATCTGCGCGGTGAAGGTCCGGCCCGGGTATTCGGGTAGGGTCAGCGTCACGTCCATGCCGGGATGGACCTGCGCCGAATAGGCCTGCGGCACCTTCACATAGATGCGGATGCGGCTGATGTCGGACACGGTGAACAGTGGCGTCGAAGCCGCACTCCCCGCCGTCACCAAACTGCCGACGTTGGTCGAGCGGGTGGTGACCACGCCCGAGAACGGCGCGATCAGCCGGGTGAAGCCTTGCGTATAGCGCAGCCGGTTGACGTTCGCGCTCGCCGCGTTGGAGAGCGCGGTCTTGGCGGCGAGATCGCCGACCTTCTCGTCGGTCTCCTGCTTGGACACGGCATCCTTGGCGAGCATCGTCTTCCAGCGCGTCGCGGTGCTGGCGGCGAGTTGCTGGTTGGCGCGCGCGGTCTGGTAATCGGCCTGCGCGGCGGCGAGCTGCTGGTCGACCTCGGGCGCGTCGAGCACGGCGAGCACCTGCCCCTGCCGCACGCTGTCGCCGATATCGACATACCATTTGCGGATATAGCCGCTGGTGCGCGCGTAGATCGGCGCCGATTGCAGCGCGGCGAGCTGCCCCGGCAAAACTAGCGCGCCGGTGCCCTTGCTCGCGGCGGCGTGGATCACGGTGACGGTCGGCACGGCTTGCGTGCTCGTCCAGGTCGCGAGCTGCGTCTCGGAATGCGAACGCGCCGCAATGCCGGCGCCGACGATCGCCACCGCGGCGACCACGCCGATGATGCCGATCCGTTTCAAGTTACGGCCATCGCCCTCAGGCATGTGCAAGCTCCAGATGGCCCGGCGTCGCGCCGGGTGCGGTTTTGGTATGGCGGCGATGCACCAGGCTGAAGATCACCGGCACGAACATCAATGTCGCGAAGGTGGCGACGGTAAGCCCGCCGATCACCGCGCGCCCCAACGGCGCGTTCTGCTCGCCGCCCTCGCCGAAGCCCATCGCCATCGGCAACATGCCGATGATCATCGCGAGCGCGGTCATCAGCACCGGGCGGAAGCGAACCTGCCCGGCCTCCAGCGCGGCGGCGGTGGCGTCACCCAGCACCTCTAGCCGCTCGCGCGCGAAGCTGACCACGAGGATCGCGTTCGCGGTGGCGACGCCCATGCACATGATCGCGCCGGTCAGCGCCGGCACCGACAGCGTCGTGCCGGTGATGAACAGCATCCACACGATGCCGGCGAGCGCGCCCGGCAGCGCGGTGATGATGACGAACGGATCGAGCCAGCTTTGGAAGTTCACGACGATCAGCAGGTAGATCAGCACGATCGCCGCGAGCAGGCCGAAGCCAAGGCCGGAGAACGCCGTCTGCATCGTCGCATATTGCCCGCGCAGCGTCACCGTCACACCCTTGGGCGTCTGGCCTTTCAGGCTGGCGATGACCGCCTTGATGTCACCCGCCACCGCGCCGAGATCGCGGTCGTTGATGGTTGCGTACACGTCGGTCACCGGCGCGATGTTATAGTGCGAGACGACCGCCGCCGCATTGGCGCGGGTGATGTTGCCGATCCCGCCGATGATCTGCGCACTGCCGCCGTTGGTGGCGGTGACCGGCACGTTGGCAAGGTCGCTCAGCGAGCCGATCCGATATTCGGGCGTCTGCGCGACGACCGGATAGGACACCCCGCTCTTGGGATCGAGGAAGAACACCGGCGCGGTCTGCGAGGTGCCGGCCAGCGCGCTGCCGAGGCTGTTGGTCACGTCGCGTTCGTTGAGTCCGTACTGGCCGGCGCGGGCACGATCGATATCGACGTTGAGCTGTGGGTAGCGCGCCGATTGCTGGATGCGCGCGTCGGCCACGCCGGGAATCGTGCCGATCCGCCGCAGGATCGCCTTGGCGAGCTTCTGGTTGTCGGCATCGTTCTTGCCGGCGATCTGGATGTCGATCGGCGCGGGCGCACCGAAGTTGAGGATCTGGCTGGTGATATCGGCGGGCAGGAACGAGAAGGTCGTGCCGGTGAACGCCTTGGGCAGTTCCTCGCGCAGCTTGCGCACATACTCGGCGGTCGGCTTGTGGCCCTCGCTGAGCTGGATCAGGATATCGCCATCCTGCGGGCCGATCGTGCCGGAATTGTTGTAGGTCGTGTTGATCGAGCTGACCGGCAGGCCGATGTTGTCGACGATCGAGACCAGTTCGTTCGCCGGAATGACCTCGCGGATCTTGTGCGCGATCCGGTCGAACTCGGCCGAGGTATCCTCGATCCGCGAGCCGACCGGCGCGCGGACGTGCAGCGCCATCTGCCCGGCATCGACCGACGGGAAGAAATTCTCGCCGAGGAACGGCGCGAGCAGAAACGACAGGCACACGCAGACGAGGAAGCCGATCACGAACACTTTGCGCGCACCCAATGCGCGTTCGAGCAGGCCGAGATAGCCGCTCCGCACCTTTTCGAACCCCCGCTCGAACCCGCGCTGGAACCGCACCAGCGGGTTGCGCGAAGCCGGCGTGCCGGCCTCATGCAGTGATTCGTCGTCATGCCCGGCATGGGGTTTCAGCAGATACATCGCCATCGTCGGCACCAGCGTGCGCGACAGGATGAACGACGCGATCATCGCGAACACCACCGCCAGCGCCAGCGGCACGAACAGGAAGCCCGATACGCCGGGTAAGAAGAACATCGGCACGAACACGATGCAGATGCACAGCAAGGACACGAACGCCGGCGTCACGATCTGCGCCGCGCCGTCGAGGATCGACTGCGTCACGCCCTTGCCCTGTTCGAGGTGCCAGTTGATGTTCTCAATCGTCACCGTCGCATCGTCGACGAGGATGCCGACTGCGAGGCTCAGGCCACCCAGCGTCATCGTGTTGAGCGTATTGCCCGTCACCGACAAAGCGATGATCGCGGCGAGGATCGACAGCGGAATCGAGATCGCGATGATGACGGTCGAGCGCCACGAGCCGAGGAACAGCAGGATCATCACCGAGGTGAGCGCGGCGGCGATCGCGCCTTCCTTGACGACGCCCTCCACCGCCGCCTTCACGAACAGCGACTGGTCGGCGAGCGGCACCACTTTCAGCTCGGGCGGCAAGGTCGCCTGGATCTTCGGCAGCGCATCCTTGATGCCTTGCACGATCGCCAGCGTCGAGGTGGCGCCGTTCTTGAGGATGGTGATGAGCACCGACCGCGACCCGTCGACATGGACGACGTTGGTCTGCGGCGCCGAGCCGTCGCGGACGTGCGCCACGTCGCGCATGGTGATCGTCGCGCCGTTGACCACCTTGATCGGCAGCGCGTTCAGTTCCTCGATCGTGCTCGGCGCGTTGTTGAGCTGGACGCTATACTGGAAGCTGCCGATCTTGGCGAAGCCGGCCGGGTTGATCTGGTTCTGCGCGGCGATCGCATTGCCGACGTCCTGACCGGAAAGCCCCTTGGATTGCAGCGCTGCCGGATCGAGATCAATCTGGATCTGCCGCGTGCGCCCGCCCGAGGGGTAGGGCACGGCAGCGCCCGGCACCGTCACCAGACCGGGGCGGACCTGGTTCTGCGCGAGATCGAACATCCGCCCTTCGCTCAGGCCCTTGCCCGACAGCGCAAGCTGGAGGATCGGCACGGTCGAGGCGTTGTAGTTGAGGATCAGTGGCGGCGTGATGCCCGGCGGCAATTGCTTGAGCACGGTCTGCGACACGCTCGTCACCTGCGCGGTGGCGGTGCGGATGTCGGCGCCGGGCTGGAAATAGATCTTCACCACGCCGATGCCGGGCAGCGACTGACTCTCGATATGGTCGATGTCGTTGACGGTGGTGGTCAGCACGCGCTCGAACGGAGTGATGATCCGCCCGCTCATCTGGTCGGGCGGAAGGCCGGTATATTGCCACGCGGTCGCGATCACCGGCACGCGGATGTCGGGGAAGATGTCGACCGGCGTGCGGATCGCGGCCAGCACGCCGATGATCGCGATCAGGATCGCCATCACGATGAAGGTCAGCGGCCGCGTCAGCGCCATTCGGACGATACCGATCATCGCAGGTTCCCGATGCTGGACTGGTGCGGCGGAGCGACCCGTGCGCGTGTCATGTTGGAATATCGACGCCCAAATATTGTGCGATGCGGCGAACTGCGCCCGGCGAACATCGCTGTCCAATATTGTTTACGGCATGATTGATATGGTAGCCCTATCAATCATGGAGCTCCGCCACCTCCGCTATTTCGTCCAGGTCGCCGAGGATCTCCACTTCGCGCGCGCCGCTGCACATCTCGGCATCTCGCAGCCGCCGCTCAGCCAGCAGATCCGCGCGCTCGAGGATGAATTGCAGGTGCGGCTGCTCGAACGCACCAGCCGGCGCGTCGCGCTCACGCCGGCGGGGCGGCTGTTCCTCGATGCCGCCCGCGCCACCTTGCGCGAGGCGGACAATGCCATCTCGGTCGCGCGCCGCGCCGCGCGCGGCGAACTCGGCGAACTCGCGATCGGCTTCAGCGCCTCGGCGCCGTTCGTGCCCGAGATTGCGCACGCCATCTCCGATTTCCGCGATCGGTATCCGCAAATATCGCTGGTGCTGCGCGAAATCGGTGGCGCGGACCATCTCGAACAGATCGCCGATCATCTGCTCGATATCGGGTTCCGGCGCGGTCGCGCGATCCCCGATCTGCCCGATACGCTGATCGCCGAACCGTTCCTCAGCGAGCGGCTCTACCTCGCCTGCCCGCCCGGCCACCGGCTGGCGCAGCAGGCCGGCGTGCGGATCGCCGATCTCGCCGACGAACCGCTGGTGCTCTACGCCAACGAGCGCAGCACTTTCACCAGCCACCTGCTCGATCTGCTCCGTGAAGGCGGCATCGAACCGCGCGTCGCGCAGATCGTCACCGACGTGACCAGCCTGTACGGGCTGGCGGCGGCAGGAATCGGCGTGATGGTGATGGTCGAATCGCTCTGCAACCTCCAGTCGCCGATGCTGACCTACCGCCCGATCACCGACGATACCGCGACGATCATGCTATGGCTGGTCCGCCACCGCGACCCGACGCTGCCATGCCGCAACTTCCTCGCGCTGCTTGATGCGCCCAAGGGGCAGGGATAGCCGTCACCATGCCCGACCTGCTCCCCTCCCTGAAAGGGAGGGGCTGGGGGTGGGTAGGCGTGTGGCGTCCGAAACATCCCCTCGCAGACCAACCCACCCCCGACCCCTCCCTTCCAGGGCAGGGCTATCGCATTTGAGCGAGGAGAGAAGAGAGATAGTCGTCGTGCCATCCGGCGTGTTTAAATTTTCTGCGGATGGAGAGTTTTCGGGTGTCGTGC
>NZ_SGIS01000081.1 GCF_004208535.1 Sphingomonas populi
GCGTCGCGCAAACCGGATGCCCACAGTTCCAGCGTCGTCTCGATCGATGCACCCGTCATCCATGACCTCCATACCATGGAGACCTATTGATTCAGAGTTTTCAATAAAGCGCAACTGTAATGTTAGCGCGCGACACCGTTCGGTTGAATAGAACCGCCCCTCCCAGCGCTGTTGCGCAATTCTGGAAGCTGCGCTTCGCGAGGTCGCTTGCGAGCATGTGGACGTCGGTCATCTGCTCCTCCTTCTCCAGCGCAACATCGCGCCGGTCTGGCATCATACGATGCCGGGCGAAGGGTACATCCACCCCATCAGTTCAATCGGTCGGTTACACCGCGCAATGTGGGTTGCTCAGGGGGAAGCTGACATCAGGACCGTCGCAGCCACCGCGCGCCCGACGCCTGGTACCAACACCTTCGCTACCATCGCCGCTACCCGGGGCGCATGAAAACCCTCAGACCGGGGGTCGGTAATTACGATCCCTTTACTGCGGCAAAGATGTGTCAATCATTTCGAGATGCCAAAAATAGATGAGCGCCAGCGTAAAATCGCCTTTTTGCTGGCGCTCATCCCGTCTTTATGGACGCTGAACCCGCCAACCGTCGTCAAATATCAACGACCAGAGTTCATAATTATCAGAAGCGGTACCCCACCGTCATACCATATGTGCGCGGCGCGGCCGGAGCTCCGATGTCGTTTGCTCCCGCCACCCCGAGCAACTGCACATAGTAGTAACGGTCGGTCAGATTTGCTCCCCATACCGATACGCGCAGGCCATTCTTGCCTTCCCATCCGAGCGACGCGGACAGGTTTTCACGCCCGGCGTTGAAAAGGCGATTGTCCAGCTCGCTGTAGACTTTGGTCGTATAATACAAGTTGCTGGCGAGCTTGAACTGTCCGCCCTCGACCGGAAGACGATATTCAAAACCAATATTGCCCGAGAAATCAGCAGCAAAAGGTAGGCGATTCCCCTTCGCGTTGTAGGTCGGATCTCCGTTGTCGTTCCTGCCATTTGGCAAGCGGTTCACGTTAGGAGCCCCCGGGAAATCGCCAATCCTCGTATGTAGATAGCCACCGTTCGCATTTAGGGTAAGCCGCGGAGTGACCCGGGCCACCAGTTCCGCTTCAAGCCCATAGAGTTTCGCAGTCGGCCCGTTGATGGTGAACACAGTGCCGTTCGTTACCTTCTGGAACTGGATGTTCTGGAAGTCATAGTAGAAGGCCGATGTATTGAACGTAAGCTTTCGATCGAAAAATTGCGTCTTCAGACCGACTTCATAGGCGTCGAGCCTTTCCGGGCTGAAAGCCTGATTGGACCCAGCCCCGGTACCGAGAGAGAAGTTGCCTGACTTCACGCCGCGGTTCCAAGAAACATAGCCCAAAATATCTGGAGCGAACTTGTAGTCTAGGGACAGCCGCCACGTGGGGCTGGATTTATCGTATTTCTTTGTAACTTGCGGATCGAAAACTACCCCATCCAACGGACCTGCGGCGACGAAAGCCTGATGCCCGGTATACGTCACCTTGTCGTTGGTGTACCGGAAGCCGGCTGTCAGGTTGAGCTTGTCCGTTACCGGATATGTGCCTTGCACGAAGCCTGAGATCGATCGTGCTTTGTCTCGTCCGAACACCGAAACGCCATTGATCGTTGCTGCCAATGGGCCGAATACGGGGGCCAAGATTACGCTATAGGCGGCATTGAGATCACTGCCCGTAATATTCGTTGGTTCAACTGCGGAATTGTAATTAAAGTAATAGACGCCGGCAAGCCACTGGAACCGAGAGCTGGTCGGTGCAAAAACGTGAAATTCGTTGGTTATCATGCGGGTCTTGGCAAAGAACTCGCCCTGAACTTTAGCTTCCGCCCCCCCGTCCTGATCGAGGGCCTGAAAACCGGTGAACTTCTGGTAGGCCGCGATATTCCTAACTTGGAATGCACCGAAATCACGCGTTGCAGTGAGCGAGCCACCATAGCTATCACCGCTTGCCCCGGTAAGGCCATTTTCGGCGAAATTATACCGTCCAAGATACCCTTGCCCGGTGGAGAGGACCGCACCCGGAGGGTTCTGCACACCGCCAACGCGACCGAACTCGAAATAGTTCCCAGAAAGCGTGATCGTGGTTAAATCATCGGGTGTGAATTTTAACTTACCGCGCACGTTGAAATCGTTTGAAGTGTAGTTCTCGCCGCCTGTGATGACGTTTTTGCCCCAGCCATCCTTCTGATTACTATACTGGATCGCAACGTTGGCCGCCAACGTATCCGTCAAACCGCCTGAAACGTAGGCTGAAGCCTTCACCGTCTGATAATTGGCATAGCCGACATCGAAATTCATCTCGGGATTCGATGTGGGATCCTTGGTGATGGCCTGAACTACGCCCCCTGTCGCGTTGCGGCCAAAAAGCGTGCCTTGCGGCCCCTTCAGGACCTCTATGCGCTCTAGGCCGTTGAACTCGAACACGTTGGCCATAGCAGCGGGCTGGTAGACACCATCGACATAGACTGCGACCGAGTTCTCCACCAGAAGATCGCCGGACTTGACGCCGACACCACGCAAGTAGATGTTAAGCGGTCCGGTCTGCACACTCACTTGCAACCCAGGCGAGACCGACTGAAGCTGGGTGATGCCGGTGACCCCGGCATTCGCCAACGCCGGTGCACCGACTGCGGAGATCGTGATGGGCACATCCTGAAGGCGCTGATCCCTACGCTGGGCCGTGACGATGATATCACCGACACCAACGTCGGACTGCTCAACGCCTTGCTCAGATTGCCTTGCCCCATTGCTAGCCTGCGCTAGAGCCGGTGGCGCAAAAAGAAAAATGGCAGACGCCCCGCATCCTAAAAACGTTTTCATTTTCACCATATCTCCCTCTCCCTATTATCGATATTGAACTTGGCTGCAGCCCCAAAGCGAGAAAGCCATTAGGTTCGCTTCCGAATTCGAGATTGTTATCTTCTTTGCGGATAATTGCGGGCTAACTTATGATAGGGCAATTAAATGTGTCAATCAGATTTGACGAGCTGAGACCAAAGATTTGCCACGCTGACGCTGCAGGTGAAGGGTAATTACCGACCCCCGCTCTGAGGGTTTTCATGCGCCCCGGGTAGCGGCGATGGTACCGAAGATGTTGGTACCAGGCGTAAGCCGCGCGGTGGCGACGACGGTCCTGATGTCAGCTTCCCCCTAAGCAGCCCACATTGCGCGGTAGCCATTGGTGATCTTGCGCTGGATGACGGCGGGGCGACGGTCGCGCTCGCAGGCATTATTGGTCGGTTCGACCTTGCCGGGCCAGTATGCGAAGATAAGGAGCTGCTCCCTGGCGCGAGCGAAGCTGTTTCGGAGCTTCATCGTCAGTTCACACGACGAGGCGTCGTGATGATGTCGTCGATGGTTCGTTCGAGCGCGCGTCGTCTTGTGGCAATCGTCGATGGCGCCAGATCGCTGATGCCTTCCGCCAGTCCGAACGCCTTGTGTGATTATGCAACTCATACCAAATCCTGCTGATCATGACGCATGCGCCCATTTGCGTGTGCCGATGGACATGATGCGCCAGGGTTGATCGAGCAGCAGCACGACATGCGCGCCGGGCGCTACGGTAGCCGCGATCTCGGCCAAGTGAAGCGTCATGCCCAGGATGTTGCAGCGAGGCAGAACGAGCCCGGCCGCCTTGCCCTCAGCCGGGCAGATCGCGCCATAGATGTAGGCTGATTTCGTCCGCTGATCCTTGGGCGCTGACGGCCGCGTGCCGCGCCTGGCCCAGCGACGGGTGATGCCGTTTTTCTGGCCAATCCGGGCCTCGTCCTTACATGAGGCTTCGATTGTCAAGGCTACGGCGGCATGTCGTTCATCCTATCGACGGCGGTACATTCTTCGTTCTGCGAGCGAGTTGGGGCGGCACTGTGCGGCAGCCTCGGCTGCGTAACCTTACATGCGGTCGGGTTCGATCTGGAACCCGTAACCATAATGCCTCATGCACGAGCCAAGGCCCCGATCGAACACGACCAACCTGCCACGCGGCAGTCTGGTGTAACCATTGACGAAGACGGTCGTGCTCCCCGCGTCGCTGCGGGTTTCCCAGCGGCGATTCCTATGCGGCTCTGAGCATGCTGCCGGCCGGGATTTCGCCGGTCTCGGTGAAGCGCCAGAGCGCGATCAACAACTTGCGTGCCATCGCGACGATCGCGATCCTGCGGGTTCGACCTTGCAGCTTACCGACGCGTGCGCGGAACCATGCGGACAACTCGCTCTCAGGCCGATAGCGCAGCCAGAGCCATGCCAACTGAACGAGTGTCTTTCGCGCTCGCGCGTTACCGGCACGGCCGATGCGCAGGTCTCGATCCATGTCGCCACTCTGATGAGGCACGGGCGCCATGGACATTCTCGCGGCCCAAGCATGAAGGCCGCTACCGCTCTGACCAGAGCAGTAGCGAGGTAGGCCAATGGCCTCAGAAAAATAGAAAAACAGCTCAACTACAGCGCGCTACTCCCACCAGCGCACAGGTCTCATAAGTCGCGGCCACTCCAGCGAGACGTTGTTGGCTCGCCATCCGCGCCTGCCTATACTCTTGGATCATGTGATCGACGATGGCTGCGACCGGCTCGATGCGCTCGATGTCGCCCACGCCATGACCCGCGCTCCAGATATCCCGCCATGCCCTGAGCGTCTCAGTACCCTTGGCGGCATCAAAAGCTCCCTGGGTCGCCTCCGGCTTGAACTTGCTGCGTTCCACGCTCTTGCGCAGCATATTGGCCGGCATACCCGTGAGTTCCGACATCAACTGAATGTCATCGGCGTCGCTGTCGACCAACATCTGTCGGTAGTCGTCCCCCGCCAGGCTCTCGGTCGCCGCGATAAAGGGCGTACCTAAATAGGCAAAGTCCGCGCCAAGCTCTTCGGCAACATGGATCATCCGACCGTTTGAAATCGATCCGGCGACGACAACGGGTCCAGCGAAGAATTTACGTACGGCGGTCACGAATGCAAATGGGTTGAGCCAGCCGGTGTGACCGCCTGAGCCAGCGCACAGCAAGATGAGGCCGTCGACTCCGACTTCTGCCGCGCGTCGCGCATGTTTCAAGGAGGCTACGTCGGCAAAAACGAGGCCACCATAGCCCTTTACATCCGCAACAACGCGCACCGGACTCCCCACGCTGGCGATCACCAGCGGAACCTTGTGCTTCACTATCACACCGAGATCATCCGCCAGCCTTGGGTTGGTTGGATGAACGATCAGGTTCGCCGCATAAGGCGCAGCGCTCTCATCCAGCGCGGCGGTGACGCTCGTGAGCCATTGGTCGAGTATATCCGTCGACCTGGCATTTAGGGTGGGAAACGACCCGGCAACGCGGCTCTGGCAGCAGGCGATCACCAGTTCGGGGCCAGAGACGAGAAACATAGGCCCGACAATCACGGGCAAAGCGAGTGTTGCACGCAGCCTAGCGGCAAGACCGGGATCACCTAACATCTCCACCCCTAAAAACAGCCTGCTCGGGAAACATATTTTTCAGTATGTCAATTAACTGGTTGCATTGGGTATCGCAAGGATAAATAGCTAGACGCCTCATTAGGGCAATGCTGTGATAATGGAGTATTGGAGAGAATTATGTCAGACCAAAGCGTCGTGGTCGAGACACGCGCCGGCGCAATATGGGTGACGCTCAATCGCCCGGCGGCGCTAAACGCAATCACGCCCGATGTGATAGCGGGCATCAACGCCGCCCTCGATCTCGTCGATGATCCGTCAATCATCGCGGTCGTGCTGATGGGCACCGGCCGAGCGTTCTGCTCGGGCGCCGATCTTAAATTTGTCAACCGCACCTCGCAAAGTGAGGAAGGCGCCACTGCGCAGTTCCTCAAGAGCCTCCTAGCCATGATGGCGCGCTTGGAGGCATGCCCCCGGCCGGTCATCGCTGCGGTCAACGGGCTAGCCTTGGCCGGAGGACTGGAACTAGTCTTGTGCTGCGACCTAGTCATCGCAGCGAGGTCGTCCAAGCTGGGGGATGCGCATGGCAATTTCGGGCTGATTCCAGGCGGGGGCGGTTCGGTGCGCCTGCCCCGAAAGATCGGTCCCACGCGCGCGAAATATCTGATGTTCACCGGGGAATTTCTGCCGGCCGATGAGTTGATCGCCTGCGGCCTGGTTAACGAAGTCGTCGATGATGCTGACCTCACCGCAGCGGCCGAACGCCTCGTCGCGAAGTTGGCATCGAAAAGCTCACTGGTGCTCCGCCGCATGAAAACGCTGGTGGATAATGGCCTGGAACAGCCACAGGACGTCGCGCTGAGGTTCGAGTTGCTCGCCTGCGAACTTCATACCCATAGCCACGACATGAAAGAGGGGCTTTCGGCGTTCCAAGAAAAGCGCAAACCGGTGTTTTTAGGTAGTTGAACCCTTGTAACTGCTTATATGAAGGGTGGTTGTGTCAAGAGGTTCAGGGCGACATAATCTGGTCTCCGTTAGGACTGTCTGAGCTGCTGCCGGTTTCGTGGACACCGAGATAAGGTGTTTTTGGAACCGGAGGATGGAGATGCAACGACGGAAGTTCAGCCGCGAGTTCAAGCTCGAGGCGGTGAAGCTGGTGCGGGAACGCGGGGTGTCGGTATCGCAGGCGGCGCGCGATCTGGACCTGCACGAGAACGTGCTGCGCAAGTGGGTGCGCGAACAGACGGCTGACCCGGGATCGGCGTTTCCCGGACACGGCGTGCTGAAGCCCGAGCAGCAGGAGATTGAGCGGCTGCGCCGCGAGTTGGCTAGAATGAAGGCCGAGCGCGACATCCTAAAAAACTGTCCCGGGCTGAGTCCGCCTGTGCGCGGTAGAAACGGGCCGTGCTATGCCGACGTCAGGAGGGTCGCGGCCGTTAGCTTATTGGAGGCATGACACCCCGTTAAAAAACGTGGCCCGTGGGCATATGCGTACTTGAGAGTGGTGACATCGCTGCGCGATGATCCCGGTTAGGAAAATGACGAATAGCATCGCCCATACCCTCCCGTTTTGCGGATTCCGACGAAGCCGGCCACCTATTCCGACGTGAAGCCGGCCATCGTTCCGATCTGAAGCCGGCCACCTGGAGCGTCTGCACAGGTCGTTTGGTTTGATGGTCTGATAAGGGTCGGACAGTC
>NZ_SGIS01000082.1 GCF_004208535.1 Sphingomonas populi
ACTCGTGATCGTGCGGCAGCCAGACGGGCAGCGGCCAGGAGGCAGGCGGTCATGACCGGAGCCGGATCAGCGGGCGTCCGGCGCGCCGCGCGCTGGGGGTGCGCGGTGCTCGTCGCTCTGCTCTGGCTGCCCGCGCTCATCTTCGCCGCCGGGATCCTCGTCGCACGCGTGACGGGCTGTGGCGCAACCGAAGCCGGTCCCGAGCCATGCCTCGTCGCGGGTATCGACATCGGCCACCGGCTCTATGCCATGACCATGATGGGCTGGGTGGTCGTCGGCCTCACGCCTGTGATGCTGGCGAGCCTGGTCTTGGCGGCCGTGCTGGTCGTCAGGCGTCTGGTGCGGCGCAGGGCCGCCGGCCGAGCATATCCTACCTCGAGACCCTAAGGATTATCCGATGATGATGCCATCGATCCTGTTGGCCGCCGCGGTTGCCGGCGCGACGCCTGCCACGCCCGCCCATCCCTGTGCTGCCGAAGCGCGGACACAGGCGCTGAAGCTGCTCCGCTTCCATAACGATGGCGACAACCGGGCGACGATCGATCCGGCCAGCCTCCGCAAGATCGGCACGGTCGCATCGCTCGTCGGCAAGCGTCGCTTCGACGTGCTGGAGATATGGGGCAGCGTCTACAAGGGCGAGTACCGGATGCGCCTGATCTACGCCAATCCTGCCGGCATGTGCGTGCTGATGGGGCAGGAGATTCTTGAGCATAGCGATCCGTACTGATGCCAGGGGCGGGAACGCTTGCGAAGCTCACCCGGTCGTATCGTATCGTGACGATATCGCTCATGCTCGTGGCACAGGCGGGCTTTGGAGGCCGCGCGATGGCACAACACGCGCCTGACGGAAGCACCGCCGCGCTCGCGGCAGCCGCGCTTGGGGCGAAAGTGGTCGATTCTATCATGGGCGATCTAACCGGCGAAGGACGTGACGATGCGCTGCTGGTCGTCGATCGCGCGCGCGGTGGTATGGCGAGCGCACGGCATCCACTAGAGGTGGTGCTAATGCGCCGCGAAGCGGACGGGCGGCCGCGCAGGACAGCGGCGAATGCGCGTCTTCTCTCCTGCGGGCCGTGCGCGACGACGGGTGGCTGGCTGCGTGCGCAGGCCGGCAGCTTCACCGTCGTCGATGCCGGTGCGGGCGAGATGCGGGCGGAGTATCGCTTTGATTACGACAGGCACGCGCGGGTGTGGCACGTCGCGCACGTATCCCGCCGTATCGTCGATCCACACACGGGACATGAGCGGCAGCAGGAGCTAAGCGCGCGCGACGTGGGCGGGGCCAGCTTCGCCCGCTTCGATCCCGCACGTCTGCCGGTCTTTGATGGGGAGAAGAGCAAGTGATCCGTCCTCAAGTCGTGCGGCGTCGGATCGGTGCGGGCGCCGTGTTGGCTGCCGCGCTGACCTTGGTTCAGGCGGCAACCGGGGTGGCCCCGGTCGTTGCTGCCGCCCCGCCGATAAAGGCCATCGCCACGATGGACCTGTCGAAGCCGTTCGCGACACGCTCGCCGTGGCGCTTCACCGCCACGCAAGGGCCGGACACCAACGACACCCCGTCGGCAGAGGGAACCGAGCCCGGCGCGATCAGGCTGTGCATCAGCAAGGACGGCGGCCGCTCCTGCCACCCCTCTTTGAATACGCTGCTGATCGCGCCCGGCGGGAACGCGAACGACACCTTCTCACAGCCGCATTATCTCGGCATGCCGACGTTGTTGCATCCCGCGACGGGTGTGACGCTGCTGCGGATCGAGGCAGACAGCCTGCATGCCGGCAACGGCGACCAGCTGCATGGCACGGCTTTGCTCCGCTACGATCGCGCCGCCGACGCCTTCGTCACAGTCTACGAACGTTTCGTGGGTCACAACAACAACCAGGAGATCCGCTACATCGACGCCGGCCCGCTCCGGGGTGCCGTCATCACCGCGGAGCCGACGCAGGACGCGCCTTTCGGGTATTGGATCACGATCAGCCGCTTCGCCGGCACCAGTTACAAGCAGGCGCTGCGCTATCGCAGCGCGACGCGCTACGGCGACAACAACCCGCTCGCGGTGATCGACGCCGAGATGCCGAATATCTTCAGTCGTCTCGGTCTCTGGCATTCCGGCCAACCGCTCCCCCGTCCGGCACAGGGCTGCGCCAGGCCGCACATGGTGAAGGGTGCTTTATGGTGCTGATAATGCCAATCATATCATGACATTGCGCACAGTCATTGCGCGCGTTTCAACGATGGCGTCGTTCCTGTGCAGTTGTGGCGCGCTCATCCGTCAACCGTCATAACAGTCGATCGGCATCAGATACGGTATCGATCCTTCGACATATGCCCTTATTTTCCTTGCACAGGGGCGGGCTCATACCCTTCGAGCGAATAGCCGGTGGAGGTCTCCCCCGTCAGGCGCGGGCCATCGCAGCGCTCCTGCGTTCTCTTGTAACTGTAGTTCGTCATGATTTGTTTTCCCCCAGGCACGGGCGTGCGGTTCGCCCAGCCTTCGGTTACGTCGTATGCCGCCTGCTGCGGGCCGGTGGTCTTTGGACCTTCGCTTTGTATCAGCGTTTGCGTGGTTCCGTTGCCGGTCTTGCGCGGTGCCGTATCCGCCCTGCCACGGTCTTCCTTGTAGGCCGCATCGAGAAACGCACGGCATTCGGCGAAACTCTTGAACGTCCGGGGGAGCATGGGCAACGGCGGCATCTCGCCGTCCGCCAGCGCCGGCGAGGCGACGACAAACGAACATGATAGTGCGAAAAGGCTGATCCAACGACGCATTCTACATGACCAACTTAGACATGAGGGCGAAAGCCACTTGTCGAAAAGGCGGAATTTTCAACAAGGCCTCAAATACCCTACCTGTCCATTGTTTACGGCACACATGCGCTGCTCTTGTTCCTGTTGTTGCGGCTGCTGTTGCGTTGATGTCCTGTCGGAAAGCTTTGTCAAAGCACCCACGGCACGGAGTCTCTCCTGCTGCTCGCGAGTTCTGGTATCCTGCTGCTCGCGCAGCCCGTCCGCATGCTGCTGGGTAATCGCGAGCTTCTGCTTCATTAGCTGCAGGGCTCTGGGGTCGGTCCGTGGAAGCTTTGCCAGTTCGGCATCAATCTTCAGCACGGACGGGGGAAGAGAGCCTTGTTCGACCAACTTTCGATCAAGCTCGATTTCCGACATGGGCTGGTTTGTGGGTTCCGTCTGAGCGTGTGCGATGTTTCCACCGAGAGCGCTCAACGCAGCCATCATCATGAATGTCCTTGTGACGCGCATTCGTTTTCCACTTCACTCTGTCCGCCGTACAATGGCTCGGCCAAGCTAGAGCGATGGGCGGAACACGTAAAGTGCACCCGAATCGTCGGCTTTTGTCTCTCTGGCGAGATAGAATAATCGTTTTCCCTTGCGTCGTGCCGGTCAATTTACACCGTTGCGCTTCCAGATTGCATCGTGGCGCCATCCGGCGCTCTGCATATCGAGAATTTTACTGTCCTGATGTCTCCCTCGCGCGTCTAACCTTACGCGCGAAGAATCAACGCAGGGGATTTGGTGAAGCCGGAAAACGCCTTTGACGCGGACCATCTCAATCGACGCTGGCGACCGGCGTTGATGGCGTTCTTTCTGCGTCGTGTGCGCAATCCGAGCGAAGCCGAAGATCTGGCGCAGGAAGTTTTCGTTCGCATGCTCAAGCGCGGAGAGGATGCAGCGCCGGACGCCTATATTTTCCAGATTGCCCAGAATCTTCTGGTCGACGGCGTACGCAAGAACCGGGTTCGAGACCGATACAAGGAATGGGTCGGCACAGAAGTTGATCGCGACCTTGACGAATTCGACCCGCACCGTCTTGCGGAAGGGCGCGAGCAACTCGCGCTGCTGACGCAGGCGTTGGGAGAGCTTCCCGAGCGGACCCGGACCATCTTCATTCTCTACCGCGTGGAAAATATGAGCCAGGATGCGATCGGAACGGCGTTTGGCATATCCTCAAGCGCGGTGAAACACCATGTGGCGAAGGCGATGGCGTTGCTGATCCGCAAGATGCGAGATGCGCGATGAACGCCGGCTCCGATCGCGCGGCGCATCGCGACGAGCAGGCCGCTTATTGGTGTCTAAGCCTTGCCGAGGGGGCGCTGACACCGTCGGATCGGATCGCGTTTGATCGCTGGCTGAACGACCCCGAAAACGCGCGAGCGTTTGAAGAAGCGGTTGATATCTGGGATGCGATCGACAGCGTCGCGGGCAGGCCAGAATTGATTCATCTGCGCAGCACCGCGCTCGATAATTTTCGGCGACAAAATCGCCAACTCTGGTCTCGGCATACCGCGTCGAAACGGCTTTGGATCGGCACCGTAGCGGCATGCCTGCTCGTAGCAGTAGCGATGGCAATCCTCGTCCATACGCCGACGCATAGCTACCGCACCGGGCTCGGCGAGCGGCAGCTCGCGATTCTCGAAGATGGCTCTAAACTGTCGCTCGACGCAGATACCGAAGTCGATGTCCGGATGGAGCGAGATCGGCGCGACCTGGTGCTCGTTCGCGGCAGGGCCAAATTCGACGTCGCCAAAAACCCGTTGCGCCCGTTCAGCGTCACTGCCGGCGACAAGGTCGTCGTAGCGACCGGGACCGCCTTCTCCGTCGAGATGGTCGCTCGGCAGATCCACGTTCTGCTTTACGAGGGACATGTCGCGGTGCTTGACCGCGACAGCCACGTGCCGATCCCCCCACCCGCTTCTCCTGCCGGTAGCAGGATCGCCGTCGACCAGGCGCTACAGCCCGGCAGGGAACTTGTGATGCCGCTGGGCGGCGCGGCCGGCACCGTGGAAAAAGCCGACGTCACGCAGTCGCTCAGCTGGGAGGCGGGACAGTTAACCTTCGACGACGAACCCCTTTCGTCCGCGGTTGCGCGCGTGAACCGATATTCGAAAGAAAGGCTGGTCATCGGCGACGCAGGAACTGCGGCAACGCGCGTCAACGGGGTGTTCACCGCAGGCGATACCGATGCGTTTGTCGAGGCGGTCACTGCGCTGACCCCGGTTCGGGCATATCGCGAGAATCGGGACGTCACGCTCCGCCGGCAATGACCGTCATAATTTTGTCGTGACCTCGCTGTCCCTTCGCAGCGACCGCACGTCTCACTCTGCAGCGGCGCCGTTGCCGCATCGGGGGGTATAACATGCGGAGAGTGGCGGGTTCGGATTGGAAGCGCGGCGCGGCAGTGGCGGCGATCGCGCTGTTCGCGCGTGGAATGCCGGCCAGCGCCCAAGCGTTGGTATATCGGTTCGACATACCCGCCCAGGAACTGGGGGCCGCGCTCAAGACGTTCGCGCGGGTGTCGCATCAGCAACTAGGCTTCGATATTCGCTCCGTCCGGGGCAAGCGCGCACCCGCACTGAGCGGCCAATTCACACCGGGCGTCGCCCTTGCCAGACTGCTGGCTGGTTCAGGGCTTGTGGCACAAAGCGGAAAATCGGGCGTGATACTGATCCGTCCGGTCTCTGCCCCAGTCGTGAGCGGTGATACAGGATCGTCGGATGTCGCCGCGACCACGGAACCCGACGTCGTTGTCACCGGCACGCATATTCGCAATGGCGCCATCGCCGCTCCGGTCCTGCGGATCAGCAATCAGCAGATGCGCGAGGCCGGGCAACGCGATCTCGGCGAGGTGATCCGGGATATACCGAGCAACTATACCGGCGGCCAGAATCCAGGCGCGCGATTTCAGGCCGGCACTGCTGCCAACACCAACGCCTCCGGCTCGTCCGCGCTAAACCTGCGCGGCCTCGGCCCCGACGCGACCCTGACCTTGCTCAACGGCCGACGGCTTCCCTATGATGGCTCGGCCCAGGCGATCGACGTCTCCGCGATACCGATCGACGCAGTGCGCGAAATCCAGATCGTTCCCGACGGCGCCTCAGCGCTGTACGGATCGGACGCGGTGGCCGGCGTCGCCAATGTGGTCCTGCGCAGCGACTATGAGGGTATCGCCACGACGGCGCGGATCGGCACAGCGACCGACGGCGGCGGTTTCATCAACGCCTATGACGCGGTGGGCGGCAAACATTGGGGCGGCGGCGGTGCGCTGCTCGCCCTGCAGTTCGATCATCAGAACGCCGTGCGTTCCGATCAACGCGACTATACCCGCTATGTCGTCAGCCCGAACACGCTACTCGATGCGCACAAGCATTTCAGCGCGCTCGGCACCGCGCATCAGGACATCACCGACACCCTGACCTTCAGCATCGAGAGATTGTAGAAGGAGGGGTAGGTCCCGCCATTCTCCATGATCAGAATCTGTAGTTGCGGATGGTGACCGCGCCGCGCCAGCTCTTGGACGAGAAACAGCTCGATCGGCGAATCCGCACCCCAGACCCGACGGGGTTCGAGCTTCTTGAACGGCGTGAACAGCAGCTTCTGGCGATTTCTCGCGTAGCGCCGCCAAGCGTCTCCGGGCGGCAGGCCGATATTCGGCTGCAGCACCTCATCGGGATTGAAGCTGGTCGCGAGCCAGAACTGGCCGATCACGAGACCCACTTCGTCGAGATGGCCCTTGCCGGCGGCGAGCCCGGGCGTTCCCATCCCAAACAGGCCGTAGCTGCCCTCGAACGGATCGAACCGCGAGTATAGCGGCGGATTGGCCGGGTCGTAGGCGAGGGTAAGCTTCTCGACGAGGTCGATCGTCGACGTCTGGATTTCCCCGCGCTTGCTTGCAGGGAGCAGGCTGAGCGCGAACGGTGTCGTTCCGAAGCCTTCGCCCTCACCAGCCTTGGCCACTAGGCTCGCGACAATGAAGATCATCTGGAAGTCGATCTTCGCCTCACGGAACAGTACTACCTCGCCCTCGCTAGGCTCGTCATGAAGTGTTCCACCGGCTGCCTTCATCATCGGGATGGTTATCGGCTGGATGCCGCTCAGAGCCCGACCGAAAATTGAGTTGAGCGATTTCAGTAGCTTGTGATTCATCGGGGGTTGCGAAGACCACGAGGATCACATGGGCTGGACTGAAACCGCTCGACGCGAGCATGACAGAAGCGGGCTGCG
>NZ_SGIS01000083.1 GCF_004208535.1 Sphingomonas populi
AGCAAGGACGGGCCGGCCGCAGCCGGAGGACGACTGTGGCAAGGCCATAAACGTTACTCGCCATGTTAGTTTCCAGCCGCTTTGCCAGTTTGCTTTGGCATCCCGGCCGCTTCTCAAAATTCAATCCTCAGTGAGAATGGCGGCGCTGGCGCGACGACAATTAGCGCGATGGGAAGGCCGCCACATACCGTGCGCGTTTACACACAGGTGCTTGCGGCGAACCCAGGCGGCCAAGGCTGATGTGCTTAAGGGTATCAGGATGCCTCGTGCCTTGAGGAAGAGCGCGGGCACGTAACTGCGGCCGTAATCTCGTTCAGCGCGTACCTCTGGTGAGTGGGCATGGCCGGCCAGCGACACGACGCCGGTTTCGTCTGAGCAACATCGTGCCGGCAGAACGTCATCCGGTTTTGATTCGCTGGATGCGCATCACGCGATCCGAGGAGTCTAAATCGATCGCGAGCCGGATGCCGAGTGGCTTCCTGTCGATGATTGTCGTGGGTGAATAGATCCACCGTGTTGCGATCGGGCCGGGAAAAAGTTCGAGTGCTTCATCCGGCTCTCCGAGCAACAGCCTTACTTCCCTTCCGGACATGTTGGGCTCAATTAGCCGGCGAGCGACGCGTTCCCGGCGAAGCGGCCATGCAGCGTACGCGACTACCGCTGCGACGAGACCGGCCGCTGCCACAATGGCTGCGATCCGGGGCGTTGATCCTTGCGTGAAGAATTGTTGAAGGGCGGCCAGCAGCGCAGCGCTGATGCCGATCGTTGCGGAAAAGGCAAACCTGCCCAGACCCAAGTCCGAAGACCGGGTGGTGAGTAGGGCATCCTCTCCTGGCAACGGTGCCAGGTAGGAAGCGAGGTTGCTGACGATTCCCCCCTGTTGCTCCGGACGATCCTGCAACCGAACGTGCCACTCGCTTTCATCATCGAGGCTCACGAATAGCGACAAGCCGTCGTCGTAGGGAAGAAACGAGTAAGTCAGGAAGCGCCAGCTCTCTCCTCGCGGATGCAGCACGCCGTCGAAATCGGTGAACTCCCGCACGACCGTATATCGTCGATCGGGTTGAAGCATCCCATATCGCTGCGGCTGGCTCGTCCGCGACCATGTTCCTTTCGGGGACGGCCCTTGCATTCGTCGGTTCTCTTGCTGCTGCCGGACCTCGACTAATCACGAAACGGCACTGCTGGAAACCCGCATTGATGCAGCGGCGCGTTGCCACCCAGAACCTGCTGATCCGCTAATTATCAGCTTTCTCCGTCTCGGCGACCCTCTGGCGCGAGCCGCCTTGACGATTAACCTGGAAATGGCACACGCTGAGCGTAGAGACGCGCCATTCGCATCCCGAGGACGTAGCCATGCTGAAGACGTGCGGAGCCTTAACGCTGGTAGCTGGCGCGTTCCTCGCCAGTCCAACAATCGCCCAAACCTTGACGATCCCGACACCGGATGAGGCCAAGGATGCCGTGATCCGAATGATGGGCGACGCGGATCTCGCGCAGATGATGGCCAGCGGTCACGTAAAGATCGGCACTTGCAAAAAAGCGACGAAGGCGAAGCAAGGGGACGCGGTCGCATGCACGCTTGCCATCGTGATGGGCGCTGGATCATCGGAGACACAGGCGAACTTCTTTCGCGCGAACGGGCGGTGGACTGCGGAGCCGACACAGGAGGATCTGCCGTTCCCAGACCCCAAAGTGCAATGACGTAAACACCCTCTGTTCGTCGAGACGCTGCTGCGTTTGGTGTCGTACACAGCGCGAAACCGCGACCCGCTGAACAACAGCTCATGAAGTGCGCGACATTCGATCCCCTCTCCGAGACCCGAAAGCCTTTCGCATGCAGATCATCGTCCGCGACAACAATGTTGACCAAGCCTTGCGCGTTGAAAAAGAAGCTGCAGCGCGAAGGTGTCTACCGGGAGATGAAGCTGCGCCGGCACTATGAAAAGCCCTCCGAGCGGCGCGCCCGAGAGTCCGCGGCGGCGATCAGCCGCGCGCGCAAAGCCGACCGCAATCATCCGAGCTTGGCCATGAGCCGCCCGGCCGCCGCCTGCTCAGCCGCGAGATTGCGATTATAGGCAAGCGGCATCCGCGGCGACTTCCACCGCAAGGCATCCATGATGCCGGCGAGATCCTCGCCGCTCGTGAACAGGTCCTGGTTCAGCCCCACCCGCGTCGAGTGCGCGCTGATGCCCTTGAGCACGCGTTCGAGATCGTCGCTGGTCAGATCCGGTAGCGCCCCCCGATCGAACGCGCGCTGGATCATCGCCCGGTAGATCGAACCGACCGAGGCGGGATGCAGCGCCCCTGCCCCGACGTCGTATGCGACGCGCGCCGGCACGGCAGGCTTCGACAAGGTCTTGCGCAGATCCCAGGTTTCGAGGGCGGAGATGCTGTCGATGTGGCGCCCGCGCACCGCAGCGCGCGCCTTGCAGCGCCGCACGTTGACGCGGCGAAACACCGGCCCGGCCGCAATCTCGGCGACCTCGAGCCACGCCGTGATTGCGCGCACGGTGCGCGGACTGAGATAGGCAGTCGCCCCCTCCCCGTCCTGGTCACCTTTACTGCGTGGAATGCTGAGCAGCCGCGCTTCGGGATCGATCGCTTCGAGGATGTGCTCCACCTCAATCGCGACCAGTTCCGAGGCGCGAAGCCCGGTGTCGTAGCCGGCCGAGAGCAAGGCGCGGTCGCGCAAGCCCGGCAAATCCTCAGCGCAGCTTTCGAGCAGCGCGCGCACGTTGAGACCGCGCGGCGCATCGCGCTCGACGTTGCGCACCGGCCCCTTGAACCGCAGCGGCCGCGCCTGGCGTTGCGCGGTGCCGAGCCGCCGGCGGATCGCCTGCAGCCGCAGCTTGACCAGGGGGGCTGGGGTTGGATCCTTGAGATCGAGCAACTGGTGGATCTTGGCGATCGACGCCTTGTAGCGGCCGAGCGAGGCCGGCTTGCTTCCCTTCTCGGCGCGATGATCGAGGTAATCAGCGACAGTTTCCGGGGCGGCCGGCAACGCGGTACGGTCGTGGCGACGGCACCACAGGTCGAACGCCTCGAGGTCAGATTTGAGTGCACGGATGCTGTGCCGCGACGAGGCGGCTTGATACGCGGCGATCAGCGGTGCGTTGACGACGATCCGCTCGCCGGCGCGCATCCTCACCACCGTCCAAGAGAGATCGTCTGCCGGTACCGCAGCCGTTGACGTCCGGTTTTCCACCGTTGGCAGGGTGTTCATGTCGATCGATGCGGAGCCACTCATCAACGGCGGCTGTAGCGGACCTTATATAGCGGCGTCAAACATCGATAGGTGATAACTGCAATTATCGCGCACTAAACGATAGCAATATAGAAAATACCGTAACATATTTGCATGTAAATCACACAGTATAATGATATTTTACTAATTTCATTAAATCTACTTTCGACAAAAACACTGTTTTCTTCTCATCAATGACGGCGTAAGCCCCTCGTGCAGATGAACAGAGTGTGCTATTGCTACAGCGTTGCTTCCAAGCGGTCGGACCGTAATCCCGAAATCCGGCCACTCCGCTTTCATCAACCTCTCCGCTTCAGGTTAGCGTTTGGCGCCGAAAAACGCGACGGTTACCCGCCGCCAGATAGAAAATCGGATAAGCCGTCCCTTGATCGGCCCACCGAGTCACCAGACAGATCCTGACATCGGAAATGAATTTGATCGAAATTAGCGGTCGAACCCGCACAGGCTGATCCTCGTGCGGGCGGAGGCACGTATGACCCCGACCAAACTGCTCATCGGACAAATCCTTGTCGTGCTCGCCATCGTGTTGACGGGCGTCTGGTTCGCCACACAATGGGCTGCTGCGCACCTCGCCTATCAGCCCGAACTCGGCCGACCGTGGTTCGTAGCGTTCGGCCATCCAGTCTATGTGCCCTGGGCCCTGTTCGGCTGGTGGTTTTCGTTCGATGCCTACGCCCCGACGGTGTTCGAGGAGGCAGGTGCGATCGCCGCTACGAGCGGTCTGGTCGGATGCGCCGCTGCGATCTTCGGGTCGCTGTGGCGTGCGCGCCAGCGCAACAATCTCACCACTTATGGCTCGGCACGCTGGGCGGACCCGCGCGATATCCGCCGGGCAGGGCTGCTCACCGAAGCGGGCGTTTTTCTCGGGCGCGTTGGCCCGCGCTATCTCCGTCACGACGGTCCCGAACACATCATGGCGTTTGCGCCGACCCGCAGCGGCAAGGGTGTCGGCCTGGTCGTGCCCACGTTGCTGGGCTGGTCGGGATCGGCGGTCATCCACGACATCAAGGGCGAGAACTGGCAACTGACCGCCGGCTGGCGCCAGCGCTTCTCGCACTGCCTGCTGTTCAATCCGACCGATGCCCGCTCAGCACGCTACAATCCGCTGCTCGAAGTTCGCCGCGGCACCGACGAGGTCCGCGATGTCCAGAACATCGCCGACATCCTGGTCGATCCGGAAGGCGCGCTCGAGCGCCGCAACCACTGGGAGAAAACCAGCCACTCGCTGCTCGTCGGCGCGATCCTCCATATCCTCTACGCTGAGGAGGACAAGACCCTCGCCCGCGTGGCGTCGTTCCTGTCCGACCCGCAACGCCCGTTCGCTGCCACGCTCAAGCAGATGATGACGACCAACCATCTCGGGACACCTGACGCGCCGATCGTTCATCCCGTCGTCTCCTCGGCGGCACGGGAAGTGCTCAACAAGTCGGAGAACGAACGCTCCGGCGTGCTGTCGACGGCGATGTCGTTCCTCGGTCTCTATCGCGACCCCACGGTCGCGACGGTGACATCGCGGTGCGACTGGCGCATCGCCGATCTCGTCGAGGGCAAGTCGCCGGTCTCGCTCTATCTGGTCGTGCCGCCCTCCGACATCAGTCGCACCAAGCCGCTGATCCGCCTGGTGCTCAACCAGATCGGTCGTCGACTGACCGAGCATCTGCACGCCGAGAATGGCGCCAACGCTGCCGCCCGCCACAAGCTGCTCATGATGCTCGACGAATTTCCGGCACTCGGCCGTCTGGATTTCTTCGAGACCAGCCTCGCTTTTCTCGCCGGATACGGCGTGCGCGCCTTCCTGATCGCGCAGAGCCTCAACCAGATCGAAAAGGCTTACGGCGAGCACAACGCCATCCTCGACAATTGCCATGTCCGCGTGGCGTTCGCGACCAACGACGAGCGGACGGCGAAGCGTATTTCCGATGCGCTCGGCACCGCCACCGAACAGCGCGCGATGCGCAACTATGCCGGTCACCGGCTCGCACCCTGGCTGGCGCACGTCATGGTCAGCCGCCAGGAGACCGCCCGCGCCCTGCTGACGGCCGGCGAAGTGATGCAGTTGCCGGCGTCCGACGAGCTGGTACTTGTCGCCGGTACACCGCCGATCCGCGCCACCAAGCTGCGCTATTTTGAAGACAGCAATTTCAAGACACGCGTGCTCCCGCCGCCGGTACTCGCGGACGGCGATTATACTGATAGACCGCCTGCGCGCGCGGACGACTGGGCCGGGATTACCAGCAGCGTCGATGCACGCCTCAACGCTGAGGTCGACAGCGATAGCGGCAACGTCGGTGGTGGTCTGGAGCAGGCTCGGCATCCCGGACAGGAAGTCGATCGACCGGCATCACCTGAACCGACCACCGACGACCCGCTCGGCTTTGGCGACAACGATAGCGACGTAGCCGCCGACAGCCGAGCCATGGACCAGGCGCGGGCGCTGAGCGCTGCCCGAGCGGTCTACGGGATCGATGCGGGCGCCGACGGTTCGAACGGGCCTCGGCCCGGCAACCTGCAGCTGGATTTCTGAAATGAGCCCCGAGAAGATCCGCCACCAACTCTTCTTGCCCAAGCCGGTCAGCGACCGTCTCGAGGCGCTGGCCGCGAAACCCGGGGCATCGAAATCGGCAATCCTGACCGATGCCGTCACCGCCTGGCTCAACCGTCGCGGCGCCTCCGAGCTGGAGGACCGGTTCGGCATTCGCCTGGATCGCCTGACCGCGGCGATCGGACGGATCGAGCGCGACGGTCACATCCAGATAGAAACGCTGGCCCTGTTCGTCCGCTACGAACTGGCGATCCACGCGCCGCTCGCCGAGAACGATCATGCCGGTCGCGCACTTGCCGCCAAGCGGTTCGAAGCTTTCATCACGCAGGTCGGCCGGCAGATTGCCGCCGGGCGTAGAACCATCGGCGCCACGGAGCCCGGCCAATGACCGGTGGCATTTCCGCAGACCGTCGACGCGCGATGCTGCGCACAGCGATGGGGCCAGCGATCGCTGCGGCCCTGGCCGATCCTCGCGTCATCGAGATCATGGTCAATCCGGACGGGGCGTTGCGGCTCGATCGCCTCGGTGAAGGCCGATCCGATACCCACATCCGCATGGATGCGGACCAGGTCGAGCGGATCATCCGCCTCGTCGCGTCGCATGCTCGGGCCGAGGTTCACAGCGACGCGCCGATCGTCTCAGCCGAACTGCCGCCGCATATCGAGGGACGCGCTGGGGAGCGGTTCGAAGGCGTCTTGCCGCCCGTATCGACCGCACCCTGCTTCGCTATCCGCAAGCCTGCCGAACGGCTCTACAGCCTCGACGATTATGTGACCGATGGCATAATGGGCCAAGCGGCCGCAGACCGGCTGAAGGCCTGCGTCACGCAGCGCTACAATATCCTCGTCGCCGGCGGCACCAGCTCGGGCAAGACCACGCTCGCCAACGCGCTGCTCGCCGAAATGGCATGGGTCGACGAGCGCGTGATCCTGATCGAGGACACGCGCGAACTGCAGAGCCCGGCGGCCGACACGGTGGCGCTGCGCACGCGACCGGGCGTCGTCACGATGGCCGATCTCGTCCGCTCGACGCTGCGCCTGCGTCCCGATCGCATCATCGTCGGCGAGGTGCGCGGTCCCGAAGCACTCGACATGCTGAAGGCCTGGAACACCGGCCATCCCGGCGGCATCGCCA
>NZ_SGIS01000084.1 GCF_004208535.1 Sphingomonas populi
GCGACCACCGACGCCAACCGCGCCGCATCTTCAGAGTTTACGATCACACATACGATCTGGGACATCCCGCCAGACTCGCACGAAACTAACCGATTGTGAATCACCTGATTGGGTCAGTGCACTAGGTTTATACATTGGGCCTGCCTGAATCTAAGGTCGCCGTTGCTACGGATGCCACCGGGGGTTGGCATGGGATTGCGCCACACTCTTCTGCGGAAGAACTCCAGCCGTCGATGAAATTCAGCAACTGAACCAACTTCGTCCGACCAACTACGACCTTTAGCAATATACGGAGCTTTAACGTGGCGACTTTTCATCTTGTGCCCGGTGGATTTCATGGGAAGTGGTGTTGGGACCGTGTCGTGCCGGAGCTGCAGACCATGGGGCACAAGGCGACCGGCATAGAACTTCCCGGGATGGGTGGTGACGACACGCCACACAAAGATGTCACGCTGGATCTGTGGGCCCGGCATTTGATCGACCTGGCAGAGCGCGAAGCCGAGTTGCCCGTGCTAGTCGGACACAGCCGTGCGGGACTTGCCATGATCCGCGCGGCGGAACTTGCGCCTGATCGCTTTGCTTCGCTGGTTTTCCTGTCAGCCGTCGTGCCGCCACAAGGGGAGGCAATGGGGTCGCACGAGTCGTTTTCGCAAGTCCCGTACATGCGGATCGTCAACGAAGGGCACACGCTGATTGCTTCCGAAGACATATTGCCACTGCTCTTCAACGGGTGTTCCGCCGAGGACGTGAAGCAGGCTGCGACCGGGATCTGCCCGGAGCCGCTCGCACCGTGGACCGTGCCGATCACCACGACCGAAGAGCGTTTCGGAACGGTCAGGCGCGCCTATATCCACTGTCTGCAAGATAAGATGTTGCCATATGATTGGCAGCTCCAAGTCGCCAGCCGCCTCGGATGCACGCGGTCAGTCACGATGGATACTGACCACTCGCCCTTCCTGAACTCCCCGCAGGAGCTCGCCCGTCACATCGGGAGTCTGGCCTAAGTGCCATGACCATTGCCTGCATGGCACGACGTAAGAAAAGTCGGGGTCCGGCGCCCTATCGGGCGACAGGTTGCAGTTTTTCTGTGACCATAAAAGGATATAGCATCCGGTGATGCTCAAACCGCGCGGCTCTGAATGATACACAAAAAAGCGCATTGATGCGCACAGGTTTTGGAGATTGTCGATGGCTGGCTATATTCCCCCGTTCACCTTGGACGATTTCTCTCCATCAGTCGAGAAGCGGGCTGAAATCACGAAGGGATTGACTGAGCGTCAAGCCTTCATGGCCAACCGATGGATGAGTTTGTTCGATACGCTCAATCGCGGCGATTTTGAGAAAATGGACGATTTTTTCGATGCGTCGAAAATGACCTATGCCAATCCCAACCGGCCCGATCTGGGCAGCTACGCGCAGTGGAAGCCGGGTGCCCTTGAGCTATACAACACGTTTCCGCCCTGCGTCTATCGCGTCCTGAAAGCATGGGGGAATGGCGACGACGAGGTTACGGTACTTTGCCATCACCATGGCAAGCACACCGGGGCACCTTATATGGGTGTGCAGCCGACCGGCAACCAGCTCGACTCCCTCTGGTTCAGCTGGATCAAGTTCGAGGGGGACAAGATCGTCCACATCTACTCGATCTCTGACGTGCTTTCGATGCTGATCGACCTCGAAGTCATCTCCGCACCCCAACCGGTTGACCCTTACAAGTAATTTCAATCGCCGACTATTGATCTACTCAAGTGCCAAGATACGCGATGGCTCGCCAAAGCGTCTTGGTACTGCAGACCGGCGGATCGATATCCGAAGCGCAGGCCACACACACTGTGGCTAATTCTCATGGCTGAGCGGCAGGGCTTGTCCCTGCTCCACAGGCATGAACCGATGACCAGGAGCGTCGATCCGATCACATCAACACGACTGCCCCAGGTCATTGTCCCACGGCATTTTCCGAGCCAGCAAATGGTTCATGCTGCGTAAAGCGCATTCCCATCGCAAATGCTCGACGCCGCTGATAAGCTCAGGCCGCTCTTGCACACACGCTGTCTTCCTCCCCGCCCAAAGCGGATCAGAGTTTGCACTTAAGACAGCTGGTAGCCACCATCGACAGTGAGCGCCTGGTTCGTAACCCGCCCCGCCGCCGGCGATGCCAGGAAAGTCGCAGCGGCCGCTATGTCTTCCGGTGTGCACTGGCCCAGCAGTGAGCCACGCAAAGCCGGCCCGGCGATAGGAGGTCCGCTTGCGTTAATTGCGCCCGGCGTCACCACACCACCGGGAAATATCGCATTCGCCGTGATGCCATGCTCGGCCCACTCATACGCCGTGGTCATGGTCAAGGTCCGCAAGGCACCCTTGGATGCAGAATAGGCAGCCAGTCCGTCCACCATCGGGCTTACGGCACCGAGCGAGCATATGTTCACAATGCGCCCCCCAGCCCCGGCTGCGATCATTGCCCTGCCGATTTCGCGCGTCATCAGGAACGGGCCACGCGCGTTGACGGCCGCCGTCCTATCCCAAAACTCGGCCGTTGTATCCAGGATCATCGAGCGGTTCTGAATGGCGGCATTGTTCACCAGCACCCATGGGGCACCTTTCCAACCGACTGCGGCGGTGCAGCCATCGCGGACGCTTTGCTCATCCCCGATATCGATCATGAGGTGCATCGCGTCGTGGCCGTTGCCGGACAATTCCTCTGCGACGGCGCGTGCGCCGGATTCGTCGCGATCCACGACGATCACCGCACCCCCGGCATCCGCCAGCGCATGAGCGATCGCCTTGCCGATGCCGCCTGCAGCTCCGGTGACGAGGGCGACACGACCCTCAAGCCCGAACTGCCGTGCAAGAGCCGTTTCAATTTTTTCAGTCATGTCCGTACCTGCCGCCTACTCTCCAGAATTCTTTGTGGCCAGTCGTCGCGGCGCGAACAAGAGGTTTGGCTTGCAAGCCTATCGTCCGCGCCAGCGCCTTCTAGAAGCGAGAATTACGCTCTGACTCCTGGCCAAACCGGTCCGAGCCGATCTGGCGCACGGTTGTCCGGAACACCGCCGTGGCGGGATGATTGCGGGACGCGATCAGGTTGCGATAGATCCGAGGGATCGGGAGCCTCTCGTAAAGGCCGCCGCCGCCAACGAGCTCGTAGAGCGATTGCGCCGCCTTCAGGCAAAGATTGCCGGCGGACTGCGCGCGGTAGCGATATACGTTCATCGTCACCGGATCGAGGGTCTTGCCCTCGGCGGCCAATTGCTCGATCGCATCGAGATCGTGCATTGCCAGCAACTTCAGCTGATCGACCAGGGCGACTGCTTCTCCCAAAGCTTCAAGGGTGTCCGGCAAGTCGGCGATCGCCTTGCCCGTAATCATGGAAACCTTGGGCGCGTTGTAAGCGACAAATTCATCGATCAACGCCATCAGCGACCCGATCGAGACGGCTGTGCCACCGCGGTTGAACACCAGAATGAAGGGTGTCTTGAACCGGGGGTTGGTATTAACCTTGTAGCCCGGATAGTCGTAGGTTTCGGCTTCAGGCCCGAACGGAACTGTGCGGTAATCAGGGACAAAAGCCTCCTTGATGGAAATGCTCTTGCTGCCCGTGCCTTTCATGCCGAACACCTGCCAGTCGTCAACGATCTCGACAAACTCGCGGGAAACCAGGAATGAACGGAAATTCTTCGGGTCGCCATCGACCAGTCCGCCCACAATGTACCAGTCGGCATGGTCACACCCGCTTGAAAATGGCCAGGTGCCGCTGATCGTGTAACCGCCCGGTGCCGATACAGCCTTGCCGTATGGGCTGTAGGACGACCCTGTGATCGCATCGGGGTTGTCTCCCCAGACATCTCTCTGTGCGCGGTCATCGAACATTGCCAGGTGATGGTTGTGCAACGAACAGAGTCCGTAAACCCAACCATAGGCATGATCGGCTCGAGCAAGATTTATGATGACCTGCGTCAAGGTGGTGAGGGGCATCTCATAGCCCTTCCAGCGAGCGGGCTGGGCAACGCGGAATAGCCCCGCATCGATCATTTCCTTGATGGCTTCCTTGGAAACCATGCCGTTGGCCTCATCCTCGGCAGCGCGCTTCTTCAGTTGTGGAATCATGGCGGCGCTTGCAGCGATTATCTCTTCGGATGTGGGGAGCGACACTGCGACGCTTTTCAACATACTGGGGGACGACATTGTAACTCTCCTGAGCATTAAAGACTTGCCGATGAGTTTCCCGCTAATTAACTTGCGCGCCCGCCGATCATATTTTCCACGACATGGCAAATACATCCTTCGATATGATGTCGACCGCAGACCGTAAGCCGCGCTGGGCGGGCTGGGCATAACCCGACTTTTTCGCACTCAACTTTGAACCGAGAAACGGCGGCACTGAACTTTTTCGGCTGTTCCTGCCTCTGGAACTTCCGTCACAGCGCGTACCGATTGGCAGTACCATCGCGCCGAAGAACCTACCACCATCCTTATGGGCAATTCTGACGCAGTGTCAGAAGATTGTCGTTGGTCTTCATGAGGTAAGTCAAAATTATAGCATGCCGCTGTCGACCAACATTGAAAATTGTAAATTCAACGCGGCGCCAGTTAATATCTCGCCGCTTCATAATAATTAATTTGCCGTAGCCCGCCTACTTGAGCGCGGGGAAGTAAGTCTGTTTCATATTTATGAAATACAAATCTCTCCGCGTTTCATTCACCTTTTGACACTGATCTCGGAAGATAGTGTCTGAATTTTTGGAATTCCGATGGTCTATGCGGTTGAGGAATTCGCAAGATAAGGGGCAAGACACGCGCTGTGGTAGGGGTCGGTGCAGGCCTTGGCCTTGGGCGTGACCCTCAGGCTCGGCAGTGAAGGGTTTCGCGTTGCGCCGATCGCTCGGGGGCGGGCAGGTCAATCTGACAATGTGTCGCGCGACGTCAGTTCCTCAGCGCCGCGTTATCTGCGAGTTGGCTTATCTGTTGAGTGCTGCGGTTGAGCGATGAACGCCGTGCTGCAACCGCTTACGTGTCAGCTCTGCAAACCACCGTTCGACCTGATTGATCCAGGACGCGGATGTTGGTGTGAAATGGATGTGCCAAGGTGGACGGCGCGCCAGCCATGCCTTGATCTTCGGCGTCTTGTGGGTGGCATAGTTATCCATCACGAGGTGTACGTCCGGCCCTTTGGGCATCGCCGCGTCGATCTGCTTGAGGAAGTCGAGTGATGAGCGCGTTGCAAGGGTCTGACGCGTTGTCAGAAGGGATCCATTTACTCTGCTGACCTTCTGGTGGAGTTAACTTGCTTGGCTGATATTGGGCAAAAGCAATTTGGGGAAGATAGTAATGCGGATTGTCAGGTTTTTTAAGGACGGCAAGCAGGGTTACGGTCTCCTCGCAAATGACGCGGATATCACGGTTCGCACCGAAGATGAGGGGTTCGGTCCAGCATCCTTCGTGGAAGCGCTTGCGGGTGGTGAAGCGGGCCTCGCAAATTTTGCGGTCGCTCTGCAAGCTGGGCCGAGCATTCCGCTCGACTCCGTCGATCTTGCGACACCCGTTCCGCTCACCGGTAAGTTGATTTGCATTGGCGCAAACTTCGGTAAGCACGCCGCCGAGGCAGAATCTGTCTTTACGCCCGGAAAACATGCAACGTTCTTTCTTCGCGTGGCTGACGGCGTCGTTTCGCCCGGTGCGCCGCTGATCAAGCCCAAACTATCCAACGCTTTCGATTATGAAGGTGAGCTTGCCGTCATAATCGGCACGGCAGGCCGTCATATCTCCGTCGAGAACGCATTGGATCATGTCGCCGGCTACAGCATCTTCCAAGATGGCTCGATCCGTGACTACCAACTTGAGGCGCCGCAGTGGACCTTGGGCAAGAATTTTCACGCCACCGCTTCGCTTGGACCAGCGTTCATCTCTGCCGACGAACTTCCCGCAGGCGCGAAGGGGTTGCGGCTTCAAACTCGGCTGAACGGAGAGCTCGTTCAGGACGCTTCGCTGTCGGATATGTTGGTCGATGTGGTGGCTGCCATCACTACCTTGAGCAGTGTCATGACACTCGAGCCCGGCGACGTGATCGCGATGGGTACGCCGGCCGGCGTGGGCTTCTTCCGCAAGCCGCAGCTGTTCATGAAGGATGGCGATCTCTGCGAGGTCGAGATCGAGCGCATCGGCGTGCTCCGCAATCGGGTTATTGACGAGGCCTGACGTGCTGTCTGAGCTGCTGCCGGTCCCATGGACACCCAGTTAGGCTACATGAGCCTGCTTCTCGAAGTCCATGGGGCTAAGATAGCCCAAGCTCGAGTGCCTGCGTGTGGGATTGTAGAAGCGTTCGATGTAATCGAACACATCCTGCCTTGCCTGATTGCGCGTGCGGTAGGTTTCGCGCGCGATCCGTTCGCTCTTCAGCGAGGAGAAGAAGCTCTATGAGGAGTGTCGCCGTTCACCCCCACAGCGGCAATGATCTCAAGCCTCTGCGCGTTGCTCCACCGGCGACGCCGCTCCCGGCCCAATATCTCCACCGCCGTCCTCGCTCTGGCTCAGGACGTCCATAACGACGTCCTTATGGACGTCCCATACGCGCTCACGCCACATCCCGGCAGGCGGCCTCAATCGGACGGTTACGAGCGAGCGGATGAAAGCATCGGAAATCCTGCGCTCTCTGGTGTCCGCCATCGTACTGACGCCCGGCGATGACGGCCTTTCGATCGACGTGCAGGGTGATTTGGCCGGTATTTTGTCGATTGCGTCGAACGCAAAAAACCCCGCCGTTTTACGGGCAGGGTGTTTGCAAGTATCGTTGGTTGCGGGGACAGGATTTGAACCTGTGACCTTC
>NZ_SGIS01000085.1 GCF_004208535.1 Sphingomonas populi
CAACGGCAAACCCGCCAAGGTCGCCCTCGTCGCAACCATGCGAAAACTCATCATCACACTCAATGCCATGCTCAAATCACAGCAAACATACCGGCCGGCATGAACACAGTTGCTCGACACGAACGGGTGAAAGCGCGGCACTCCCGCGCCGCGCTCCGCCGTCGATGCAATCGCTTAGCCCTTCACGAACGCCAGCAGATCGGCGTTGATGACGTCGGCGTGGGTGGTCGGCATGCCGTGGGGATAGCCGGGGTAGGAGATCAGCTTGGCACCCGGCACCAGCGTCGCCGAAACCTTGCCGGTGGTCGGGAACGGCACGACCTGATCGTCCTCGCCGTGGAGGACCAGGGTCGGCACGGTGATCGCCTTCAGGTCGGCGGTGAAGTCGGTTTCGGAGAACGCCTTCACGCCGAGCGTGTGGGCGAGAACGCTGCCCATCATGCCCTGCCGCCACCAATTCTGCCGCACCGCGTCCTTCACCTCGGCGCCGTCGCGGTTGTAGCCGAAGAAGGGCAAAGTGAAGTCGTAGTAGAATTGCGCGCGGTTGGTGGCGGTTTGTTCGCGGACCATGTCGAACACCGACATCGGCACGCCGTCCGGGTTGGTCTCGGTCGCCACCATGATCGGCGCGACCGCGCTGACCAGCACCGCCTTGGCGACGCGGCCCGGCTTGGCCTGTGCGACGTAGCGGGCGACTTCGCCGCCGCCGGTCGAATGGCCGATGTGGATCGCGTCTTTCAGGTCGAGATGATCGGTCAGCGCAACCACGTCGGCGACATAGGTGTCCATGTCATGGCCGCTCGCCGATTGCGACGAGCGGCCATGCCCGCGCCGGTCATGCGCGATCACGCGGTAGCCGGCTTGCAAAAAGAACATCATCTGGGCGTCCCAGTCGTCGCCGCTGAGCGGCCAGCCGTGGTGGAACATGATCGGCTGCGCGTCTTTCGAGCCCCAGTCCTTGTAGAAGATTTCGGTGCCGTCGGCGGTGGTGATGGTGGCCATGATGATGTTCCCTTTTACCAGTGTTTTGGCGATGGTTCAGGCGGCGTCGACGAGGACGATCTCGGCTTCGTCGTTGGCGGTGATGCGAAGCAACGTCTCGCCGGTGATGGCGGCGCCGTCGCGGGCATCGAGCTTGATACCGTTGATCTCGACCGAGCCCTTGGCGAGCACCAGATAGGCGTGGCGGCTAGCGTCGATCGGATATTCAGTGGTCTCACCCGCCTTCAGCGTCGCGCCGGAAATCCGCGCGTCGGTGCGGATCGGCAGCGCATCGGCATCCTCGACGAAGCCGCTGGCGAGCGTGACGAACTGCCCGGAGCGTTCGCCCTTGGGGAAGGGCTTGGCGCCCCATGACGGCGTTTCACCGCGCGTCTTCGGCTCGATCCAGATCTGGAAGATCCGCGTGGTGCCGCTTTCCTTGTTGTATTCGGAGTGGCGCACGCCCGACCCGGCGCTCATCACCTGCACGTCGCCCGCTTCGGTGCGGCCGATGTTGCCGAGGCTGTCCTGATGGGTGATCGCGCCTTCGCGGACATAGGTGATGATCTCCATGTCGGCATGCGGATGCGGCGGGAAGCCGGTGCCCGGTGCGATCGTGTCGTCGTTCCAGACGCGGATGTCGCCCCAGCCCATCTTGGCGGGATCGTAATAGCCGGCGAACGAGAAGTGATGCTTGGCATCGAGCCAGCCGTGGTTGGCGCCGCCGAGTTGATTGAAGGGTCTACGGTCGATCATGGTGCAAACTCCCTGAGGAGCGGCCTTCGCTCCTGACCCGCACAAGATGCGTTCGATCGCGCCTTGACGAAATAGAAACAATCGCATTGTATCATTGCCGAAAATGACACGTAGACTCCCTGATCTCGAAGCCTGGGCGATCTTCGCCAAGGTCGCCGAATGCGGCTCGTTCGCCGGCGCCGCGCAGGCGCTCGGCCTGTCCAACCCGACTGTCTCGAAGGCGATCGCGCGGCTGGAGGCGCGGCTCGGCGTCGCGCTGATCGCGCGCACCTCGCGGCGGCTGTCGCTGACCGAGGGCGGGCGTGCCGCGCTGCCGCGCGCGATGCGGCTGCTCGCCGAGGGAGAAGCGGCGGAGGACGAAGCCGCCGAACAATCCGCGACACCGCGCGGGACCGTGCGGATGAGCGCGCCGCTGTCGTTCGGCATCGGCTATCTCGGCGACGCGCTGCCGCCGTTCCTCGATCGCTATCCCGAGATCACGCTCGATCTCGCGCTCAGCGACCGCCGGGTCGATCTGGTGGCGGACGGGTTCGATCTCGCGCTGCGCATCGCGCGGCTTGAGGATTCCTCGCTGCTCGCACGGCGGCTGTGCGCGGTGCGAATCCTGCTGGTCGCATCACCCGGCTATCTCGACGCGCGCGGCCGCCCGACGCACCCGGCGCAGCTCGCCGGGCATAGCGCGCTCGCCTATACCGGCGGCGGCACGCGCGGCGTGTGGCGTTTCACGCATCCGCAGTTCGGCGAGGAAATCGTCGAGCCGCCGGTGCGGATCTGGACCGACAACGCCGACATGCTCGGCCCCGCGCTGTTGGCCGGGCAGGGGCTGGCGCTCCAACCCGAGTTCCTCGTGTGGCGCGCGGTGCAGGCGGGGAGGCTGGAGGTGGCGATGCCCGAATGGTCGGTGCCGCCGCTCGCGCTGCATCTGCTGATGCCGCCCTCGCCGCTGCGGCCGCTGCGCGTGCAGGCGCTGATCGACTATCTGGCCAAGGCGCTGGCGACGCCGCCTTGGGGCTAACTCTCCCGTTCGTGTCGAGCGAAGTCGAGGGGTACGCCCGGAGCACAGGTGTCTCGACTTCGCTCGACACGAACGGTTTGGTTAGGATGTTCCCCCCTACTGCCGCGCCCGGAACGTCACGCCGATCGTGCGCGGGTCGCTCGGGGTGGCGAGGATCAGGCCGGAATTGCCTGCCTGGATCGTCACGTTCTGGATGTAGTTCGCGTCGAACAGGTTGCGCGCAAACACGGCGATCTCCCAGCCGGCGCTGTTGCGATAGCCGAGGCTGGCGTTGACGAGCGTGTAGCCCTCGATGCGTGTGTAGGCGGAGTCGGTCGGGTCGCCATATTGGCTGGTGCGCGACACCGAATCGGCGTGCAGGATGAAGGCGCCGTGCAGCGCCGGCACCGGCAATGTGTAATCGCCGCCCGCCGAGACGGTCCATTTCGGCAGGCTCGACAGCGGCTTGCCCGACAGGTTGCAGACACTGGTGCCGCTGCCGATCGCCTCGATCGGGCAGGGCGCGTTCGGGTAGGCGGTGTATTCGCCATCGGCATAAGCGACCGATCCGCGTAGCGACAGCGCCGGGATCGGGGTGGCAACCGCGTCGGCTTCGAACCCTTTCACCGTCACCACGGGAATGTTGGCGAGATAGGTGCGCAACGCCGCCGCCGCGCCGGTATCGGTGACGTTCGCCTGGAAATCGGTGACGCGCGTGTAGAAGCCGTCGATATTGAAGATCAGCCGATGGTCGAACAGCCGGGTCTTGAGGCCGATCTCATAGGCGGTGTTGGTTTCGGGGCGTACCACCGCCTTCGACAGCGCCGGCTGGTTGGCGTTGTCGAGCGGGAGGCCCGACATGTTGATCCCGCCCGATTTCGCGCCGCGTGCGAAGCTCGCATAGCCGAGCACGCCCGGCGTAAAGTCATAGGCCACGTTGGCGCGGCCGGTCAGGCTGCCGTCGTCGACCTTGGCGCTATAGACCTGTCCGCGCAGGATCGAGAGTTGGCTGTTGATCTGGCCTTGCGTCAGCCCGCTCGGGCCGCCGAAGGTGAAGGTGGTGTAGCTGCCGGTCTTGGTCTCATAGGTGTAGCGCAAGCCGCCGGTCAGCGTCAGCCCGGCGAGCGGGCGCCAGTTGGCCTCGCCGAACGCGGCATAGCTGTTCGACTGGAAATCGGTGCGCCCGTCCGAGCCATAGCCATCGAGCAGATTGGCGGGCAGCGCGGCGGACGGGCCGCCGAGCAGCCAATAGGTCGCGAGCGGGCCATAGATCGAGATCGGCCGGCCGATCACGCGCTGGCGGAAGACGTATAATCCGCCGACGTAGCTGAGCGCACGATCGCCGTTCGAGGCGAAGCGCAGTTCTTGGCTGTACTGGTCCTGCCGTGACGGGATGTGCTGGCTCGTCTGGATCGGGATGCCGGTATAATCGCGGTCGTTGGCGGCATCCCAGTTCCAGAACCGCCACGCACTGACCGATGTGAGCGTGACCGGCCCGACGTTCCAGTCGGCGATCGCGGAGACGCCGCCCTCGTTGGTGTTGGTGCCGAGCGCGGCGTCGATATCGGTGACGCGGCCGTACGGATTGGTGCTGGCGGGCTGATAGGCACCGCCGGGCAGATTGGCGGCGAGCGCGGCATATTGGCGCGCGGCGGCCTTGAGCGTCGGCGCGACGCGGAGATAGACCTGCGTGCAGCAGTCGCTTTGGAAGTTGCTGAAATCGGCGGTCAGCCGCACTTGCAGCGTGTCGTTCGGCTTGATGAGCACTTGCCCGCGCACCGCCTGATTGCCGATCGTGTTGAGATCGGCGCCGGTGCGCGTGTCGCGGATCACCCCGTCGCGGCGCGTCACCACCGCCGAGATCCGCCCTGCCACGCTATCGCCGATCAGCGCGCCCGAGGCCGCCGCCTTGGCCTGCACGAAATTGCGGCTGCCGATTGAGAGTTCCTCCTCGGCTTCGGGTTCGAACGTTGGCAGGCGGGTGGAGATGCTGATCGCGCCTGCGGTGCTGTTCTTGCCGAACAGCGTGCCCTGCGGCCCGCGCAGCACCTCGATATGGTCGATATCGCTGAAATCGAACGCGGCGGTGGCGGGGCGGGCGTGATAGACCTGATCGACATAATAGCCGACGCCCGGCTCCAGCCCGTCATTGGCCTGGCTGACCGCGACCACGCTCGATCCGAGCCCCCGGATCGTGAAGGCGGTGTTGCGCGGATTGGCCGAACTGTAGTTGAGCGCGGGCACCAGCACCGCCAGCCCCTGCGTGTTGATCGTGTACGAACGGTCGAGCAGCGCACCCGATACCACCGAGAGCGCGCCGGGGATGGTCTGCGGGTCTTCGGCACGGCGACGCGCGGTGACGAGAATGTCGGTGTCGGGCTGGCCGGCGGCTTCGGCGACGGGCGCATCGTCCGGCGCGGCGGCGTGTGCCGCCAGTGGCGCGAACGCGAGGATGGCCGCCGCAGTCGCGGCGAGGGCACGGTTGTTCATGGGACCCCTTTTCTCCGCACGGCGCGCGCCGCGACGCTGCCATGCAGGCTTTCAGGGAGTATTATATATCGTCGAATATAGCGCAAGACCCGCCCGCGCGAGTCGTGGCGGGGCGACTAGCGCGATGCCCCCGTCGCCGCAGCATCGCGCAGCCGGGTCGCGGCCTCGGTCAGCCGCACGGTGTAGGCAGGGATCAGCGTGAGGACGCGGCCGATGTGATCGGCGGTGCCGAAGCGGATCGCGTAGACGCGCCCATCGACGTGCTTGAGGACCAGCATCTGGCCGAGCAGCGTCTTGCGGACATCGGCTTGCTCGATATCGGAGAACGCGAGGTGCTGTCGGCGCAGCACGCGCAGGTTGATCCCGCCCGGGCCGATCGCGAACAAAGGGTTGATGCTGTTGTGCGATCCGCCGACGATCAGGCGGCTTTGCGTGGAGATGCCGCGCACCGGGAAGCTGGTCATCCCGTCGGCACCTGTCGCGGGCGGCACCGCGAGCCGGCGGCGCTGCCCCCGGAAGAACCAGAACAACACCACCGCCGAGAGCAGCACGCCAAACGCGGTGCTCGCGCCGACCATCATCCAAAGCTCTGAATCGTCCATCATGTCCTCCGCGCCGAAGCGTATCGAGGCACAACCATCATGGGGCCGGAAAAGACCCGCCCGGCAAGGCGCCGGGCGGGCAGGCTGGGGTAATACCAAGATTCACTGATCAGAACTCGCGAGCCCAATCACGCAGGCCGATAGACATGATCTTCCAGGGCTGGTCGACCAGCTTGTTCCAGGCGTCGCAGCAATGGTCGACGATGTCGTCATAGG
>NZ_SGIS01000086.1 GCF_004208535.1 Sphingomonas populi
TCATCCTCAACAAGGACGGCAGCTTCCAGCGGACGTTGCGCTTCCGCGGTCCCGATCTCGAATCCGCGACCGAGGCCGAGCTGATCTCAGCCTGCGCCCGGGCCAACAATGTGCTGAAGCGGTTCGGCACCGGCTGGGCGCTTTTCTTCGACGCCGAGCGGCGCGAGGCGTCAGCCTATCCCGACAGCAGTTTCCCGGACGCGGCCTCGTGGCTCGTCGACCAGGAGCGCCGCGCCGCCTTCCTGGAAGAAGGCGAGCATTATGAGAGCCGCTACCATTTGACGCTGACCTGGCTGCCGACGCCGGACAGCGCTGAAACCGCCGGACGTTCACTCGTTGAGCGGCCCGCTGCCGACAAGGGCCGGGACTGGCGCGGAGCGCTGTCCAGTTTCATCGCCGAAAGCGATCGTGCCCTGGACCTCTTCGCAAGCTTCATGCCCGAGGTCCGCACGCTCGACGACTCCGAGACACTGACGTTCCTGCACGATACGATTTCCGAGCGAGTGCATCGTGTCGCCGTCCCGGAGACGCCGGTCTATCTCGACGCGCTGCTGGTTGACACGCCGCTGACCGGCGGGCTGGAGCCGCGGCTTGGTGAGAGCCACATTCGCACCCTGACGGTGCTGGGCTTCCCCAGCATGAGCCGGCCGGGAATCCTCGATGCGCTCAACCATCAGAACTTCGCCTATCGCTGGGTCACGCGCTTTCTCGCGCTCGACAAAGGCGACGCGACCAAGGCGCTGACCAAGCTGCGTCGGCAGTGGTTCAACAAGCGCAAGTCGATCACCGCGCTCCTGCGGGAGATCATGTACAACCAGCCATCGCAACTGCTCGACACCGACGCTGACAACAAGGTGGTCGATGCCGACCTTGCGCTTCAGGTCCTGGGCGGCGACCATGTCGCGTTCGGCTATCTGACCACGACGATCACGGTGACTGACACCGATCGCGGTCGGGTCGAAGACAAGGTCCGGCAGGTCGAACGGGTCGTCAACGGGCTCGGGTTCACTTGCGTTCGCGAAGGCGTGAACGCAGTCGAGGCATGGCTGTCGTCGCTGCCCGGTCAGGTCTACGCCAATGTCCGGCAGCCGCTCGTCCACACGCTGAACCTCGCCCACCTCATGCCCCTATCGTCGGTATGGGCCGGCCCCATGCGCAACGCTCATCTCGATGGCCCACCCTTGCTTCACGCCAGTACTGCTGGATCGACGCCGTTCCGCCTATCGACCCATGTCGGCGATGTCGGCCACATGCTGGTGGTTGGTCCGACCGGCGCCGGCAAATCCGTGTTGCTCGCGCTGATCGCGCTCCAATTCCGACGCTACGCCGGCTCCCAGGTGTATATCTTCGACAAGGGGTTTTCGGCGCGCGCCGCCGTGCTGGCGATGGGCGGCGCACACCACGCGCTCGGCCTCGCTGTGGATGCCGGCGAAACGCTGGCGTTCCAGCCCCTGCGGCGGATCGACGATGCCACAGAACGGAGTTGGGCGGCGGAATGGATTACCGCGCTGCTGGCACACGAAAAGGTTATCGTTACGCCAGAGATCAAGGAGGGGGTGTGGTCTGCGCTCGGCAGTCTCGCGTCCGCCCCGCCCGAGGAACGGACGCTGACCGGGCTCACCTTGCTGCTCCAGTCGAACGCGCTTCGTACCGCGCTTGGTGCCTACACGCTCGATGGCCCCTATGGGCGGCTGCTCGACGCGGCCGAGCAGCATCTCGCCTTCGCAGATGTCCAGTGCTTCGAGACCGAGGCGCTGATGGGCCAGGCCTGCGTGGTGGCACCCGTGCTGACCTATCTCTTCCACCGGTTGGAAGAGCGGTTCGATGGCCGGCCCACCCTGCTGGTGCTCGACGAGGCATGGATATTCCTCGACCATCCGCTGTTCGCCGCGCGGATCCGCGAATGGCTGAAAGTTTTGCGCAAGAAGAATGTGGCGGTGCTGTTCGCGACCCAGAGCCTCGCGGACATCGCGTCGAGCAGCATCGCGCCTGCCATTATCGAAAGCTGTCCCCAGCGCATATTGCTGCCCAACGACCGGGCGATCGAGCCGCAGAGCCGCGAGGCCTATGAGCGGTTCGGACTGAACGATCGCCAGATTGAGCTGGTCAGCCGCGCCACGCCAAAGCGGCAATATTACCTTCAGTCGGCGCGCGGCAACCGGCTGTTCGAGCTGGGCCTGGGGCCAATCGCGCTGGCCCTCTGCGGCGCCTCCGATCCGGCCACCCAAACACGGATCGACGCCATGATCGCCGAGAGCGGTCGGGCGGATTTCGCCGAGCGCTATCTTATCGACTCAGGCCTAGATTGGGCCGCCGATCTTCTCGCTGGTTTCGAGCGTGATACAACCAGCATCGGGCAATGAAATCACCGCATGACAGCCCACGTTGGGCGTCGAACAGATTGTGCCAATGGTAATACCTGGGACGAGGACGAACCTGCTTCGGGGGACGGCGCTTACCCTCCTCGATCCGGATCAGCATCCGCTTGCTGTCGATATCGTCGGCCTTGAGATGCGCGACCTCGGATACGCGCAGCCCGGCGCCGTAGGCCACGCCCGGTGCAGCGCGGTACTTGATGCCCGGTGCCGCTTCGAGCAGCTTGGCCGCCTCATCGATGCTCAGCCGTCAGGCAGCTTCCTGGGACGGTGCGCCAGAACCAGCCGCCGCGACAGATCAGTCGCTCGAGCGTCACGTCGAACAGGAAGCGCAGACACCGAGCCGTTGATCGTGGACTCGCCGACACCGTGTTCGCGCTGGTGACGCTGGAAGCCCCGCACGTCCGCGGCGGTCGCGGTGTCGGGCGAGCGCTCGAGAAACCCCGCGAAGGCAGGAACGTGGCGGATGTCGTCGTGTTGGGTGCGCGACCGCATCGTGCGCATCGCCATATCGTCGAGCATCCGCTGACGCAGCGGGGTAACGGGTCGATCGATCGGTAGAGTCGCCATGGGGAGGTTCCTCTCGTTGAAGGAAATCCATCGTCCGCCGCCGCTCACGCGGGGCCAACCTCAGCGAACGCCCGCTACCTACCGCAAACGCCACTGCCGCGCAGCGGCTTCGTACTTGGTCGGCTGCCGACGCTAGGAGCGGGTGCGGAGGACCCACAACGCGACATTCGCGGCCTGTTCCAAGCATTCGACCGCAGCCATTCGTTCATGTCGCTTTTAGTGTCGCCACACCTCATAAATGTTGAGGACGACCTCGAACGTGATTAAGCCGATCACGGCAAGCTCGAGCCGCAATGAGCGCTTATCCTGCACCAGGTCGAGCAACCACTCGGCGGCGTCACCGATGACCTCGAGCTTGCGTTCCATCGCACGTGCACGGTCACCCAGTTCGAACTCGGCCTCCAGGCGCCCATAAAGCCGGTCGAGTTCCGGGTGATCCCAAAGCAGGTCCGGCTTCTCCATAATCTGCGCGCGACCGACGACCCGGTGTTGCGCCGCGAGGACATCGCCGATGCTCCGCATGACCCGCCGGATCGGCATCACCGCGCGCCCATGGACGCGTAGTTCGTTGATCAGCGGCTCTACGCGATCGAAGGCTTCGGCGATGCGGCCTTCATCCCGCGCCAGGACGACGCTTCTTGCCACCACTGTGGCCGTCAGCAACAGACGTTCGCGCGACGCCTCTTTCAACCGTATGTGCCCGTCTGCGCTGACGGTTTCTTCGCGGTCTGCACGTATCTCTATCCAAGCGGTTTCGGTCTCCGGCGTGGTCAGGGGTTCGATGACGTGATCGGAAAGGTGTTCGATGAATCTACGCTCAGTCTCGGCCGAGGCGCCGATCAAGACCAAGACGCCGTAGCGGAAGACGAACGCCGCCCCAACGCCCGACAGGTTCAAGGTTTCGGGTTCGGCGAAATCTCGCAAATTGCGGGTATCGACGCGCGTGCCAAGCAGTAGGGCGCGGACGTCGCCTCGGGTCGGTTCACCCGGCAACGCGGCACCGAGCACCTCCCGGATCCCAACGCTTATCGTTCGCAGGGAACCGCCCTCAACCATGTCGCGTCAGAACCATGGGACCGGCCTTATCAGTGTTGCGGCACATCTATCCCGAACCGCTACCCCGGCATTGGTGCACGTACGCGGCGTCACACGATTCCTGGTCGGCGTGCAATGCTGGACGAGGCGATTGCCAGTCTACTTCGTTCTGCACTGCCGCGTCATCCTGTAATCTTCATCGCTTCCTCTTATCGCCCGATACCGGAACCTCGCCTGCGCCTTTCCGTCGTCCTGACTCGCGGGAGCCTATCGGCGGCGGCGAGACGCACGCGTGCGGTAACGCGTCAATAAGAACTCGCCCCGGCTGATCCAGAGGATCATTGGCGTTCATCGCTCCTATGGGTAGCGATGGCCTCCGACGACACCTGCACGATCTCATAAATAATTGCGCAATTCCCGGAATAATTGCGCATTTACACTGTTAGTTGCGCATTTTATTTCGCGCAACTCGGGAGCGCTTATGGCCAGGCCAATTGCCGGTGCCGACCTCGATGCGATTGAGGCGGCTGTGGCGAAGATTGATGACGGCGCGTCTGTCGCGCAGATCGCCGCAGCCCTTGGAGAGCGGCTCCCGCGGCGCACGCTCCAATATCACCTTCGTTCTCTTGTCCGTGCCGGCCGCCTGCGGCTCGCGGGCGCCGGTCGCGCCGCACGGTACCACCTTGCAGGCGGTGGTGATGCGGACGCCGCTGGTCTGTCGGCCGACGGCATCATTCCCTTATCACCGGAAGGCGGAGTCCTTCTCGCCTATGTCCGGCAGCCCGTCGCGGCGCGGCAACCGATCGGCTATGACCGCGCCTTCCTGGACGGTTATCGACCGAACGAGAGCTTCTATCTGAGCGATCGGGACCGCGAGCGCCTGGCGGTTGCCGGCAGGCCGAAGATCGAGCCGGCGGCGGCCGGGACCTACGCAAAGCAAATCCTGAACCGGCTGCTGATCGACCTCGCCTGGAATTCCAGCCGCCTCGAAGGCAATACATATTCCCTCCTCGACACCAGGCGCCTGCTGGACTTTGGCGAGGCGGCGGAAGGGCGCGACCAGCGCGAAGCGCAGATGATCCTCAACCACAAGGACGCCATCGAGTTTCTCGTCGCCAACGCCGACGACGTCGGGTTCAACCGCTACACAATCCTCAACCTGCACGCGCTGCTGGCGAACAACCTGTTGGTCGATCCTAGCGCGGTCGGCCGGCTGCGCTACATCATCGTCGGGATTGATGGCTCCGCATTCCACCCTCTGGAAGGCCTCGGCCCGATCGAGGAATGTTTCGATCAGCTTCTCGCTACAGCGGCCGCGATCGATGACCCGATCGAGCAAGCTTTCTTCATGATGGTCCAGCTGCCGTACCTCCAGCCGTTCGACGATGTGAACAAGCGGGTGTCGAGGCTCGCGGCGAACATCCCATTGATCAAGGCCAACCTCGCCCCCTCTCCTTCACCGATGTCCCAGGCGATCTCTACACGCGCGCGACACTCGGTGTGTATGAGCGTAACGATGTCGCTCTACTGGGTGACGTCTTCCTTTGGGCCTATGAGCGGTCGGCGGCGCGCTATGCAGCCGTGCGCCAATCGCTGGGCGAACCCGATCCCTTCCGCCTGCACTACCAGGATACCCTGCGCGACGTCATCCGCGACATTGTGCGCGGGCAGATGGATCGGCCGGCGGCGCGGGCGCAACTGGTCGCCGTTGCGCGCGACACCATTCCAGATGCGGACCAGGAACAGTTCGTCGAGGTAGCAGAAACCGAACTGTTAGGGCGTGGTGACGATTTAAGGGTTAGGGATTCCCAATTGCTCTGAAATCGGATTCAAGGCTGATTTTTGGAGATCAGCGATGGATTGCGATGCGCTTCGGGATGATCAATGGGACCGGATCAAAGGGTTCGTGCCTGGCGGGACGAAGGGTAAGCGTGGACCACGCACCGA
>NZ_SGIS01000087.1 GCF_004208535.1 Sphingomonas populi
GCTTGCGTAGATCAACCGACAGCGCCCTGGGCATGTATCAACCTCCTTGCTCGAAGGCCGTACTGAATCAGATCGCAACCGATTTGGGAATCGCCCACGATTCAATCAGATCGATTTATGCTCTATCAAAGCCGAATGGAGCGATAATGTCTTGAAGATCGTCATCCCGCATATGCCAAGAAGCGAGGAGATAACCTTAGAAGTATTCCGCGTTGGACATTCTGACGATATTCACGGCAGACTTCGCGGGAGTGGCAGCGCATATAAAGTAAGCCGACTAATTGATTTCAGGCTTAAACGATCTGTTGCATGGATTATTTTTCTAGGGGCGGTCTTATGCATCCTCGTCACCATACAGGTTGCAGGCATCGTTGCTTCACAAGCTGACGGTTCTAATACCAAGCTTGCGGAAACGCCTACGCCAAAGGTGGGCAAATAATATAATGGATAAACAGCGGAGCAATCCTTGGTGGCGCGATCCCGATCAACCGTGGTGGGGGCAACCGTTGATCTTCCCTTTTGTAGCGCCCTTCATATTCGTGCTTATCGTGGCTGTTAAGCTCGTGATGATCCCGTTTGTTCTGATCGGATCATTCTTTAACAGAAGGTAGGGTGGGGCTTTCTGCGCCAGTCACATAAAGGCGGCGTTTATCAACTCGATGAGGATTATGGGGAGGGTTATGTTGAAACGCACGTTAATTTTCTCTGCGATGGCTTTGATGATGCCTCTGGGCGCTTGCAATTCGAACCAAGAGGCTAGCGAGAATAGTCCCGAAACCGTTGACGCGTTCGTTGAGAATGGAGCTAAGGATCTGATTAAGGGGAAGCTTAAAGACCCAGATAGCGCGGTATTTACAGCCGTTGCCGTTTCGCGGAAGTCGGGCCATCCGATGGCCTGCGGTCGAGTGAATTCTAAAAACAGCTTCGGAGGTATGACCGGCCCGCAGCGTTTCGTTTCAAACGGTGGCGGGCTGGCTGTCTTGGAGGAGGAAATGGCAGACGGCGAAATGGACAAGACATGGGAGCGGTTTTGTTAACGCGATCCGACAAGGAGAACTCGCATAACAAGTGGTAATGGACGATTCTGAGGCGGGCAGTTAATGTTTAGACGGGGCACTCTTTTTATTATTGGCGCTGGGGCAAGCTGCGAAATTGGCCTTCCCTCTGGCGACGGTTTGCGAGATCACATTATCGAAGCGCTTGCACCGGAACGCGGCAACGCTACTCAAGCGTTCAAGAATCAGGCAGTTAACGACGCTATTGTGGAGGCGGTACAATCCGTTGATCGCAACGGATGGGAAAACGAAATGCGCGCTTATCGCGCGATGGCCGAACGAGTGCGTAAAGCGTTACCGCTGGCGCAATCCATCGATAACTATCTTGATGCGCATCGCGGCAACACGATCATTGAAACACTCGGCAAGATTGGGATTGCGAGTTCCATCCTCTCCGCTGAAGCAAATAGCGCATTGGTGAAGAAAGACTCAAAACGAATTCAGAGTTCGCCGTGGAGTGACAAGCTTCTAAGCAGTTGGTATATCCCTTTCATCCAGTTGCTTAATGCTGGCAGACCATTGGATGAGATAGATAATCTGTTTGATAACGTCTCGTTCGTGATTTTCAATTATGATAGATGTTTTGAGGCATTTCTCGTAGAAGCGATTACCGCATATTATCAGATCGGTGTGGCGCGAGCTAAAGCAATCATTGGCAATGCGACGATCATCCATCCTTACGGAAAGGTTGGAGACTTGCCGTGGCAAGGCGGGCTGTCCGTCCCGCTTGGCGGCGATAATAACATCAACCTACTAGAAGTCTCGCGCGAAATTAGAACGTTTACTGAAACTGTCGATAGCGGACTTGCTGCTCGAATAAAAGATGTAGTGGCTGCGGCTGAAACAATTGTCTTTATGGGATTCGGATTCCTTGAACAAAACATGCAATTGATGAGACACCATAGCGGAAACGGTAGCGCTAGGCGGGTTTTCGCAACGACGGCAGGAATTTCCGACTCTGATGCCGAGGTCGTTAAGCAAAAAATTGTTCAAATGGTCAATCGGCCAATTTACAGCAGTCAAATGTCTGACTGGCAGCAAAGCGGAGCGTTTAAGCCCTTTGTAGAACGGAAATATTGCACTGATCTGATGCGTAACAACTGGGTAAGGCTGACTCAAGAGTTGTGACGTGAGGAACCGACTGGCGAGACGTTGTTATCAAGCATACCCGTGATGTTCGGCAACAACCTTTCATGATTAGAGGTTGAGTGTCTCGCCAGCTATCTTGTTATAGCTCATATGATCAGCGGGCGCATTATTGATCCGCAGCCTTCGCCCTAAGCTCTGCCCAATGCTCCACAAGGGTGATCACCCGACCATCGGGATAATCGCTCACGGGGCGCTCATCAACGCCCGCCCATGCCTCCGCTGCCATCGCGCGCCAGTCGGTGAACTTGCCGCCAAGCGTCACGTAGCGGCTGTCGCGTCCAACGTGGGCAAGTGTCTTGCCGGGTATGGTTGCTGTCCTGCCCAGCTTGGTGATGCGTGAGCGTTCAAGCGATCGGATCGAGCCGCATCGCGAAGCTTCGTAGCCGGGATGGTTAGGGCAGGGGCGGTATTTCACGGGCTATTTAGTGGGACGCAAGACCACTGGTGCATTTGTTCTGCTTATGGCAACGGTAGTCGCTTACGCCGAGCGGAGCGATTGATGACGATCAAGATTGATGCTCACACAGAGGCCACGCTTATCGTGCGTATAGCCGAAAAGCTTCAAACTGTTCCTTGCAAAAGCACCCATCTCACGCACGAGGTTTTTGCGTGGGCCGATGATTTGATTGATGACCTGTCTGCTGATGCCCGAGCAAAAATAGACCGCTTTGTTGGCGAACGCGGCTTATCGAATCTTATTCGCGCCGAGTTCGAGCAGGATCGATCAAAGTGGCATACGTACATCAAGATTGGCGCCGGTCGTCCATTGACTCAATTTCCGTTTGTCGAAGATACTATTGGATATGCTAAAAAACTGATTGCCGTTATCAAGTCTCTTCCAATCCGATATCGGCTTACCGTTGCACTGCCACCCCACTTTTCAGCGCCGCTATTGTCTGAGGTTCCCGACGTAACGTCACTACCATCGAACATTATAATTTGTAGAGGGAGTCACCTCCCCGCGCCGTTGCCCGTGTATTCAAAGCACGAGATGGTTGATATGGGCCTATTCCACGACTGGAATAAGGGAGAGACTGTTAGCCGAGAATTCAAGGGCGATCGATTCTACTTTACTATGCCGATGAGCGGTTACGCCTTTTCGCCAATCGCGAGTATCATAGGCCGATCTTTAGAGGATCACATCAAAGCGTTTTATGGAGCATCTTTGGCAACCGGTTTCACCTCTATATCATTCGATAACAACCAAGATAAGCTCTCCTATATTGCCATTCATACTGAAGATCCGCGCGAGATAATCGCGACCGAGCAAATTGAAGAAGAGTTGCTGGGTGTTTCCGCCTTTAGTTCAACTTCTAGCTTTGCCCGTCGTAATAATTCCGACATATGGGCAGCTTATCAGACAGCGATAACCAAGGTAGGAACGATATTTAATGATAACGTTGACTGTCGCAGGCTTTTTTCCGCGTGTGTATGGTATTACCGCTCTCGCATAAACAGTCGGCCACTTGATGCGCTCCTACAAGCCACGATCGCGATCGAAGTTATGCTTGGCGATCGCAAGGCGTCCGAGGGAATTGGGCTTACCAACCTTCTTGCAAGTCGCTGCTCCTACCTGCTGGGGAGATCATCGCAGCATCGGGAGGAGATAATGGCGAACTTCAAGCGGGTGTACGATTTGCGCTCACAGATCGTCCACGAGGGGCGGCACATATTGCAAACGGGAGATCGCGAGACGGTTCGTATTGCAAATTCTTTGTGTGCTTCCATCATCCATCGAGAGTTGGACATTCGATCACGGGTTGAGAGTTAAAGCTCGTTCGAAGGGGAATGGAATGTCGAAGAAAACGGGAAAGAGCAAGCAACGCGACGATTGGGTTTACGGCATCGTTGATGCGCGCGAAACTGGTGAGATAAGCATCCGCTATGACTCGGAGAGTGGGAAGATCGAGCTTGTTGACGCGTTGCCGGGCTCGACTAAGGTCGAGCGAAGCTACAAGCGGGACGGGAAAACGGATAAAGTAGTAGCATCAATACCGCAGGATGTTCGGGCACCGTTTGATCCCGATGACGCGCTTAAAACCTTCGATAACGTCGTGGTAATGGACACCAACAAGCGCACGATAGCGGGGAAGGTGTGCGCGGTCTGTATGTCTTATGTGATTCCGGTGAAGTTGAACGAACATTCTGGTGATATTCCTTACAATCCGCTTGCTGCCTATCTTATCATCGGCGTGAAAGATGGCGTTAATCCTGAGCGGATCGGCTGGCATTTGACGCTCACCCATAACATCTTGCCCGCCTATGATCCGCTCAGGCACGGCAAAATGGCTTTGGTGACGGATAGTGAGCTTGGGCTTCACAAAGATATCAACGCACGGAATGTTGGGTACTATGGCGATAACCTTCTTCCCGATGGCATAACGCTTGTATACGCTTCCGACAAAGAAACGGACACGCTCGGCGGCATGATCCTGAAGGCCTGTCACAACGGCGCGAAGGGCATGATCGATGAATTTCGAAAACGTGTTAAGCCGTTTGAAGGTATTGCGAGGGGCGGCGACGGAAACTTTGAGGCATTTGCGCATATAAATTTTCAGCGCGGCTAAATCGGCGTTAGCTAAAGTTTCGTCGGATAAAACTTTATCACTGCTCAATTGAAACGAGGGTCGCATGAATAACAGGATGCTCGATCAATTTAACCGGATCAATGCGAGGTACACGAAGGCAAAGGAGGATGAAGAGGCGCATCTAGCTTTCAAGACGCAGCAAGCGGAAGAGTATGAGCTTAAAAAAGCTACCGCAGAGGCTTATTGGGAAGCGGCCATGATGGAGATCAAGGTCGCGATACAAGCTTTGAACGATCTCTATATCAAGGCTGAATCGCATATCGGCCTGAAGGAGATTGATCTAGGTAAATTTACCGGCTCCTCCTCCGCTGAAATCTTCTGGGATGAGACTACGCGAGGCCCATTCGAGGGAAATCTTATCTTAAAGGTAGATGCTGATATAGACGGGCAGGTTAACTTTTCTCTTCGTGATAAGCGGCGTCATGATGATGAGCCGATCAGATTCCCCGATGAAAAAGAGGCGTATCAGGCGCAAGCTGATAGTTTAACGCAAGACTTCGTTGATGAAGTCATCGGTTCATGGATTGATGCGTCAGAGCGGTAATCTGATAGGCGAGCTTAACGCTCGCCTGCTTTTCACTCATTCACTCGCTACGCGCTCGTTCATTCGTTCAAGCATGGCATAGAAGTGAAAGAGAGATAGAGATTTGATCTCTTGTGTGTTCATCATTGGAGGAAGACACAACTCTAATCCCCTGTTCCTCGAAGGGCTTATACAAACGATAACGGGCCATGAGCCAACAACTATCGACGCCACCCTAGAGCATAAATCGATCTGATTGAATCGTGGGCGATTCCCAAATCGGTTGCGATCTGATTCAGTACGGCCTTCGAGCAAGGAGGTTGATACATGCCCAGGGCGCTGTCGGTTGATCTAGTCGCCGGTGAATAACGCCCAAACCTCTGATAATACGTACTTTATCTGGCTTGTTAAATGTTGGGTTTCGCAAGGTTTGTTCTGATTCCGGCGCAAAAGCTTGCGATTTCGCGCGCGCCCGCGAAAGGGGGTTTCGCTCGGATCGAGGTTGTGATTCCTTCGTCATTGGAAAAGATCGACGAGGAATCGACATGCTGCCCAAGAAGCCCGAGCGC
>NZ_SGIS01000088.1 GCF_004208535.1 Sphingomonas populi
ATCGACCGCGTAGACGACCCTGTACCCGGCATACGAACCGACAACGGACGGAACGGCTGACCAAGATATACCTGCCTCTTGACAGCGAGGCGATTAGACGACCCGCTCCGCGGGAGGGTCGCTTGGGGTGATGTAGTGTAGTATTTGTGAGACTTTCGGCGGGGGCGGCGTCGCCGGCCGACTGTGGAGTTCCTTCAACGGAGAGGAACTTACCATGGATGCTATTACGACCGCTGCGCCGACCCATTCGCTGCGTGAGCGGATGCTGCAGGATATGACGATGCGTGGCTTCGGGGCGCACACGCAGAACGACTATATCCGACATGTCCGGAACTTCGCCGCGTTTCTCGGCCGCCCCCCGGACACGGCCACGGTGGAAGACCTCCGGCGTTTTCAGGTTGACCAACACGAGCGCGCCGTTGGTCCAGCCACGATCAATGGCGCGGTATCGGCACTGCGGTTCCTCTTCGGGATAACCCTCAGGCGGCCGGAGATGGCGCTAGCGCTGGTCGTCGTTCGCTTCACACCCAAGCTGCGGGTGGTTTTGAGCGTCGAGGAGACAGCGCGGCTGCTCGAGGCTGCGCCAGGCATCAAATACAAAGCGGCCCTCAGCGTGGCCTATGGCGCGGGCCTGCGGGTCTCGGAGGTTGCCCACCTCAAGGTCGATGACATCGACAGCACCCGGATGATGATCCGCGTCGAGCAGGGCAAGGGACGCAAGGACCGCAACGCCATGCTCTCACCGCACCTGCTGGACTTGCTCCGTCAATGGTGGCGCGAAGGCAAGCGGCGCGGAGTGATGCTACCTCATGGCTGGCTGTTCCCCGGCCGCAGCGGCACGGATCCGATCTCGGCTCGCCAGTTGCACCGCGTCGTGCAGGAAGCGGCCGAGCGCGCCGAGATCCGCAAGCGGGTAAGCCCGCATACACTGCGCCACTCGTTTGCCACTCACCTGCTCGAGCAAGGCGTCGATATCCGAGTCATCCAGGTGCTGCTGGGACACGTGAACATCAACACGACCGGCATCTATACTCAGGTCTCGAGCAAGACGATGCGGGCGGTGGCCAGCCCGCTCGACCAGATCGTGGCCGTGATGGAAGGCAGGGCACCTCCCGGTTGAGCCGGTGCGCACCGGCCACGAGGTCGCCGATATCTTCCGCAGCGCCGGGCCCGCCTATCGGGCGGCCCACGCCGGGCATCTGAGCCTTGGCCAGCTCAAGGTCATGACGGCGATCGAGAACTGCCGCACCGCCGCGCTGGGCGGTCACGTCGAGGCCTGCGACGACTGCGGGCACTGGCGTATCGCCTACAACTCATGCCGCAACCGGCATTGCCCCAAGTGCCAGGGCGCTGCGGCGCGCACCTGGCTGGCCGCGCGCGAGACCGATCTGTTGCCGGTGGGGTACTTCCATGTCGTGTTCACCGTGCCCGCTGAGATCGCGGATATCGCGTGGCAGAACAAGGCGGTGGTCTATGATCTGCTGTTCCGCACAGCCGCGGATACCATGCTGACCATCGCTGCCGATCCCAAGCACCTCGGCGCGCGGATCGGGATCACCGCCGTGCTGCACACGTGGGGATCGGCACTGACCCACCACCCTCATGTGCACATGATCGTACCCGGCGGAGGCATCACGCTTGACGGCACGCGCTGGATCTCGTCGCGCCCGGCCTTCCTGCTGCCGGTGCGCGTATTGGGCGCCTTGTTCCGCCGCCTGTTCCTCACGCGCTTGCTGGCATTGTTCGATGCCGGCAAGCTGGCCTTCTTCAGCACCTTGGCTGGCCTCGCGACACGCAAGGCCTTCCTGCGGCATCTCTCGCCGATCCGGAAGAAGCGCTGGGTGGTCTATGCCAAGCCACCCTTTGCCGGGCCGCAGGCGGTGCTGGCCTATCTCTCGCGCTACACGCACCGCGTTGCCATCTCGAACCGGCGGCTTATCGCCTTCGACGAGGACGGCGTGACGTTCCGTTATAAGGATTACCGTCGCGACGTGGTCGAACGCCAGCAGGTCATGACGCTGGCGACCGACGAGTTCATTCGCCGCTTCCTGATCCACGTCCTGCCGCGCGGCTTCCACCGCATCCGGCATTACGGCCTGCTCGCCAGTTCGACCCACAAGGACACCATGGCGCTGGCCCGCAGGCTGTTGGGCGTCGCCGCACCGGTCGAGGAGCCCGAACCCGACGAGCCGCCCGATCATCGTCCGCCATGTCCATGCTGCGGCGGGCACATGACTATCATCGAGACCTTCGCCCGCTGGTGCCAGCCCCGCGCGCCGCCATCATCGCCATCGCCAATCCGGGAGAATGCGCCATGATCCGGCATGGCTCAGCCTGCACAACGGTCGCACCCATAGTGTCCTGGCCGACGACGCAGCACATGCCTATCCCAGAAGCGAGCCGGGCAAAGGGCACATCGACCAGCAAAACCACCACCGCCCGCACTCTGACGCCGCACAAAGTCACGTTGATCCGGCCAGAACCGACACTTCCGGATCGGCATCGCTTACCCGTCCGAACCACCCCAAAGCCGCTTTACCCATAGACCAGCGCGTGGGGCCCGCGGGTTCCTGCACTGGAGGCTTTCGTACGCAAGCGCCCGAAACCCTTCACATTAGCGGACATGCCGTTATAGAAAGCGTCTGACCTCTTGGCGCAACCTTTGACTAGTCCACGACTGCTGAGTCATTTGGCGAAGCGCCGGGGTTACGGCTTCCCGATCCTCATCAGGCAGACAAGGAATCCAAGTGATGGCAAGCTGTGCCCAATGCTTGGATAGGCTTAATCCTGCGCAAATCACGCCGACAAAAGGGAAGGGAGTCAGCGAAACTTCCTCTATGAGAGATCGGACCTGCGGGTAAGGCCTCTCCAGTAAAGCCACCGCCCGCCAGCATTGGTCTCTTGAAAGACGATAGCTATTCCCTCCGCCGACAACTGCCCACTCGTTCCCATCTGGTCGGACAATAAGATCGTTCCCGAAGCCAACCTGCTGAGGGTTAAACGATGTGTTCGATCCCGTTGCCATGTCCTATGCTGGCTTCGATTGCTTAGCCCGTCAATGACCGCTTCCCACCCAGTTTTTGCCGTTCTCGACCCCTTCGCGGACGGATGACGGCTCCCGCCCGAGGCTGTGTGAAAACGTTTCGTCGCAGCCGAAACGAGCAAGATCGGAATCACGAGCAAGCGTCTCGCGCAAAGGTTGAATCAGGCGCTGGCCAATCTTGAATCTGGAGGGTTCTGTGAGGTCGCGCGGCGGTGATCGTCGAGCTTGGCGCGGTGCGCGACCTCATTGAAGCCGGATTGAGCGAACCCGCTGACGCGGCCACGCGCTATGGGATTAGTGTTGCGGCGCTGGATCTTGGCGACGCGCTGTGGGTGACGCGGCTCGCCGTCCAGGTGCTGGGCGACCCCGAACCGCCCGTGTTGGTCGATGCGATCGACGCGTCGACCGGTATTTTGGTTCGGGTTGCCATACGGACGGCCTGCCCGGTGGCAGATCGGCGAGATGCCGGACGCAGAATATCATTGCGCCCGTCGACACTGCTGCCGCGACGCCGTCATGATCGATGCTCGATCGAAGCGCGTGCTCATGATGTATCAGGCGGTGGACGAGGTGGCCCGTCCCGCCAACGCGGCACCGTTGCCGTGATGCGCAGAACACCGCCACAACATGGGCAGACGGATGGGTCAAAGCGCGGGAGCGGCCTGGCGGCTTCGCCATCTGCGGTGGCCGGCGTGGGCTCGGTCGCCACCAGTTGCCGGATGATCGCGAGCCTGGCCCGGCGGCAGCCATTTGCGAGGAAGCCATAATGGCGGATGCGATGGAAGCCGTCGGGGAGGCTGTGAAGGAGGAAGCGGCGGATGAACTCGTGCGGATCGAGCGACATAAGCCTGTGCGCGTTGCCGTGACGATAATCGCGCCAGCGGAAGGTTACGCTGGTCTCGTCGGCGCTGACCAGGCGGCTGTTGGCGATGGCGACCCGGTGGATGTAGCGACCGAGATAGGCGAGAACCTGTTCGGGTGAGCCGAACGGCGGCTTGGCATAGACGACCCAGTTTTTGCGACGAAGCTGCCGGATCGCGGCAGCGAAGACATCGGCGTCACCGAACCCGTCGAGTGTAGCGGAGAAGTGCAGCCGCCCGGCCGCATATGCCGTCTGGAGCCGATCGAGGAACAGCCGCCGGAACAGGCGGGAGAGAACATCGATGGGCAGGAAGAAGCGTTGCCGGCAGCCGAGCCACCGCCCATCGGGTGAGAGCGCGCCGCCGGGGACGAGGCAATGGATATGCGGATGATGGGTGAGCGCCTGACCCCACGTATGAAGAATGGCGAGGAACCCGATCTCGCCGCCAAGGTGCTGCGGATCGGCGGCGATGATCTTGAGCGTTGCGGCAACGGCGTCGAACAGGATGGCGTAGACGACCGCCTTATTGTGGAAGGCGATCTCGGCCACGTCGGCCGGCACCGTGAACACGACATGGAAATACGGCACCGGCAGTAGATCGGCCTGACGGTCAGCGAGCCACCGTTCACGCGTCGCGCTCTGGCACTTGGGACAATGTCGGTTGCGGCACGAATTATAGGCGACACGAGCATGCGAGCAGTCCTCACAAGCCTCGACGTGACCACCAAGCGCGGCTGTCCGGCAGAGTTCGATCGCGGACATTACGCGGCGTTCCACGCGGCCAAGATGGCCGTCATGCGCTTGGGCGTAGGAAGGGCCGTGGCGGCGGAAGATGTCCGCCACCTCCAGATCGGACCGCACGGGTCCGGCTCAGGCGGGCGGCACCACCTCCAGCCTCAGGTGATCGAGCGGACTCCGCGTCGCTGCGATCGTACTTGTCGCCACATGGGTGTAGCGCGCGGTCGTCGAGAGGTTGTTGTGCCCGAGCAGCACCTGGATGATGCGGATATCGGTTCCGCTCTCGAGCAGGTGGGTCGCAAAGCTATGGCGCAACGTGTGGACGCTCACCTTCTTGACCAGGCCCGCCGCCTTGGTTGCGGAACGGCAAGCCGCGTGGAGGACTTGCACGTCGATCGGCTTGTCGCCGCGCCCGGGAAACAGCCAATGCTCCGGACGTACCAGTCGCCAGTAGGTCCGCAAGATCCCGAGCAGCTGCGGCGACAGCATGACCGTGCGATCCTTGCCGCCCTTGCCGTGACGAACCAGGATCACCATCCGGTCGCTGTCGATATCCGCGACGTTGAGGCTCACCGCCTCTGAGGCGCGCAAGCCGGCGGCGTAGGCGGTGGTCAGGGCGGTGCGTGCCTTCAGCGACGGAACCGCTTCGAGGAAGCGGACCACCTCGTCGGCGCTCAGGATCGCCGGCAGCTTGCGCGGGGTACGCGCATAGACGATCCGCTCCGGGATCTCGGCCCGGTCGAGCGTTACGCCGTAAAAGAATCGAAGAGCACATACCGTCTGGTTCAGCGCCGGCCAGGAAATGCCCTGCGACACCAAATACACCTGGAAAGCGCGCACATCCTCCAGCCCCAGCCGATCCGGCGACTGGCCGAAATGACGGCTGAATTTCGTCACCGCATGCAGATACGATCGTTGTGTCGCGGGTGACAGGTTGCGCAAGCTCATGTCGTCGATCATGCGACGGCGCAGCGGGCTTACCGCTGCCGTGGCTTCAGCCATGGGGTGGTCTCCTGGTCAGGGGTTGGTCTCAGCAACCAAACCTTCTCATCAGGAGGCCATCCCGGCCAATACGCACGCCAGTCCCGCGTCAGCGGGTCGTCTAATCGCCTCGCTGTCAAGAGGCAGGTATATCTTGGTCAGCCGTTCCGTCCGTTGTCGGTTCGTATGCCGGGTACAGGGTCGTCTACGCGGTCGAT
>NZ_SGIS01000089.1 GCF_004208535.1 Sphingomonas populi
CATCAACCGGATTCCGCGCTCAGCCGCTGGTTCATCACGCGGGTGACGGAGCGCGGCCCGAGATCCAGGAAGCCCGCCATCATCGCGCTGGCCCGCAAGCTGTTGGTGGCCCTGTGGAAGTACGTCAGCTCCGGCGTCGTGATTGAGGGCGCTATCGTGCACGCAGCGTGAGCACATAACGACACCATTTTCAGGAATCTCCCAGGACCAGATCAGTCCTGGTGGATGCCGGGCTGCGGCGCGGCGATCTGGATGAGAACGCGCCGTCAAACAGGATGAGGATCGCGAGGGGCTGCGGCGGCGGAGGGCGTAGCCCGAAGCCGACGTAGCCCCTCGCGATGGCGCGTTCCTGACGGGGCGTTGCCGCTGATGATCACGGTCGGTCGGGTATCCCCGTCTTCCTCGCTCGCAGAGGAAGCCGCTGATGCCCGGTCGCCACATCAACGATCATCAGATGAGATGGGGTGGTTGCCGCCCTCCCCAGACGGCATCGCAATGTGCCAAAATAGTGGCGTTGAGACCTATTGCAAACGCGCCGGCACGCCGGAGCCGGTCATCGTCCGATACTTCCTGCTATCGACCCTGCTGTCCCCAGAACGGATGCTCGAGGTCGCCAGAACGCACTGGACCATCGAAAACCAACTCCACTGGGTGCTCGACGTCGCCCTGCTCGAAGACGCTGCTCGTGCCCGCAAAGACAATGCCCCGCAAAATCTCGCGATCATCCGAAAACTGGCGCTCAACACCCTTCGCCAGCACCCGGCCAAAGGGTCTATCAAAACCAAAATCAAGCGCGCGGGGTGGAATGACGACTTCCTCGCATCGCTTCTTGGCCATGTGCGATAGCCCTGCCCCGGCATGGACCCCCAGGTCATCCTCGCGCAGTTTGGCAGTCCTTGGTTTCGCTATTTCTTCCAATATTATCCGGCGCCTAATTTGCGCGTAATCAAGGTGCCGGTGCTTGCCATGAATGGCAGCCTGGATCAGCAAGTCCTCCCCACCGAAAATCTCGCTGCGATCAAGGCCGCGCTAAAGGACGATCGGGACGTGACGATTGTGGAGTTACCCGGTTTGAACCATCTTTTTCAGACCGCAAAAACGGGTGCGCCCGGCGAATATGCTGATATTCAGCAAACGGTAGCGCCGGTTGCGCTCGAGCGAATGGCGTCTTGGATTAATGCGCGTTTTGGGCGCCGTTCGGCCCAACAAGGGACCGTTCCTTAAAGCCAGGCCGTTCGCCATCCGTTTGCGCTTAGCGTACGTAAAACTCACTTTCGTGTAGTGACCCCATAGATCGCCGCCAACGCCAACAGGCGCCGAGCTTGCCCGCCGTCCTTCGATCTGCGCGCCGCAGCCCTTACCGCAGAAGCGTCGAAGTCGGTGCGAGGTGCGAGGTGCGATGGGCATGGCAAACTCCAGTCCGTTTGCCATCTTGAATCAAAGCTCACCGCCGCTGGCAAGCCCTTCCGAGTCACGAGCATCGGGATTTGGTTCGTAAACAGCACATCGCGACCGTTACAACAACGATGCATCCAAAAAATGAATAGGCCATCATTCAGAGAATGAGATTTTGGAAAGCCTGACTGCGCGGTACAGCCGCATATGTGGAGAGACTGATTTCGTCATCTCCGTGAGAGGTAGTCAATGCTCCTGCCCTGCCAATCTCATCGCCATCAAACATTTGCGTCTTACGCAGCAATTGTCAATAGTGGTTCTTATATTTACAGCATTAATTAAAAATACTTGTGAGAATTTCTGTTGCGACGAGGAATCACCGATGACAGTTTTAATTAGATTATTGGATTTTTCGTCGCAGACACAGACTAGAAATATTTTTTTCTACCAGGCAACGTTCAGATTTACTCGATATCTGACGACAGCCGCGCTTATATTTTCCGTGCCGGTAATTGGCGAAGCTCAGGCACAAGAACATGTAGCAACGGTAAGGCATGAGCAGAAGTCAGCTGTCACGCCTTTGTCGCTCGGTGCATTTGGAAAGGATCCGACGCTCGATCGTTTTCGCAATCCACCTGCCTCATCGCGGCCTTACGTTTGGTGGCACTGGATGAATGGCAACGTGACTGCAGAAGGCGCGCGTCTCGATCTGGAATGGATGAAGGCAGCTGGTATCGGCGGTGTGCAGCTTTTCGAAGGCAATCTCGTCACGCCACAGCTCGTCGACAAACGTTTGATATGGATGTCGCCAGAATGGCGACAGGCGTTGCAACAAAGCGCGACTACTGCGAAACAATTGGGGCTAGATTTCGCCATTGCAACTTCGCCGGGCTGGAGCAGCACCGGAGCGCCGTTCGTAGAGCCCGCCGCGGCGATGAAGAAGCTTGTTTGGACTGAAACCCAGGTTGTAGGTGGCAAACGGTTGACCTCACGGCTGCCTTTGCCTTCCTCCGTGGCAGGACCTTTTCAGGACATTGATGGCGGCACCGAGATCGCGCCATTCTACCGCGATGCCCTCGTTCTCGCTATTCCCGAGCTGACCGATAACCAACCAGTTGCTGCAGTGTTGACGAGCAGCGCTGGAGGGGTTGACCTCTCATTGCTTAACGACGGTAAGTTTGGACCGGCCATGTCGTTGCCCTTCGATCCGGCCCATCCTGAGGCATGGATTTTAAGCGATTATGGGACGCCGGTTACCATGCGATCGGCAACCTTGGGCCTTCCAGGGAGCCGAGGCTTCGGCGCGCCGCCCCCACCCGACGCGATCGTGGAAGCGAGCGACGATGGCAAGACATTTAGAACCGTCGCTACAATGCCATCGGGAACGTCGCAGGCGCGATCGGTCGCGTTCGCTCCAGTGAAGGCGCGCTTTTTCCGTTTGGGGCTGACGACCAGTCCGATCCAGCCTGCGGGTGGTCCACCGGGTGTTGTACCGCTCTCACTCGGGCCCCCGCCGTCGCCGACTTTCTCGGTGTCTGAATGGGTGTTGCGACCCAGCGGACGGATCAACCATGCAGAGGATAAGGCAGGTTTCGCCGCAGCCCCAAATTATTATGCAATCGCAACTGATCCGGAGAGCGGATCGCGTGCGCCGAAGGCTGGCCAAGTTATTGACATAACCCGCTACATGTCGGCCGATGGCATTCTTGATTGGTCGCCTCCGCAGGGGCGCTGGACCGTGCTTCGTCTAGGCTATTCTTTGACAGGCCACCAGAACGGCCCCGCACCGAAGGAAGCCGCCGGGCTTGAGGTCGATAAACTCGATGCTTCGGCCGTACGACGCTATGCTACAACCTACTTAGATCGGTACAGCGCAGCTGTGGGCGACGGGCAGCTATTGAATGGGCTCGTTAGCGATAGTATCGAAGCCGGCGCGCAGAATTGGACTCAAGACATTATATCCGATTTCAAGCGATTAAGAGGTTACGATCCAACACCTTGGCTTCCAACGCTGACAGGACGCATCATCGACAGTGCGGAGAAATCCGACGCGTTTTTGTGGGACTATCGCCAAACAATTTCCGATTTGCTGGCTAAAAATCATTATGGCACTTTGGCTTCCATCGCGAAGGAGCGCGGGCTCACTTATTATGCGGAGGCGCTTGAGGATCATCGGCCGCAGCTTGGCGATGATCTAGCAATGCGAGCTCCTGCTGACGTCCCGATGGGTGCCATGTGGATGATACCTGCTGGCGAGAAGCCTCGCGCAACTTATGTCGCCGATCTCCAAGGCGCGGCGTCGGTTGCTCACGTGTACGGCAAGCCCTTGGTAGCGGCGGAGTCTTTCACAGCATTCGGCGCGCCGTGGGGCTTTGCGCCGCGTGACTTGAAGGCAACGGCAGACAACGAGTTTGCACTCGGCGTTAACAGGATCATGGTGCACACCTCGCCGCATCAGCCATTCGTCGATTGCAAACCGGGCATGTCTCTGGCACCCCTACTTGGCCAATATTTTAGCCGCAATGAGACTTGGGCACCAATGGCACGTGGCTGGACCGACTATCTGGCGCGCAGTTCCTACCTCTTGCAGGCGGGACGTCCAGCCGCCGAAATTGCGTATTTTCCAGGGGAAGAAGCACCGATCACCGGCCTCTACGGCGATGTTCCGGTAGCCGTGCCGGCAGGCTTCGGGTTTGATTTTGTGGGAGCCGATGCGCTTCGAAACTCGGTCTCAGTCGCCTCTGATGGGTCAATCATCACTACGGGTGGCGCACGTTATGCAATGATCGTGTTAGGTGGCAGCAGCGCACGCATGACGTTGGGCACCCTTCAACGCCTTCGCAATTTGGCGAGGGCAGGAGCAGTAATTGTAGGGCCGGCGCCAATCGCATCGCCCAGTCTCGCGGACGATCCCGCAGCTTTTCGCGCGATTGTCAATGATTTGTGGGGCGCTCGGCGCGGCCCGTTGTCTGGACGCGTGTTTATCGACGTCCAGACAGCATTGAAAGCAATTGGGCTGGAGCGTGACTGGCAGATTAGTGCTGCGGAAGATCGCGGAGTTGCCGTCCTTAAACGGCAACTGCACGAGGGCGCGCTGTGGTTTTTCGCCAATAGATCGGGGCACCGCCTGAAAACGGACGTTTCCTTGCGACTTACCGGCTTCGAACCTGAGATATGGTCTGCCGACACCGGCGAGGTCCGCGCCGCGTCTTACCATATAGAGAATGGCCGCACATTTATACCGCTCGACTTGGCTCAAGACGAAGCGGTGTTTATTGTCCTTCGACAGCGTAGCATAAAAACCTCGAGGACGATTGCTACACTGCGGACTGAGATACTGACCCCCCTTGATGGCATGTGGCGCCAGTCATTTCCTACTCAGGGCGAGATGGCGGCATGGGATCGCCCTGCTCCGCTCGGATCATGGGCAGACGCAGGTAAGCCGACGCGGTTCTTCTCGGGAACGGCCCACTACACGCGAAATCTGGTCATAAAGCGAAATTGGCGATTGAAGGGACGCCGGTTTGTGCTTGATCTTGGTGACGTTCGCGAAGTGGCGGAGGTCCGCGTGAATGGTCGAACCATGGGTATAGCGTGGAAGCCACCTTTCACGGTGGACGTAACGAACGCGCTGCGAACGGGCCAGAACCGGGTTGAGGTTGCGGTTGCTAATTTGTGGGTTAACCGGCTGATCGGCGATGCCCAGCCAGGTGCCAGCAAAGTCACAACGACGAATGGTCCTAGCTACACTGCCAATGCGACAATCAGGCCTTCTGGCTTGCTCGGTCCTGTCGTTCTTAAGGCGCTCGATGCGCCATGACGCGCCCGGGTTGATCGACGATGCAGATTCAGCCGCCGCCGCCTGACGCTGGATCCCATACCCACATGGCCCCGCCTCGTAGCAAATATGAAGTTCCACCCCCGGGCCGCCAAGCTTGCCCAGCAGTTTCGTCAGCGCCGCCGGCGTTTTGGCGATCTCGCCATGCTCGCGCACCTCTGCGCGCTTGCCATCCTCTGCCACCGCCACTGCTATCGTGTCCTTGTGGACGTCCAGCCTGACATACTGAGGGTAATACCAAGTCTCGATGATCGTGACTCGCAAGGGCTTGCCAGCGGCGGTAAGCTTTGATTCAAGATGGCAAACGGACTGGAGTTTGCCATGCCTATCGCACTTCGCACCGACTTCGACGCTTCTGC
>NZ_SGIS01000009.1 GCF_004208535.1 Sphingomonas populi
GTTGCCCAGCGCATCCAGCTCGGCAATCAGCTCGAGACCCTCGACGACCCTGCCATGCGCCGCCTGGTCAAAGCCCAGGTCGGCAACCTCAAGGCGCTCGCCCTGCGGATCGAAAAGGCCATCGCCGCCCTCATCGCCGCAAGCCCCGATCTGGCGACACGCGAACGCCTGATGCGCTCGGCACCCGGAATCGGCCCGATCGTGGCGGCATGCCTGCTCGCGCACATGCCAGAACTCGGCGCGCTCTCCAGCCGACAAGCCGCAGCCCTCGTCGGTGTCGCCCCCTTCGACCGGCAAAGCGGCGCCACCCGAAAACCCGGACGGTGCGCCGGCGGAAGACCCGCTGTACGCAGGTGCCTCTACCTCGCCGCTCTCGCTATCGCACGCTCCAAAAAAGGCCACCTCGCACAAACCTGCCAGCGCCTCCGCGACAACGGCAAACCCGCCAAGGTCGCCCTCGTCGCAACCATGCGAAAACTCATCATCACACTCAATGCCATGCTCAAATCACAGCAAACATACCGGCCGGCATGAACACAGTTGCTCGGCACGAACGGCTTTGGTTTGACTCTCGGGGTTGTGAACACGGAACAGGTTAACCCTCAATTCGCCTTCTCAAATCCCCGCCGCGCGCGCATCCCCTCGCGTCCAAGGGAGTCCGGTACATGCGTCACATCCTGCCGATCGCGCTGCTCGCGCTCGCCGCGCCGGTCGCGGCACAAAGCCCCGCGCAGCCGTTCACCGTCCAGGGTGGGCAGGGTTTCGCCAAGCTCGACGAGGCGCTGATGGCGGTGCGCGGGCAAGACGCGACGATCCTGATCGCGCCCGGCACCTATCACGAATGCGCGATCCAGCAGGCCGGGCACATCACTTTCAAGGCGGCCACGCCCGGCCGCGTGATCTTCGAGCAGACCGCGTGCGAGGGCAAGGCGGCGCTGGTGCTGCGCGGCGACGGCTCGGTGGTCGATGGCATCGTCTTCCGGGGGTTCCGCGTCAGCGACGGCAACGGCGCGGGCATCCGCATCGAGCGCGGCGAGCTCACCGTGCGCAACGCGATGTTCCTCGACAGTCAGGAGGGCATTCTCGGCGGAGCGGGCGCGGACATGCCGATCACGATCGACCACACCACTTTCTCCGGCCTCGGCCAGTGCGACGAAAGCCCGAGCTGCGCGCATTCGATCTATCTGGAGACGCAAGGCCTAGTTACCGTCACCAATTCCCGCTTCGAGCGCGGGCGCGGCGGGCATTACGTCAAGGTACGCGGGCCGCGCGTGATGATCGCCAACAACAGTTTCGACGATACCGCCGGGCACAAGACCAATTACATGATCGACCTGCCCAACGGCGCGACCGGCACGATCCGCGGCAACACGTTCGTTCAGGGCCGCGACAAGGAAAACTGGACCGGCTTCATCGTCGTCGCCGCCGAAGCGCACGATCACAGCGCGGCGGGTTTGCGGATCGAGGGCAATACCGCCAGCCTCGCGCCGGGCGAGACCCGCAGCCCCGCCTTCGTCGCCGACTATAGCCACGAACGCCTCGCGATCGGCACCAACACGCTCGGCAAGGGCGTGCGCGCGTTCGAGACGCGGTAAACCCGCCCGACCGCGTTACGCCGGCACGATCTCGATGATGTCGAGCATCGATTCGAAGCGCGGTGCGGGCAGCACCAGCCGCCAGCGCTTCTCGCCGATCCGCTCGATATAGCCGGCCATGTCGCGCAGCCGGTCTTGCCCGTAGCGGAACGGCTTGTCCTCGTCGCCGTACACCATCGTGCCGAGGAAGATCGCGCGCGCGCCGTCCGGGTAGAGCAGCCCGTCGGGGCGCTGCACGCCACCGGTTTTGTGGAATTCGAACAACCCGCCGCCGCCCGCGATCTCGCATTCGGTCGGTTCGAACTTGGTGAAATCGGCCATCGCGGTGCCGTTCGCGCCGATCTTGTAGACCGTGCAGCGGTACGCGCCGGCCGGCGGCAGCGGATCGGTGAGCGCGCGGTCGGCATCGGCGAGTTCGTGCAGGCCGTCGATCGCGGCACCGCGCCCGCCCTTGCGCGCCTTGTCGACCGCCGCCAGCCAGGTGTCGCGCCAGCCGCGCAGCCGGTTGCGATCGTCATCGGTGGCGATCAACCGCCAGTTCTGCTCAGGCGCGACGGCAGCGGCGGGCGCAGCGCCCTCCGGCTTGGGCCGCTCCTTGCCGCCGCAGCCGGCCAGCGCCGCGCAGCCGCACAAGAGCGTAACGATTGCGGCTGTTCTCAAGCGACCGTCTTCCTTGTCATCGGCGCACACCTAACCACGCAGGCCGCGCGTTGCCAAGGCCGTGCTCTTAAACCCCGGCGACGATATCGCGCAGCGCCGCCGCGACACCGCGCGTTTCGTCCTCGGTGCCGATCGTGATGCGCAGCCCGTTCGCCAGCCCCTGTCCGGGCAGCCAGCGCACGATATAGCCGCGCTCCATCAACTGTGTGTAGGCCGTCTCGGCGGTCAGCGCGCCCTCGAACAGCACCAGCACGAAGTTCGCCTCGCTCGGCACCACGCGCAGGCTCGCCGCGCTCAGCTTGCCGATTTCCTCGGCGAACCACGCGCGCCACACGCGGTTGTGCTCGCGCGTCTGCTCGACCCACGCATCGTCCTGCACCGCCGCGATCGCCGCCGCCTGCCCGGCGATCGTGCAGCAGAACGGTGCGCGGATACGGTGCATCGCCGCGACCGCCTCGGCCGAGCCATAGCCCCAGCCGATCCGCTCGGCGGCGAGGCCGTGGATCTTGGAGAAGGTGCGGGTCACGATCACGTTGGGCGCGGTGCGCGCCAGATCAAGCGCGCCATCGTCATCCTCGGCATCGAGGAACTCGGCATAGGCCTGATCGATCACCAGCATCACCCGGTTGGGCAGATTGGCATGCAACCGCGCGATTTCCGCGCGCGAGGTGAAGGTGCCGGTCGGGTTGTTGGGGTTGGCGATGAAGACGACGCGAGTCGCGCTCGTCATGCAGGCAAGGATCGCATCGACGTCGGTCGCATAGTCCTTGTCGCGCGCGATCACCGGCAGCGCGCCGACGCGCCGCGTCGCGATCTCGTACACGGTGAAGCCGTAGCGGACGTGGATCACCTCGTCGCCCGGGCCGGCATAGGCGCCGGCGATCAGATGGAGAATTTCATCCGATCCGGTGCCGTAGATGATCCGGTCCGGTTCCAGATCATATTTCGCGCCGATCGCCGCGCGCAATTCGGTCGCGCTGGCGTCGGGGTAGCGCGCAAGATCGGTGCTATGCGCGGCGAAGGCGGCGATCGCCTTCGGGCTGGTGCCGAGCGCGTTCTCGTTCGAGGAGAGCTTGACGGCTTTCGCGCCGCCATCGACCGACGATCGCCCCGGAATGTAGGGGGCGATCGCCATGATCCAGTCTTTGGGTTTGGGTGCCAGCATGGCAGTCGCTTAGCGTCCGCATGCCACCCGCGCTAGTCCCGAGCGCAGGTCGCGTTCCGGTGTGCTTAATCGGCACCAACCGCGCTATGCTCAGCGTTGTGGGCGCTTGCTGCGCAGCGTCGGACGGGCGGCGGGGCGCACGGGGGCCGGGCCGTTGGCGCGGCGGGGTCCGCGCGGCGCCTCCTGCGGCGCGTTGGCGAGTTGCTCGAACTGCACGTTGCCTTCGGCTTCCTCGCCCTGCGTGCGCTTGACCGAGGCGAGGAACTTGCTCGCCAGCCCGCGCGGAATCTGGAACGCGGTCTCGTTGGCGGCGATGCGGATCGCGCCGACCTCGTTCTTGGTGATGTGCCCACGGCGGCAGATCAGCGGCAGAATCCAGCGCGGATCGGCATTCTCCCGACGGCCGATGTCCATGCGGAACCACACCACGTCGTCGAAGCCCTCGCGGTGATGCTCCTTGCCGGGCGCACGCTCGGACGGACCCTCGGCGAGCATCTCCTCGGGCGCTGGCATACGCGCGCGGAACGAGCGCACCAAGGCGGCGGCGATTTCCTCAGGCGTCTTCTGTTCGAGCAGCTTGGCGGCGAGTGCGCGATCGTCCTCGTCGACCTCTACGGGTTCGAGAAGCTGGGTCATCAGCCGCTCACGATCGGCCTTGCGGATGTCATCGACGCTCGGCACCGGCAGCCATTCGACCGCGATGCGCGCGCCGCGCAGCATCATCTCGACCCGGCGCTTGCGCTGATACGGCACGATCAGCACGGCAGTGCCCTTCTTGCCGGCGCGGCCGGTGCGGCCCGAACGGTGCTGGAGCGTCTCGGCATCGCGCGGCAGTTCGACATGGACGACGAGCGTGACGGTCGGCAGATCGATACCGCGCGCCGCCACGTCGGTGGCGACGCAGACCCGCGCGCGCTGGTCACGCAGCGCCTGGAGCGCCGCGTTGCGCTCATTCTGGCTATGCTCGCCCGACAGCGCCACCGCCGAGAAGCCACGCTCGATCAGCCCGGCATGGAGATGCCGGACGTTGTCGCGCGTCGCGCAGAACAGAATCGCGGTCTCGGCTTCGTGGAGGCGAAGCAGGTTGACGACGGCGTTCTCGATGTCGGGCGGCGCGACCGTGACCGCCTGATAGCTGATATCGCCATGCCCGCGATCCTCGCCGACGGTGGTGATGCGCAGCGCATCCTTCTGGTAGCGCTTGGCGAGCGCGACGATCGACTTGGGCATCGTCGCCGAGAACATCAACGTGCGGCGGCCATCCGGCGTCGCGTCGAGAATCTGTTCGAGATCCTCGCGGAAGCCCATGTCGAGCATCTCGTCGGCTTCGTCGAGGATCGCGGCCTTGAGCTGCGACAGATCGAGCGCGCCGCGTTCGATATGGTCGCGCAGGCGGCCCGGCGTGCCGACGACGATATGCGCGCCGTGGGCGAGGCTACGGCGCTCACGCGAGGCGTCCATGCCGCCGACGCAGGTCGAGATGCGCGCGCCGGCCTTGCCATAGAGCCATTCGAGCTCACGGCTGACCTGAAGCGCGAGTTCGCGAGTCGGCGCGATGGCGAGCGCGAGCGGGCTGCGCGGCGGCGGCAGCGTGCCGTCCTCGGTCAACAATTGCGGCGCGATGGCGAGGCCGAACGCGACGGTCTTGCCGGAGCCGGTCTGCGCGGAGACGATCAGGTCGCGCCCCTCAGCTTCGGGCGCGATAACGGCGGCCTGGACTGGGGTCGGCGCGGCATACCCGCGTGCGGTGAGCGCTTCGCCAAGAAGCGCAGGAAGATGGGTAAAAGGCATGATTTTCCGAATGCTGGACGCGCAAGTCGCGCGATGAGCGCGGTTCCATAGCAGATAACGTGGACAAACGCACGCCCTTAGAAAACGGGCAGGTTCGGGACGAACGGTTCACCTGGGCGGTTCGCTGGATATTTCGTTACGGAGCCATTCAGCCGGGACGCGGTTATTCTGGGCTATGGACGCAGGATCACCCCGCCGCCCCGGCGCGCGCCAGCATTATTGGGATACGCTTCGAGCGGCGCTGATGCTGCTCGGTATCCCGTATCACAGCGCACTCGCCTTTCAGATGGGCGGCTGGATCGTCGCGACGCACCACCATTCGCCGGTGCTCGATTATGTCGCGGAGGCGATCCACCTGTTCCGCATGCCGGCGTTCTTCATGGTCGCGGGCTATTTCGCGGCGCTGAGCCTGACCAAATATCCGCCCGGCGGCTGGTTCCGCGCGCGGCTGACGCGGCTCGGCATTCCGTTCCTCGCCAGCCTCATCACGATCATCCCTGTGCTCAACATCGGCTGCGAACTGTCCAACTTCGCGCCGGCCGACGCGCTCGAATCGTGGCGGCATCTGTCGCTCACCTCGGGCGGCTATTGGGTACGGCATCTGTGGTTCATCATCGTGCTGCTGTATCTGTGCGGCGCGACCGCGCTGGCGGCGCGAGTTTGGCCACGGTTGCGCGCCGCCGCGCTGCCCGAACGCATCGACCGCTGGAGCGCGCAGCGTCCGCTCGCCGCGCTGCTGCTGCTCGGCGTCGCGGTCGGGCTGTTCGAAGCGGTGACGATCGAGCTGTTCTACAGCGCCGGCCTCAACACCACGCTGCCGCAGGAAATCCTGCGCCTCGACGATCTGCTCGGCGCGCTGCCGTGGTTCGGGCTCGGCCTTGCGCTCCAGCGTGGGCCGCACGCGCTCGCCGCGATGGGCGAGCGGCGGGCGGGCGTCGCGGTGCTGGCGGTGGCGGCGACCGCGCTGGCGCTCGCGCTCTACGGGCATAGCTGGCCGCCGCTCTACCGCTTCGTCGGCACGATCGCGGCAATTCTGGTGACTCAGGTGATCCTCTCGGTCGCGCGGCAATCGTTCGATCGCCCCAGCCCGGTCACCGACCGGCTCGTGCGTGGATCGTTCGTCGTCTATCTGTTCCATGTGCCGGTGATCGTGTGGCTGGCGCTGATCGCCGATGGCATCGGCCTGCCGCCGGCGATCAGCTTCGTTCTGGTGGCGAGCGGCACGCTGGCAGCAACGCTCGCCATCGCCGCTGTGGTCGAGCGCTCGCCGGTGCTGAGCCTGCTCTATAGCGGCACCCGCAGCGTGGCGCGACCGCGTCGCCGCGAGTCGATGACGGCGGTGACGGCGGAGTAGCGCTACGCCGCCGGATCGACCATCGGCAGGATCGCCGCATTCTCGCGCTTTTCGGGGCGGATGTAGATCGACGACAGGATCGGCAGGCGCGCCTTGAGGTCGGTCTCGATCGTCTCGATGATCGTCTCGGCATCCCCCATCGTCAGCGAATCCTCGAAATCCGCGCTGATCGCGACGAACACGCTGTCGGGCGCGGTATGGATGGTGCGGACGTGGTTGACCGAGGTGATGACCGGATAGGCATCGACGATCGCGCGCACCTCCGCCACGATCGCGGGGTCGGCGCCCTCACCGATCAGCAGCCCCTTGGCCTCGCGCGCGAGCACCATCGCGATCAGCCCGAGCAGCACGCCGATCAGGATCGAGGCGACGCCGTCGATGCGCGGATCGTTGAAATGGTGGCTCGCCCACACACCCGCGCCGGCGATAAGCAGACCGGCGAGCGCCGCCGAATCCTCGAACAGCACGATGAAGCCCGCCGGGTCTTTCGAGCGCCGCACCGCGCTCCACCAGCCGCGCCCGCGATTGTCGGCGGCGAACCCGCGCATCGCGAGGAACCACGATCCGCCCTCCATCGCGAAGGCGACGGCGAGCACGATATAATTGACGAGCGGATCGCGCAGCGGCTCGGGCTCGTCGATATGGATGATGCCCTCGTACACCGAGACGCCCGCGCCGACCGCGAAGATCAGGATCGCGACAACGAAGCTCCAGAAATACAGCTCGCGGCCGTAGCCGAACGGATGATCGACATCGGGCGGACGCTTGCCGCGATGTTGCCCATAGAGCAGCAGGATCTGGTTGAGACTGTCGACGACCGAGTGAAACCCCTCGGTCAGCATCGACGACGACCCGCTGATCGCCGCCGCGATGAACTTGGCGACGGCGATGCCGAGGTTGGCGGCGAGCGCCGCGAAGATGACGAGGTTCGATTCCCCCTGTTTGGACGACGACATGCAGTTCTCCCGGTGCGGCGATGGCGTAGCGGGTGAACGGTTGAGGGCCAAGCGTGTGTGTGTTATAACGCGCGTATGAACGCACCCGCCAATCTCGCCAAATCGCTGAAGCTCATCAAGGTCGGCAATTCGACCGGCGTGATCCTGCCCAAGGACGTGCTGGCGAAACTCGGCGTCGAGGCTGGCGATTCGCTCGACCTGAGCGATGTGCCAGGCGGCATTACGATCACCCGCCACGATGACGGCTTCGCGGCGCAGATGGAAGCCGCGCGCGAGGTGATGAAGCGTCGCCGCAACGCGCTGCGCGAACTCGCGAAATAGACCAGTGTCACACGATTGGATCTGGGTCGACCCTGCGGTCGCGGTCGCCGCGCATGGCGAACAGCTCGCCGAGCATGGCGGGGCCGCTGGCGTGCGTGACATGAGCATGCTCGAAAGCGCGATGGCACGGCCGCTCAACCTCGTCGCCTATGGCGATCCCGATGTCGCCGAACTCGCCGCAAGCTATGCGTTCGGGATCGCGCGCAACCATCCGTTCACCGATGGCAACAAGCGGACAGCGGCGGTGGTGAGCGAAACCTTTCTCATGCTCAACGGCTATCGGCTGGTGTGCAGCGATGTCGAACTTGTGACGACCTTCCTCGCGCTGGCCGCCGGAGAGCTGACCGTAGACGCGCTGAGCGACTGGTTTCGGAACAATATCGTCGCCGCCTAGACGCTTGAGCATTTCGCAAACTGCGCTAACGAACGTTGCAAATGTCGATCCTCGCCGCCCATGCCCATGATCTCGCGCAGCTTGCCGCGCGTGACCGGCTGCGGGGGCTGTTCCCGCGTGCTGGCGTGGACTTTTCCTCGAACGATTATCTCGGGCTGGCTTCCTCCGACCGGCTGCGCGATGCGGTGACCGAGGCGTTGGCGCGTGGGGTGGCGGTCGGTTCGGGCGGGTCGCGGCTGTTGCGCGGCAACGATCCCGAGCATGATGCGCTCGAAGCCGAGGCGGCAGCGTTCTTCGGCAGCGAGGCGGCGCTGTATTTTTCGAGCGGCTATACCGCCAACGCGGCGCTGATCGGTACGCTGCCGCAGCGCGGCGACCTCGTCGTGCATGACGCGCTGATCCACGCCAGCGCGCATGAGGGGATTCGGCTCGGCCGTGCCGAGGCGGTGGCGGCGGCGCACAACGATCCGCAAGGGTTCGACGACGCGATCGGCGCATGGCGGGCGCGCGGCGGCACCGGCCGGGTGTGGATCGCGGTCGAGAGTCTCTACAGCATGGACGGCGACCAAGCGCCGCTGGACGATCTCGCTGTGGTCGCGGCGCGGCATGACGCCGTCCTGCTGATCGACGAGGCACATGCAACCGGGGTGTTCGGGCCGAACGGACGCGGCCTCGCCGCCGCTCTCGAAGGGCGCGAGAACGTCATCACACTGCGCACCTGCGGCAAGGCTTTGGGGTGCGAGGGCGCGTTGGTGTGCGGCCCGCGCGTGGTGCGCGATTTCCTCGTCAATCGCGGGCGCGGCTTCATCTTCTCGACCGCGCCGTCGCCGCTGATGGCGAGCGCGGTGCGCGCCGCCCTGCGAATCCTCGCCGACGAACCCGAACGGCGCGAGCGGCTGCACGCTTTGGTGGAATATGCGGAGAGAGCGCTGGCGCCGCATGGCGTCGCGCCGACCGGATCGCAGATCCTCCCGCTGGTGCTCGGCGACGATGCGACGACGATGCGCGTCGCCGGCGCAGTGCAGGCGGCGGGCTATGACGTGCGTGGCATCCGCCCGCCGACCGTGCCGGCGGGATCGTCGCGGCTGCGCATCTCGGTAACGCTCAACGCCTCCACCGCCGATCTCGACGGACTGGCGCGGGCGATCGGCGCGGCGCTGGCATGAAGACGATCATCGTCACCGGCACCGATACCGATGCGGGCAAGACGGTGTTCGCCGCCGGCCTCGCGGCGGCACTCGGCGCGGCTTATTGGAAGCCGGTGCAGGCGGGTCTGGATGACGGCACCGATGCGGCACGGGTCACCGCGCTCGGCGTGACGCGGGTGTTGCCCGAGGCGTACCGGCTGAACACGCCCTGCTCACCGCACCGCGCCGCCGAAATCGACGGCGTGACGATCGATCCCGCGCGGCTGATACCACCGGCGGTCAACAGGCCGCTCGTCATCGAAGGCGCGGGCGGCGTGCTGGTGCCGGTGACGCGCGACCTGCTGTTCGCGGACTTGTTCGCGCGCTGGGGGCATCCGGTCGTGGTGGTCGCCCGCACCGCGCTGGGGACGATCAACCATAGCCTGCTGTCGATCGAGGCGTTGCGCGCGCGCGGGGTGCCGATCCTCGGTGTGGCGTTCAGCGGCGACGCCAACGAGGACAGCGAAGCGACGATCGCGGCGATCGGCGGGGTGAAGCGGCTGGGGCGGTTGCCGTGGCTGGAAACGCTGGATGCGGAGAGCCTGCGGGCGGCGTTCGCTGAGCATTTCGACCTTGAGGATTTCGCATGACCATCCCTGCTCGTGATCGAGGCGCGGCGCTTGGGGCACGTCCCTCGCCTTCGCTCAGGACGAACGGAGGGGCGCTGTGACCCCCTCCCCCGTCTGGCATCCGTTCACCCAACACGGCCTCGGCGAGCCAATTCCGCTCGTCACACACGCGGAGGGCGCGGCACTCTACATGCAGGATGGGCGGCGGATCGTCGATGCGATCTCGTCGTGGTGGGTGACGACGCACGGCCATCGCAACCCGCGCATCATGGCGGCGATCGCCGCGCAGACGCAGAAGCTCGACCAGATCATCTTCGCGGGTTGGACGCACGAACCCGCCGAAGCGCTCGCGCGCGGGCTGACCGCGATGCTGCCGCCCGCGCTCACTCGCGTGTTCTATTCGGATTCGGGGTCGACCAGCGTCGAGGTCGCGCTCAAGATGGCGCTGGGCTTCTGGGCGAACCGAGGCGAGCCGCGCCACCGCATCCTCGTGCTCGAACACAGCTATCACGGCGACACGATCGGGGCGATGTCGGTCGGCGCGCGTGGGGTGTTCAACCGGGCGTATGCGCCGTTGCTGTTCGACGTCGGCACGATCCCCTTCCCCGCCGCCGGGCATGAACAGGCGACGCTCGACGCGCTTGAGGCGGAATGCCGGGCGGGCGCAGCGGCGTTCATCGTCGAACCGCTGCTGCTCGGCGCGGGCGGGATGCTGATCTATTCGCCCGAGACGCTCGCGACGATGCGCGACATCTGCGCGACGCATGGCGTATTGTTCATCGCCGACGAGGTGATGACCGGCTGGGGCCGCACCGGCACCTTGCTGGCGTGCGAGCAGGCGGGTGTGGTGCCCGACATCCTGTGCCTGTCGAAAGGGCTGACTGGCGGCGCGATCCCGCTCGCCGTCACGCTGGCGACCGAGCCGATCTACGCCGCGCATTGCTCGCAGGACCGCGCGACGATGTTCTTCCACTCGTCGAGCTACACCGCCAACCCGATCGCCTGCGCCGCCGCGCTCGCCAATCTGGAGATCTGGCGCGACGAGCCGGTCGCCGCGCGGATCGCCGATTTGTCGCGGCGGCAGGCATCGCGGCTGGCGGCGCTCGATCACCCCGCGATCGGCGGCAAGCGTCAGCTCGGCACGGTTACCGCGCTTGAGATCGCTGACCCGAATGGCGGCTATCTCTCGACCTTGGGGCCGCGCCTGCTCGGCTTCTTTCGCGAGCGCGATCTGCTGCTGCGTCCGCTCGGCAACACCGTCTATGTGATGCCGCCGTATTGCATCGACGACGCCGATCTCGACGCGATCTATGCCGCGATCGGCGACTCCTGCGCGATGCTCGCTGTCCGACAAATCGATTGACCCGGCGCGGGCGCGGAGTAGCTTCCGGGTAAAGGGACGCGAAGGCCGATGATCGACAGCCTGATCCAGTTCGAAGACGGCGCCCGCGGAGTCGCTGCGCTGATCGGCGGGTTCGCGCGGCGCATCAAGGGCGCCGCGACCTTGGCCGATCTCGCCGAGCATGCGCTGGAGACGGGCGTACCGCTCGCCGACGCGGCGGCGCCGCGGCTTGGCGAGCCGCTCAACCTGCGGATGGTGCGGCTGCTCGCGCCGATCGACCTGCCCGATCCGGCGCGGCTGCATGTCAGCGACAGCGGTGCGGCGGCGGCAAGCCGCGATTCGGGGTGGCGCTATCGCGGCGACGGGCGTTCGCTGGCCGGGCCGGGCATCGTGCTGACCGTGCCCGAATTCGCGCTCGACGGCAGCGAGCGGCCCGAGATCGCCGGCCTGTATCTGATCGCGGCGGATCGCACGCCGGTGCGGATCGGCTTCGTGCTCGGCAACCGCTTCCACGATCATGCCGCCGCGCGCACCCACCGCCACTTCCCCGCGCAGCTCAGCCCACGCCCGACCGCGCTCGGCCCCGAGGTGCTGCTCCGCACCTTGCCGGAGGAGATCATCGTGACGAGCCGGGTACTCCGCGACGGCGTGGTCGAGCGCGAACGTCGCTTCGGCGCGGGCAACGCGCATCTCCCGCACCCGATCGCCGAACTCGAACGCCGACGGTTCGAAGGCGGCATCGTCGGGCGGCCGGGCGATGTGCTGGTGCATTTCTTCGTCGGGACAAGCGGCGACGCGGAGGCGGCGGTACGCACCCAGCCCGACGATGCGTTCGAGGCGACCGCAACCGGCTTCACGCTGCCGATGCGCAACCCGATCGCCTTTGCGCCGAGGGTGCGGGCGAAGAGTTAGCCGTCACTTCCGTTTGCCCCGAGCGAAGTCGAGGGACCGCAACGAAGCGCAGGTGTCTCGACTTCGCTCGACACGAGCGGTTGGGAGGAGACGTCAGCCGAAGCGGCTTACCGCCCCGCGCGCGCCTTCGGTTTCCAGCGTGGTCAGATGCCCCACCAACGTCTCGCGCAAGTCGGCATCCACTTCGAAGCCGAAGAACCCGAGCAAAGCGTCCACCCGCGCGCCCGTATCCGCCGCCCCTGCCGACAGCGCGCCAAGCGTCTCTGCGGCGGGATCGTCGATCGTGAACGTCTCGCCGGCATCGGTCACGCCCGCCTGCCAGCGCATCCACGCCGCCACCGCCAGCGCGAGCGCATCGACCGAAGCGCCGCCCGCGCGGCGTTCGGCGATCGTCGCGAGCAGGCGCTGCGGGAGCTTCTGCGAGCCGTCCATCGCGATCTGGCGAGTGCGGTGCTGGAGCGCGCTGTTCGCGAAGCGGCCCATCAGTGCAGTGCGATAGGCGGCGATGTCGAGCCCCTCGGGCGGATTAAGCGTGGTCTGTGCCTCGTCCCACAATGCCTCGACGAAGCCGCGCCCGGCGGCGGTCGCGACGAAATCATGGACGAAGTCGTCGCCGGCGAGCGCGCCGAGATAGGCGATGCCCGAATGCGCGCCGTTGAGCAGGCGGAGCTTGGCGTCCTCCCACGGTGCGACGGCCTCGGTAAGCTGCACGCCGAGCGCGGCGAAATCGGGGCGTTCGGTGACGAAGCGGTCCTCGATCACCCACTGCGTGAACGGCTCGGTCTTGACCATCGCCCGGTCTTCCACGCCGAGATCGGTCGCGAGTGCGGCGATGTCGGCATCGGTGGTGGCGGGGACGATACGGTCGATCATCGATGCCGGGAAGGCGACTTCGGCGGCGATCCACTCGGCGAGCGCGGGATCGTTCGCGCGCGCGACCGCCAGCACCGCTTCACGCAACAAAGCGCCATTGTGCGGCAGGTTGTCGCACGAGATCACCGTCAGCGGCCCGAGGCCAGCGGCGCGGCGCGCGGCGAGGCCGGCGGCGAGGAAGCCCGGCGCGGTGCGCGGTGCGGCGAGCGAGGCGCAATCGGCGGCGACATCGGCATCGTCGGCGAGCAAAATGCCCTTGGCACGATCGAGCTTATAGCCTTTCTCGGTGATCGTCAGCGTGACGATCCGCGCCTCGGGATGCGCGAGCGCGGCGATGACGGCGGCGGGGTCTTCGGGCGCGACCAGCACCGCCTGTTCGGCACCGACGATCGCCACGCTGCGCGCGTCACCGTCGCGCACCACCAGCGCATACAGGCAATCCTGCGGGGCGAGTTGATCGCGCACCCCGGCTGAGCGCAACGATACCGAGGTGATGCCCCACCGCAGATCGCCCGCCGCCAGCGCCGCCTCGAAATAGGCCGCCTGATGCGCGCGGTGGAACGCGCCGATGCCGAGATGGACGACGCCGCGCTTCACCGCACTCCGGTCATAAGCCGGGCGCGCGATGTCGGCGGGCAGACGGCTGAGCGTTTCGTTGGAGAGCCTCACAGCTTGTACGCCTTTTTGACGAGATCATACGCGAGCGCGTGCGCGACTTCATGCGCCTCGTCCTCGGGCAAGCGATGCTCGGCGACGAGCTGCGCGAGCCACACGCAATCCATCCGCCGCGCGACATCGTGCCGCGCCGGGATCGACAGGAAGGCGCGGGTATCGTCGTTGAAGCCGACCGTGTTGTAGAAACCGGCGGTCTCGGTGGTGCGTTCACGGAAGCGGCGCATGCCCTCGGGGCTGTCGTGGAACCACCACGGCGGGCCGAGCCGCAGGCACGGATAATGGCCGGCGAGCGGCGCCAGTTCGCGGCTGTAGACATCCTCGTCGAGCGTGAAGAGGATCAGCGTCAGCCGGGGATCGGTGCCGAAGCGATCGAGCAGCGGCTTGAGCGCATCGACGAACTCGCCCTCGGTCGGGATGTCGGCGCCCTTGTCGCGGCCGAAGCGCGCCAGCACGGCGGCATTGTGGTTGCGGTGGACGCCGGGGTGAAGCTGCATCACCATGCCGTCTTCGATGCTCATCCGCGCCATTTCGGTGAGCATCTGCGCGCGGAACAGTTCGGCATCCTCAGGCGTCGCGTCCACCAGCACGCGCGCGTAGAGCGCGGCGGCGTCTTCGGGCGCGAGATCGGCAGTGCGCGCCGACGGGTGGCCGTGGTCGGTCGAGGTCGCGCCGGCCTCGCGGAAGCGCGCGCGGTGCAAGCGGTGCGCGGCGAGATAGCCGTCCCAGCTCGAAACGTCCGCGCCGGCGGTCTCGCCGAAACGGCGGACGTTATCGGCGAACTTGGCCGCCTCCGGGTCGACCACCGGATCGGGCCGATAGGCGGTAACGACTCGCCCGCCCCAGCCGCTCGCGCGGATCGCGGCGTGGTGGACGAGTGGATCGAGCGGGCTTTCGGTGGTGGCGATCGCTTCGATGTTGAAGCGTTCGAACAAGGCGCGCGGACGGAACGCCTCGGTCTTCAGCGCGGCGTCGATCGTGTCGTAATAGAGGTCGGCGGTCTCGGCATCGAGCAGCACGTCGAGCCCGAACACAGCCGAGAACACCCAGTCGAGCCACATCCGCGAGGGCGTGCCGCGAAACAGATGATAGTTGCTGGCGAGCACATGCCAGATCTTGCGCGAATCGGTCTCGGTCAGGCTGCCATCGACGGTCGGCACGCCGATCGTTTCGAGCAACGTTCCCTGGCTGAACAGCATGCGGAACACGTAATGATCGGGCACGATCAGCAGCGATGACGGATCGCTGAACGGTTCATTGGTCGCGAACCACGCCGGATCGGTATGACCATGCGGGCTGACGATCGGCAGATCGGCGACGCCGGCATAGAGCCGCCGGGCGATGTCGCGGACGGTCGGCTCGGCGGGGAACAGCCGATCGGGGTGGAGCGTGAGCGGTTTTGTCATACGGGCGACAGGTCCGAATACGGTAAGCGATGCGTCAGCCTTAACCGCGCGCGCGCCGCGCGGAAAGAGCCGTGTCTGACCAATTTTACACAGGCGCGATCGAAACGCGGGCAAGCCGCGGCGACAGCATCTGCACGATCAGCAGCGCAGCGAAATAGGCGGCGGCGGCGACGAGGAAGATCGGCGCGTAGCTGCCAAGCTCCTGAAGCACGCGACCGATGTAGAGCGAGAACAGCATGCCGCCGACCCCGCCGATCGCGCCGCCGATGCCGATCACCGAACCCACCGCCGAGCGCGGGAACAGATCGGACGGCAAGGTGTAGAGGTTCGCCGAAAACGCCTGATGCCCGGCGGTCGCCAGACCGATGATGAACACCGCCGTCCACAGATTGTCGATCGATTGCACCGCAAAGATCGGCAGAATCGCGCACGCGCAGATCAGCATCGTCGTCTTGCGCGCGGCGTTGACGCTCCAGCCCGCCTTCATCATCCGCCCCGACAGCCAGCCGCCGACGACCGAGCCGACATCCGACATCAGATACACCACGACCAAAGGCGGCCCGAACGACTTGAGATCGAGGTGATAGCGCTCGCCGAGATAGCCCGGCAGCCAGAACAGATAGAACCACCAGACCGGATCGATGCAGAATTTCGCCGCCGCATAGGCCCAGGTCTCACGGAAGCGGATGATGTCGCGCCAGCGCATCGGCGTGGTCGGATCGGCGGGGTCTTGCTCGATCCAGGCGAGCTCTTCTGGCGAGACGCGCGCATGTTTCGCGGGCGAACGGTACAGGATGACCCACGCGACCAGCCAGACGAGGCTGACCACGCCGGTGATGACGAACGCCGGCCGCCAGTTGCCGCCGTACAGCGCGACCAGCCACGGCACGAGCAATGGCGTGACGATCGCGCCGACGTTCGCTCCGGCATTGAACACGCCGATCGCGAAGGCACGCTCGCGCGCCGGAAACCATTCGGTGACGGCGCGGATCGCGACCGGGAAGTTGCCCGATTCGCCGATGCCGAGCGCGAAGCGCGCCATCGCGAACTGGGTGATGCTGTTGACCGCGCCGTGCGCGATGTGCGCGGCGGTCCAGATCGCGAAGGCGACCGCATAGCCGACCCGCGCGCCGACCACGTCGACGAAGCGGCCGAAGCCGATATAGCCGATCGCATAAGCCGCCTGGAACCAGAACACGACATTGGCATAGTCGATCTCGGTCCAGTGCAGGTCGCTCGCCAGCACCGGCTTGAGCACGCCGATCATCTGCCGATCGACGTAGTTGATCGCGGTGACGGCGAACAGCAGGCTGCAAATTACCCAGCGATAGCGGCCATTGGGCGGCGCGATTTTAGACACCGGTGTCAATTGTTGGGCTTCCGCAGACGTCATCGCTCTCCCCTTCGCATGATCGACCGGCATGCTTTACGATATGGAACTGCGGAATCAGATAATGCGGTTTCCACGCGCTGTATAGCCGCTTCGCCCGCGCGTCAGAGCGTCACGCCGCGCTTCCAGATCGCGATGGCGCGTTCGTCGTTGATCTCGTTGCGGGTCTGCGCGCCCGAAGCGATCGCGATGATCCGGTCGAGCAGCCGGTCGGCGGCGACATCGAGACCGTCGTCGAGCACCGCGCCGGCATCGAAATCGATCCAGCCCGGCTTGGCGGCGGCAAGCGCCGCGTTCGAGGCGATCTTGACGGTCGGCACCGGGCTGCCGAGCGGGGTGCCGCGTCCGGTCGAGAACAGCGTCATCGTCGCCCCCGCCGCTGCCAGTGCGGTGGTCGAGACCGCGTCATTGCCCGGCGCCTCCAGCAAGGTGAGGCCGGCGCGGCGCACCCGCCCGGCATAGGGCAATACGTCGGTGACCGGGACGTGCCCGCCCTTCTGCACCGCGCCGAGCGATTTCTCCTCGAGCGTGGTGATGCCACCGCGAATGTTGCCGGGGCTGGGATTCTCCGACACCGGCTCGCCGTTGCGGACGAAATAGTCCTTGAAGCCGTTGACCAAAGCGACGAGCGAATCGAACGTCTCGCGGCTGGTGCAGCGGTCCATCAGCAATTGCTCGGCACCGAAGATTTCGGGGATTTCGGTGAGCAGCACGCGCCCGCCGGCATCGCCGACGCGGTCGGCGATGCGGCCGATCACCGGGTTGGCGGTGAGGCCGCTCAGCCCGTCCGAGCCGCCGCACTTGACGCCGAGCGTCAGCGCCGAAAGCGGCACAGTGCTGCGCCGGTCCTCGGCGGCAAGCGCGACCAGTTCGGCGATCGCCGCCTGCCCGTCGGCCATCTCGTCGCTCGACGCTTGCGCGCCGACCACACGGATACGGTCGCGGCGTTCGGGCGGGATCAGGTCGAGCATGCCGCTGAGCTGGTTCGATTCGCACCCCAAACCGAGCAGCAGTACGCCGCCGGCATTGGGATGGCAGGCGAGCGCGGCGAGCACCTGCGTCGTGCCGGCGAGATCATCGCCGAGTTGCGAACAGCCGAACGGGTGCGGGAAGGCGACGACGGCATCGACCCCGGCGGGCAGATCGCCGCCAGCGCGCGCGGCCAGCCGCTCCGCCGTGCGCCCGACGCAGCCGACCGAGGGGATGATCCAGATCTCGTTGCGCGTACCGACCGACCCGTCGGCGCGGACATAGCCTTCGAACGTGTGTGCGCTCGGCGGGGTCGCCGCTGCGGCAGGTGCAGGCGCGTAGCGATAGCTGCCGGCGGTGGCGAGCGCGGTCGCGACGTTGTGCGTATGGACATGCGCGCCGGGCGCGATGTCGGCGCGCGCGGTGCCGATCGGGAAGCCATAGCGCAGCACGGGCTGACCCGCTGTTACCGGTGTCACGGCGAATTTGTGCCCGGCCGGAATATCCTCGACCAGCCGCACGTCCGCGCCGCCCACGGTCACGAGATCGCCCGCCGGCAGCGCTTCCATCGCCACGGCGACATCGTCGCGCTGTTCAACCTTGATCGCTCGCATCTTGCACCTCTATTGTCTGAGTAATCGAGGCGCGTGCTTTTTTCAAGCTGGCGTCAGTCGCCCAGCACCGTGTTGGTGTCCTCCAGCGCCAGCGAAACCAGCGCGGTCATCGCCTCGCGCGCCTGTGCGGCATCGCCCGCCGCGATCGCCGCGAACACCGCGCCATGATCGTCGAGCGGATCGCGCGGCACGGCATTTTTCCGGTATTTGAACGCGGTGGTCCAGCGCACCGCAGCAGTGATCGTGCTCGACAAGGACGCGAGCGGCTCGTTGCCGGTCGCGAGAAGGATGAGGCTGTGGAAATCCTGATCGGCTTGCCGCCCCTCGGGCGTGCTGAGGCCATGCCGCCCCATGCCCTCCAGCGCTTGCCCCATCCGCGCGAGCTGCGGCTCGGTGCGCCGCACCGCTGCGAGCGCGGCGGCGGCGGGTTCGACGATCAGCCGCATCTCGAACAGGCTACGCACGAACGGCTCGGGCGGCTCGTTGACGAACGCCCAGGCGAGCACTTCGGGATCGAGCATGTTCCAGCGCGACCGTTCGCTGACACGGGTGCCGGTCTTGGTGCGGCTCTCGACCAGCCCCTTGGCGGCGAGCATCCGCACCGCCTCGCGATAGGCGCTGCGCGACACCTTGAGCTGCGCGCTGAACTCGATCTCGCCGGGCAGCACCGCACCGGGCTGATACTGGCCGCTGACGATCGCGACACCGAGATCGCGCGCGACGCTGGTATGGATTCGCGGCGCAGCGCCCGCGCTGGTCTTTTCGATCACGCCGTTCTCCCCCTGGCGTGCTCATGCTCCGAACCGGCGGACCTGTCGAGATCACGGCGGACTCGTTGACCCACGCGCGCCATCGTAGGATAGCGCGTCAACGACCGGAGAGAAGACCGCTTATGTCGATCCACGCCTTCAGGATGCAGCTCAAGCCCGGCGTGATCGACGAATACCGCGCGCGCCACGACGCGATCTGGCCCGAGCTTTCGGCGCTGCTCACCGAGAGCGGAATCTACGATTACTCGATCTTCCTCGACGAAGCGACGCTGAGCCTGTTCGCGGTGCTCAAGCTGACCGAGGACAATGCCCGCGACGCGCTGCCGGATCATCCGGTGATGAAGCGGTGGTGGGATCATATGGCGCCGCTGATGGAGGTCGAGGCCGACAACCGCCCGCGCGAATGGCCGCTGCCGCTGATCTTCCACCACGCCTGACGCGAAACCTATGCGAAAGCCCCTTAGTGTTCTCCCGCGCATGCGGGAGTCCAGAGTTCCAAGAGCCGCAATCGGCGTTTTGCTTGGCTCTGGGTTCCCGCTTTCGCGGGAAAACACGATAAAAATGCACGTTCGGCGGCCTTCGCAAAGATCCCGCCCGAAGCGGGCATATCCCTACCCGCGCCCCTGAGGAGATTGCCATGAAGACCGGCCTGCCGTTGCTGATCGTCGCCGCGCTCGCGCTGCCCGCGCCGGGCGTCGCATCCTGGTCGCGGAGCTGGGCGGTCGCGCCACAAAGCCCGGGCAAGCCCGGCGATGTGCCCGATCTGACCGGGCGGACGCTGCGTCAGGTGGTGCGGATCAGCAGCGGCGGCGCGCGCATCCGGCTGCGGCTGACCAACGAACTGTCGGCGAGCGCGCTCAAGCTTGGCAGCGTGCATGTCGCCTTGGTCGACGCGAGCGGCAAGATCGTGGCGGGCAGCGACCGCGCCGTCACCTTCGACGGCGTAGCGGCCCCCACCATCCCCGATCGCGCGCCGCTGGTCAGCGATCCGATCGCGCTGCGGGTCACCCCGCTCACGCATGTCGCGATCAGCCTGTACTTCCCGCAAGGCGCGCCCGACCCTACCGTCCACGGCTATGCCGCCGCGACCGCGTGGATCGCGGCGGGCGACCAGACCGGCGCGGCCACGCTCGACGGCGCGACCAAATTCACCCAGCGGATGGTGATCGATGCGATCGACGTCGATACGCCGCAACGCGGATCGACCGTAGTCGCGTTCGGCGATTCGATCACCGACGGCGTGCGCGCCACCGCCGATGCTGACACGCGCTGGCCCGATCAGCTCGCCGAGCGGTTGCAGAAGGCCGGGCGCACCAGCGTCGGCGTCGCCAATCTCGGCATCAGCGGCAACCGCGTGCTGGCGGAGGGCGCGGGCAACAACGCGCTCGCGCGCTTCGACCGTGACGTGCTCTCGATCCCCGGCGTCTCGCACGTCATCGTGCTCGAAGGCGTCAACGATATCGGCGGCGCGACCGCGCGCAAGACGCCGCTGCCGACCGTCGCCGACCTCACCGGCGGCTATCGCCAGATGGTCGCGCGCGCACACGACAAGGGCGTCAAGGTGATCTTCGCAACGATCCTGCCGTACAAGGGCGCGGGCTATTGGGGCGCCGAGGGTGAGGTGGTGCGCAAGCAGGTCAACACCTGGATTCGCACCAACACGGTCGCCGATGGCTATGTCGATCTCGCCAAGGCGGTCGCCGATCCGGCCGATCCCGACCGGTTTGCCAAGGCGTATGACAGCGGCGACGCGCTCCACCCGAACGATGCGGGCTTCACCGCGATGGCGGCGGCGATCGACCTCAAGCTGTTACGGTAACGCCCGTCCGTTCGTCCCGAGCGAAGTCGAGGGACATGTCCCTCGACTTACTCACGCCCCCAGGCTGTTGCCGTAGCCGATCACCACCGTCGCGAGCACGAGCAGGCCGATGCCGCTCCACACCATCGCCTTGACGCGTGGCGCGGCGGCTTTCCATTCCTTGAACGCGAAACCCCACAGCGTTCCGAAAATGATGATGCTCGCCATGTGCAGCGTCCAGCTCGAAAAGCCGAAGCGGCCCATCTGGCTTTCTCCCATCGTGTAGAAGAAGAACTGGAAATACCACATCGTCCCGGCCAGCGCGGAGAGCAGGTAGTTGAGCCCGAGCGGCGCGCCCGTAGCGACCGCGCCGCGCCCGAGCCATTGCCCCGCGCTGCGGTTCTTCACGATCAGCCACGCACACCACAGGCCGTTGGTGACCAGCCCGCCGAACATGACGAGGCACAGGATCGGCAGCCCGGTCCACAGCGGCCCGGTGCCGGCGGCGGCGGAGATCGCCTTGATCGGCTCGCCCGCCGCAAGGCCGAAGGCGAAGCACGATGACATGATCCCGGAAAAGATCGCGACCGCGACACCCTTGCGGAAGTTGAACTCGGCCACCGTCTCGGCCTTCTCCGCGTCGCTCAGCGCGGCGTCCTTGCGCGCGCCGGCGAACGCGACCGTGGCGATGCCGGCGAGCGTGATGGCGAGGCCGAGCAGCACGATCCGCCCCGATGCGGTCGCCAGCAGCTTTTCGTGGAAATCGCCCTGGACGAGCGGCGGGATCAGCGTGCCGAACACGGTACATAGCCCAAGCACCACCGCCATGCCGAGCGACAGCCCGAGGTAGCGCATCGTCAGCCCATAGGTCAGCCCGCCGAAGCCCCACAGCAGCCCGAACACCACCGGCCACACCAACGTCTGTAACGGCGCACTCCCCAGCACGCCGAGCAGATCGTTGGTCTGGATCGCGGCGAAAAACCACGGCGCGAGCAGCCACGAGAAGATGCCGCCGGTGAGCCAGTAGATCTCCCACGACCAGCGCTTCACGCCGCGATAGGGCACGTAGAAGGTCGCCGAGGCGAAACCGCCGAGCCAATGGTAGAGAACGCCGATCAGCGGGTTGGCATTGCCGTTCATACGCTCAGGCCCAGTCGATAGATGCGGTTGGCGTTGCCGGCGAACAGCGCGTGGCGTTCGTGCGGGGTGAAATCGGCGACGATGTCGGCATAGGTGTCCAGGTGCTGCGCGAAGCTGCCGAACAGCCTGTCAGTCGGGAAGTCGCTCGCGAACATCGCCCGGTCGGTGCCGAACAGGTCGATCGCGGCGCGGATCTGATCGCGCGCGAGCGTGCGCGTCCAGCGGCGGTCGCTGAAGCCGATGCCCGACAGCTTGACCGAGACGTTGGGAAGCGCGGCGAGCGCGGCCATGCCGCTGCGCCATTCGGCCTCCTCGCCGGGGATCATCATGCCCATGTGGTTGATGATGACCGACGTCTCGGGGTGACGCGCGATCAGCGGCACGAGGCCGGGGAATTGCCCGGCATAGGCTTGCAGATCGAAGCTGAGGCCATGCGCGCCGAGCAGCGCGAAGCCGGCGGCCCAGGCGTCGTCGCGCGTCACGTCGCGCGCGGTGTAGGTGCGCTTGGGGTCGGCGTGCCAGTTGACGATATGGCGGATGCCGCGAACGTTGGCGTGGGCGGCATGTGCGGCGAGCAGCGCGCCGACGTCCGGGTCATCGAGCGCGGCGAAGGCGACGATCGCATTGGGCATGCCGCGCGTGTCCGCGATGCGCTGGAGCCAGTCGGTCTCGGCGAGCGCATCGCCGGCATCCGCCCCCGCATCGATATGGACGATGCCGCGCACGTCCCAGCCCGCCGCATCGGCAAGATAATCGTCGAGCAGATAGGTGCGCGCGATCGGTTCGACGCTGCCGTTGGGGCCGTCATCAGCGAACGGCGGCGTCAGCCACGGATAGCGCAGATGCGCGAGATCCCACAGGTGGACATGGGCGTCTACGAAGGGGATCGAACCGGACATGTGCTCTCCATGCGGTGAGGCGCGCTGCCTCTAACGGACAGTAGCGCCGGTAGTCGTGCAATACTCCGTTCGTCCTGAGTAACTGCCGAGTAGCCCGAAGGGCGTATCGAGCTAGTGTATCGAAGGACAGCCCCCGCGCGGGACCGTGCTTCGATACACGCCTTCGATACGGGCCTGCGGCCCTACTCAGTCGCTACTCAGCACGAACGGTTGGAAGCATTTAGAATGTCGTCCGCCCGCCCGAGGTGTCGAACGTGGAAGCGGTGGTGAAGCTGCATTCCTCGCTTACCATGAAGCACACCATCGCCGCGCTCTCGTCGATCTCGCCCAACCGCCCCATCGGGATTTTCGAGCGCATGTAATCGACCTGGCTCTGCGGCAATTGCGCGAGGATCGGGCTTTCGAAGGTCGCCGGGGTCAGCGCATTGGCGATCACGCCCTTCTCGGCGAGCTCCTTGCCGAGCGACTTGGTGAGGCCGATCACCCCCGCCTTGGATGCCGAATAGGCCGAGGCGTTGGGGTTGCCCTCCTTGCCCGCGACCGAGGCGAGATTGGCGATGCGGCCATAGCCATTGGCGAGCATGAACGGCACCACCGCGCGGCAGCAATAGAACAGCCCGTTGAGGTTGATGTCGATCACGCGCCGCCAGCTTTCGAGCGGATATTCGTGAACCGGCGCGGTGGCGCCGGTGATGCCCGCCGAATTGACGAGGATGTCGATCCGCCCGAGCGCGGCGTTGGCGCCCGCCGCCGCCGCCTCGACCTGCGCCTGATCGGACACGTCGAGCGCGAACACCGCGACCGCGCCGGTCTCGGCCTGCGCCGCCGCGAGCGCATCCGCATTGACGTCCCACAGAGCGACGGTGCCGCCCTCGGCGACGATGCGCGTGGCGACCGCCTTGCCGAGCCCGGAGGCGCCGCCGGTCACGATCGCGGTGCGCCCCGCGAACCGGCCCGCGTACACGCTCATGCGAGCGTACCGTCGCCGAGGTGACGCCATGCGACGACCTGCTGGCGCTGCGTGCCGAGCTTGTCGATCGCCAGTTCCATCACGTCGCCGGCCTTGAGGTAGATTGCCTCGGGCTTCTTGCCCTCGCCCACGCCCGGCGGCGTGCCGGTGATGACGAGATCGCCCGGATAGAGCGTGATATACTCGCTGACGTAGGAGATAAGCTGCTTGACGTCGAAGATCATCGTCTTGGTGTTGCCGGTCTGCATCCGCGCGCCGTTGACGTCGAGCGACATGCCGAGATCCTGTGGATCACCAACCTCGTCGGGCGTCACCAGCCAGGGGCCGGTCGGGCAGAAGGTGTCATGGCCCTTGCCCTTCGACCATTGGCTGCCGCGCTGCTTCTGGTTGAACCGCTCCGACACGTCGTTGACGAGCGTGTAGCCGGCGACATGCGCCAGCGCTTCGTCTTCCGAAACGTAGCGGCAGGTCTTGCCGATGATGACGCCTAGTTCGACTTCCCAGTCGCCGTGCGTCGCGTCCCTCGGGAGCATCACATCGTCGTTCGGGCCGCTCAGGCTCGACAGCGCCTTCATGAACATCATCGGCTCGGTCGGGATCGGCAGGTTCGATTCGATTGCATGGTCGCGGTAGTTGAGGCCGATCGCGACGATCTTGCCGACGCCCTTCAGCGGCACGCCGTAGCGCGGGCTGCCCTCGGCGAGCGGCAGCGATTCGACATCGGCGGCGAGCGCGGCGGGGAGAGTCGCGATCGTGAGGTCGTCGATCACGCCCGACAGGTCGCGAAGCTGGCCGTCGGCATCGACGATGCCGGGCTTTTCCTGGCCCATCGGGCCGAAGCGGCAGAGTTTCATGAAAGGTCTCGCTCTTTTGAAGGATCAGTGGGTGTAGGGGCGGTGCGTCGCCACGTCGGGATTGAAGGTGACGCCGAAGCCGGGCGCGTCGAGCGCGCTCGCCTTGAGGCGGCCATTCTGTGGCACCGGCTCGCCGAGCAGTTGCGGCGCGAACATCGGCACCACCTCCGTCGGCCCGGGGTGCATCATCAGGAACTCGGCGAAGGGCGAGTTGTGGCGGGTGATGACGAAGTGATAGCTGTACACGGATGATCCGTGCGGCACGACCATCTTGCCCTTGGCATCGGCGAGCGCGCTGATCTTGAGCAATTCGGTGATGCCGCCACACCAGCCCACGTCGGGCTGGATGATGTCGCAGCATTCCATGTCGAGCAGCATGCGGAAGCCCCAGCGAGTCGCCTCATGCTCGCCGGTCGTCACCAGCATGCCCTTGGGCACGTTGCGGCGCAACTCGGCATAGCCCCAATAATCGTCGGGGCTGATCGCCTCCTCGATCCACTTCAGGCCATATTCGTGGGCGGCGATGGCGAGCCGGGTCGCATAGTCGACGTCGAGCGCCATCCAGCAATCCCACATCAGCCAGAAGTCCGGCCCGACGCGCTCGCGCATCTCGGCGAGTTCGGCGATGTTCTTCTTGAGGCCCTCGACGCCTTCGGCCGGGCCATGATGCAGCGCCATCTTGCCGCCGATGAAGCCGAGTTCCTTGGCGATGTCAGGGCGCGCGCCGGTCGCGTAGAATTGCAATTCGTCGCGCACCGCGCCGCCGAGCATATGGTAGACCGGCTCCTGCCGAAGCTTGCCGAGCAGATCCCACAACGCGAGGTCGACACCTGAGATCGCGTTGATGACGAGGCCCTTGCGGCCGTAATATTGCGTCGAGAAGTACATCTGGTCCCAGATCTTCTCATATTCGAGCGGTGAGCGGCCTTCGAGGAAGCGGGCGAGATGCTTCTCGACGATATAGCAGGCTGGCTCGCCGCCGGTCGTCACCGCGAAGCCGATCGTGCCGTCTTCCGCCTCGATCTCGACGACGAGCGTGCCGAGCACGTTGATGCCGAAGCTCTGCCGCGACTGCCGATATTCGGGATAGCGGCTCATCGGCGTGGCGATGTGGTTGTCGATCCAATGGCCTTCGCCCTGATCGTGATAATCAGCGCCGCCGCCGCGCACTGTGAAGGCGCGGACATGCTTGATCTTCGACAGGCTCTTCAACGTCACCGATGCGTCTCCCCGGATATGCGGTACGGCTGTTCAGAATGTGAAAGAGATCGTCGAATCGTTCCACATGATGATACGATGACGGTCCGAACGATCGGTGGTGTCATCGTCAAGAAAGCCGCCCCGGTCCTCCCTTTGCTGTTTACTTTCTCACTTTATGGGATAGGATGTTAATTGATGAGACAAGTCGCGTCAAACGAAGAATCGGGGAGTGGCGAGGAGCGCACCAAGATTCAGGGCAGCCAGACGCTACTGCGTGGCCTCGACATGCTCGACAAGGTGATCGACGGGCCGATCAAGCTCGCCGATTTGTCGGCGGCCATGGGGCTGACGCGATCGACCACGCACCGGCTCGCCAATGCGCTCGCCGATCGCGGCTTCCTCACCTTCCTGCCGCGCGAGGGCTATCAGCTCGGGCCGAAATTGCTCCAGCTCGGCTTCCTCGCGCAGAGCCAGGCCGATATCGTGCGGATCGCGCGGTCGCGGCTTGAGGCGCTCGCCGCGCACACCGAGGACACTGTCCATCTCGGCCGGCTCGACACCGATCTGGCGCTGTACCTCGACAAGATTCCCGGCCGCCGCCGTGTCGATATCTCCAGCCGCATCGGCGACCGTCACCCGCTGTCCTCGACCGGACTCGGCAAGGCGCTGCTGCTCGACACCCCCGAGGCCGAATGGCCGGCGCTGTTCGCGGCGTCGCGCGCGCGCGGCGCGCCCGTGGTCGAGTATGACGGCTGGGCGGAGCGGATGCGCGGCTATGTCGCCGCCGGCCATGCCTATGATCTGGAAGAGAATGAGGATTTGATCCGCTGCGTCGCCGCGCCCGTGCGCGACGCCTCGGGCCGGATCGTCGCCGCGATCAGCCTGTCGAGCGCGGCGCAATATATGGACGACGCCCGCATGGCGGCGCTCAGCGGCGAGGTGCGCGAGACCGCCGACCAGATCAGCACCGATCTCGGCTGGGTGCCCGGCGCCCGGCCATCCCGCCGCCCACGGCGATAACCGCAGAAGAGGAAATGCTTACGTGAAGCTGCTCGAAGGCAAGACCGTACTCGTCACCGGCGCCTCCACCGGCATCGGCCGCGCCGCCGCGATCGGCGCGGCGCAGCACGGCGCCGACGTGGTCATCAACTATCATGCCCGCGACGAGGATGCCGAAGCCTGTATCGCCGCGATCGAGGCGACCGGCCAGCGCGGCCTTGCCGTGAAGGGCGACGTGGCCGAGCCGGAAACCGCCAAGGCGTTCGTCGCCAAAGCGGTCGAAGCGTTCGGCAAGGTCGATGTGATGGTCAACAACGCCGGCATCTGCCCGTTCCACGCCTTCCTCGACATGCCGGTCGAGACGTTCGAGCGTACCATGCGCGTCAACCTGCACGGCGCCTATTTCATGGTGCAGGCCGCCGCCAACCAGATGGTCGCGCAAGGGCATGGCGGCGCGATCGTCGCGGTATCATCGATCTCGGCTTTGGTCGGCGGCGAATATCAGACGCATTACACGCCGACCAAGGCGGGCGTGCATTCGTTGATGCAATCGACCGCGATCGCGCTCGGCAAGTACAAGATCCGCTGCAACTCGCTGCTGCCCGGCACGATCCTCACCGAGATCAACAAGGACGATCTCGCCGACGACGCCAAGCGGACGTACATGGAAAGCCGCGTGCCGCTCGGCCGGCTCGGCGCGCCCGAGGACATGGTCGGGCCGATCGTGTTCCTCGCCTCCGACATGGCGGCCTATGTCACCGGCGCGGCGCTGCTCGTCGATGGCGGCATGTTCGTGAACCTGCAATGATCCGCGCCGGCCTCGCCGCTGCCGCCGCAGTGCTGCTGCTGGCCGGTGCGGCACCCGCGCCGGTGCCCGGTTTCGGCAAGATCCTGATCGCGAGCGATTCGACCGCATCGGTGTACGGCGAGGATCGCTATCCGCAGACCGGCTGGGGGCAGATGCTGTCCTGCGGGCTCGACGCCGGCACCGAGGTGGTCGATCTCGCGATGGCGGGGCGCAGCACCAAGACCTTCATCGCCGAGGGCCGCTGGGACGGACTGATGGCGCGGGTGCAGCCGGGCGACGTCGTGCTGATCCAGTTCGGCCACAACGACGCCTATAAAGCCAAGCCGGAGCGCTATGCCGATCCCGCCACCACCTATCGCGACAATCTGCTGCGCTTCATCTGGCAGGTGCGCGGCGCGCGCGGCATTCCCGTGCTGGTGACGCCGGTCGCGCAGCATATGTTCGGCGCGGATGGCAAGGCCAAGGCCAACTTCGCCGACTGGTCGGCGGTGATGCGCGATCTCGCCACCACCACGCAGACGCCGCTGATCGACCTCGAAACGCTGTCGCGCGGCTGGCTCGACCGGGTCGGCGAGCAGGCGTCACGCGGCTATTATCTGCATCTGCCCGCCAACGCCGCGCCGGGCTTTCCCAAGGGAATCGACGACGACACCCATTTCAGCGAACTCGGCGCGCGCCGGATCGCCGATCTCGTCGCGGGCGCGTTGAAGGCGCTCGATCTGCCGCTGTCGGGGCATGTGCTGGCCGAGCGCCCCGACCTCACGCGCGCCACCGCGCTCGGCCACAGGGGATGTTCATGACGATCGACCGAAGGACTTTGATCGCCGGCGGCACCGCACTCGGCCTCGCCGCTGCCGCCGCGAAAGGCGCGCAAACCGGGTCGGCGGTGCCGCCCGATTTCACCGTGCTGCCGCTGTGGCCGGGCAAGGTGCCGGGCGGCGAGCATGTCACCGTGACGCAGGAACAAGGCCCGCGCTCGGCGAAGAGCGACGCCTATGACACGTTCTTCGCGCACATCACCACGCCGACGCTCACCGTGCTGCGCCCGGCCAAGCCCAATGGCGCGGCGCTGCTGATGATTCCCGGCGGCGGCTACCGCCGTGTCGTGCTCGGCCATGAAGGCATCAACATCTCGCGGCGGTTCGCGCAGGCCGGCTTTACCTGCTTCTCGCTGCTGTACCGGCTGCCGGCGGACGGCTGGACGGCGGGGCCGGAGGCGCCGTTGCAGGATGCGCAGCGCGCGCTGCGCACGGTTCGGTCGCTGGCGCCGCGCTATGGCTATGACGCGAACCGGATCGGCGTGATCGGCTTTTCGGCGGGCGGGCATCTCGCCGGCTGGCTGACCAGCCGCCAGTCGGTCGCGACGCAAGCGGTGAACGACGCGATCGACCGCGAGCCGCTCAACCCCCGCGCCGCCGCATTGATCTACCCGGTCATCACCATGACCGCGCCGCTCGCGCACAACGGCTCGCGCGTCGAGCTGATTGGCGAACCGGCGAGCGACGAGAAACGCCGCGCCTATTCGCTGGAGAACGATATCCAGCCGACCACGCCGCCGACCTTCCTCGCCCATGCCATCGACGACAAGACGGTGCCGGTCGAGAACAGCCTGATGATGCTGGCGTCGTTGCGCGCCGCGCACATTCCGGCCGAGGCGCATCTGTTCGAAACCGGCGGGCACGGCTTCGGCCTGACCCTGCCCGATGGCACCGCCTCGCCCTGGCCCGATTTGTTCGAAACCTTCGCCAAGCGCCACGGCTTGCTGTGACACCTGCCGCGCCCGCCCCGCGCGTCGCGTTGTTCGTGACGTGTCTGGTCGATCTGATCCGGCCGCGCATCGGCTTCGCCGCGATCCGCGCGCTGGAGGCGGCGGGCTGTACCGTCGTCGTGCCGGCGGGGCAGACCTGCTGTGGCCAGCCCGCGCTCAATTCGGGCGCGCGCGACGAGGCGATCGCGATCGCCAGGCGCACGATCGCCTTGCTCGAAGGGCATGACGCGGTGGTGGTGCCGTCGGGATCGTGCGCGGCGACGATCCGGGCGCATTACCCGGAACTGTTCGAACACGATCCCGCCTGGCTGGCGCGTGCCGAGGCGGTGGCGGCGAACACCTATGAGATCATGGCCTATCTCGACGAAGTGCGCGGCTGGCGGCCCGATACCGCGCTCGCCGCGACCGCGACCTATCACGATAGCTGCTCGGGGCTTCGCGAACTCGGCATCAAGGCACAGCCGCGCCGGTTGCTGAACCATGTCGCGGGGTTGTCGCTCACCCCGCTCAAGGGCGCGGAGACGTGCTGCGGGTTCGGCGGCACCTTCTGCGTCAAATATCCGGCGATCTCGAACGCGATCGCGACCGAGAAAGCGGCGGCGATCGACGCGAGCGGGGCGGACCTGCTGCTGGCGGGCGATCTCGGCTGCCTGATGAACATGGCGGGCAAGCTCCACCGCGAGGGATCGCCGGTGCGCGCGTTCCACGCGATCGAGGTGATCGCGGGCATGGGCGACGGCCCCGCGATCGGCGAGGCGTCATGAGCGCGGCTTTCTCAAAACGCGTCGATGCAGCGCTCGCCGACCCGATCCTCAAGATCGCGGTCGAGCGCACCGCCGGCACCGCCGAAGCCAAGCGCGCCATTGCGGTAGACGCCTTCGCGCAGTTCGAGGCGGCACGCACCCGCGCGGCGGCGATCAAGGATCATGTCGTCGCGCATCTCGGCTATTATCTCGAACAGTTTGAGACGGCTGCGACCTCGGCCGGCGCGCACGTCCATTACGCGCGCACCGCCGATGAAGCGTGCAAGATCGTCATAGACATCTGCAAGGCGGCCGGCGCGCGCACCGTCGCGCGCTCGAAATCGATGATGGGCGAGGAGATCGGCCTGCCGCACGCGCTCGCCGAGGCCGGGATCGGGCGAGTCGAGACCGACCTTGCCGAACATATCATCCAGCTTGCCGACGAACGCCCCTCGCACATCGTTTGGCCGGCGATGCACAAGACCAGCGAGCAGGTCTCGGCGCTGTTCAAGCAGCATCACGCGCTGCCGCACAGCGAGGAAACGATTCCCGCAATGGCGGAGAGCGCGCGGCGGCATCTGCGCCAGGGCATGCTCGGCGCCGATGTCGGCATTTCGGGCGCGAACTTCCTCGTCGCGGATAGCGGCGCGGTCTGCACCGTCACCAACGAGGGCAATGCCGAGCTGTCGCTGGTGCCGCCGCGCGTCCATATCGTCACGGCGGGGATCGAGAAACTGGTGCCGTCGATGGGGCATGCGGTGCAGTTGCTGCGGCTGCTGGCGCGATCGGCGACCGGCGCGACGCTGACGCAATATACCACCTTCTACACCGGCCCCAAACGCGCCGCCGACCCCGACGGGCCGGACGCGATGCATATCGTGCTGATCGACAACGGCCGCAGCGCGATGCGCGAGGACGGGCTGGCCGAGATGCTGCGCTGCATCCGTTGCGGCGCGTGCATGAACCATTGCGTCGTGTTCCGCCAGATCGGCGGCCATGCTTACGGCGGCACCTATCCGGGGCCGATGGGCGCGGTGCTGACCCCGGCGCTCGACGGACTCGCGGCCAGCCGTGACTTGCCCAACGCCTGCACGCTCAACGGCAAGTGCCAGGAGGTGTGCCCGGTCAAGATCCCGCTGCCGACCCTGCTGCGCGGCTGGCGCGAAAAGAGCTGGCGCGAGGGGCTGGAGCCGGCGACGATGCGGCAGGGCATCGCCGCGTGGGCGTGGGTGGCGCAGCGGCCGCGCCTGTACCGGCTGGCGGTGCGCGCGGCGATCTTCGGCATGCGGCGGTTCGGGCGCGGCTGGATCAGGACGCTGCCGCTGGCGAGCGGCTGGACCGCACACCGCGATTTACCCGCACCCGATTCGGAGAGCTTCATGAATCGCTACGCGCGGGGCGAACGATGAGCGCGCGCGCCGACATCCTCGGCAAGCTCGGCACCGCCGCGCCGCCGCCGGGCACGGCCGAAGCGCTGCTCGCCGATCCGGTGCGACCGGCGGTGGCGGGGGATCGCGTCGCGACCTTCCTCACCGCGCTGGCGCTGCCGGCGAGCGGTGCGACGCACGAGCGGATCGGATCGGTGGCCGAGGCACCGGCGGCGGTCGCGCGCTACCTCGCCGAACATGCCCTCCCGCCGGCGGTGTTCGTGCCGGACGATCCCCGCCTCGCCGCCGACTGGTCCGGCTTCGCGCTCAGCCTGGCGATCACGCCCGACGAACCGGCGGTGATCGCATGGGCACGGCTCGGCATCGCCGAAACCGGGTCTTTGGTGTTCGAGACCGGCCCGCACGCGCCGATGCTGCCCAACTTCCTCGGCCTGCATCATATCGTGCTGCTCCCCGAAACCGCGATCGTCGCGCATCTCGAGGATGCCGCGCTACCGGGTCCGCAACCGCGCGCGCATTATTGGGTGACGGGCGTGAGCGGCACCACCGATATCGAAGGGCAATACATCCGCGGCGCGCATGGGCCGCGGTTTCTGCATGTGCTGGTGGTCGGCGAGCGATAGACGACTGGTACTCACCCGTTCGTGTCGAGCGAAGTCGAGACACCTGCGCGCTGGCCAGTCCCTCGACTTCGCTCGGGACGAACGGAGGTGGTTACCGCCTTACGTCGAACTGCCCCGACAGAAACGCGTCGATATCGCCCTGCCCGAACAGGCTCGCATCGCCGGGCAGCGAATGCTTGAGCGCGGTCAGCGCCAGCCCCGATTCCGCCGCACCGTCGATATCGTCCGGGTTACGCAGCAAACCGTGCAGCACGCCCGCCGCGAACGCGTCGCCCGCGCCGATCCGGTCGACGATGCCCGAGACCGCGATCTCCTCGGTCTGCGCGACCGCGTTGGGCGTTTCGACGCGCGCGGAGAGCAAATGCCGGTCGGCGGCTTCGACATGGCGTGCAGTCGAGGCGAGATGCTTGAGGTTGGGGAATGCCGCGAACAGCGCCGCCGCAGCCTCGCGCCGCCGGTCCTCGCCGTCGCTGGCGAAGCTGGTGGCGAGCAGCAAGGCGATGTCGCGGTGGTTGCCGAACATCATGTCGGCCAGCCCGACCAGTTCGGACAGCACGCCGCGCGGATCGCTGTCCCACGCTTGCCACAGCAGGGCGCGGTAATTGCCGTCGAAGATCAGGGTGAGGCCGCGATCCTTCGCCGCGCGCGCCGCCGCGATGGCGAGCCGCGACGATTGCGGCCCGAGCGCGGGGGTGATGCCGGACATCAGCAGGTGAGTCGCACCGGCGAACACCGCGTCCCAGTCGAAATCCGCCTCGGTCGCGCGCGCGAACACGCTGCCGGCGCGATCGTACACCACTTCGGACGCGCGCAGACCAGCGCCCGGGGTGAGGAAGTACAACCCCATCCGCCCCTCGGCCTGAACGACATGCGCGCAATCGACTCCCGCACCCATCAGCACCGATCGCGCCATGTCGCCGAGCGGATTGGCCGGCAACCGGCTGATCATCCGCGTGGTATGGCCGAGGCTGGCCAGCCCGATCGCCACGTTCGCCTCGGCACCGCCGACGGCGAGATCGAGCGTGCGCGCGCTGCGCAACAGCAGCTTGTCGGGCGGGGAAAGGCGGACGAGCAGTTCGCCGAAAAACGCTATCGTGGGTCGCATGGCCGTCTGCCTAGCGCGCGAGCCAGCCGCCGTCGACCGCGAGGATATGCCCGTCGACATAATCCGACGCGGACGACGCCAGAAACACCGCCGCGCCGCCGAGATCGGACGGCTTGCCCCAGCGCGCCGCCGGAATGCGCGCGAGGATCGCGGCGTTGCGGTCCTCGTCGTCGCGCAAAGCCGTGGTGTTGTTGGTGGCGATATAGCCCGGCGCGATCGCGTTGACGTTGACGCCCTTGGCCGACCATTCGTTGGCGAGCAATTTGGTCAAGCCGCCGACGCCCGATTTGGAGGCGGTATAGCTCGGCACGCGGATACCCCCCTGAAAGGTCAGCATCGAAGCGATGTTGATGATCTTGCCCCTGCCCTGCCGGATCATGTGTTTGCCCGCCGCCTGACAGAGGAAGAACACAGACTTCAGGTTGGTGTCGATCACCGCGTCCCAATCGGCCTCGGTGAAATCGACCGAATCGGCGCGGCGGATGATGCCGGCGTTGTTGACGAGGATGTCGAGCCCGCCGAGCTCCGCCACCGTCTGTTCGACGATGTCGCCGACCGGCGCGATGCTCGACAGATCGGCGGCGACGAACACCGCTTTCCGCCCGAGCGCCTGTACCGCAGCGACCGTCTCGTCGCAGGGCGAGCGGCCGACCGCGGCGATATCCGCGCCGGCTTCCGCCAGCGCGAGCGCGATCGCCTGGCCGATGCCGGTGTTGGCGCCAGTGACGACCGCGACCTTGCCGGTGAGATCGAACATCGCGTTCATGCGAGCTGGCAGATGTCGAGGACGTTCATGTCGGTATAATCCTGATTCTCGCCCGCCATCGCCCAGATGAACGCATAGGCCTTGGTGCCCGCGCCCATGTGGATCGACCACGGCGGCGAGATCACCGCTTCCTCGTTCTGCATGACGATGTGGCGGGTCGCCTCGCCCTCACCCATGAAGTGCATCACGCGATCCTTGTCGAGATCGTCGAGCTCGAAGTAGAAATAGATCTCGCTGCGGCGCTCGTGGATGTGCGGCGGCATCGTGTTCCACACCGAACCGGGCTTCAGCACGGTCAGCCCCATCACCAACTGCGCGCTGTCGCACACGCCGGGGATGACGAGCTGGAAGATCGTGCGCTCGTTCGATTCGGCAAGGCTGCCGCGTTCGAGCGCGTTCGCGTCGGCGATCGACAGCTTGCGCGTGGTGAACGCCTTATGCGCCGGACACGAGGCGAGGTAGAAACGCGCGCCGTCGCCGGAAAACTGCACGTCCTTCGCGCCCATCGTGACGTACAGGCAATCCTTGTTGCCGAGCGTGAAGCTCTCCCCATCGACGGTGACGATGCCGTCGACCGTACCGACGTTGACGATCGCCAGTTCGCGGCGTTCGAGGAACGGATGGCCCGCCGCCGAGGGCGGTTCGGTCTGGTCGGGCAGCTTGACGGTGCCCGAGACGACCGCGACGCCGCCGATTACGAAACGTTCGGCATGCGTGTAGTTGAGTACGCACTCGCCGGCGCGGAACAGATCCTGAATCAGATAGCGGTCGCGCAATTCGTCGTTGCTGACGCATTCCATCATGTCTGGGTGCGTGCCGTAATAGGTCTTGTCGAACATATCGCCCTCGCCTGTCGTTTGCGCTCGCATACCGACAAATATGCAGGGGGCCAACCCAAATAGGGAACCGGTGTCACAAGGCGGGCCGAAGCGATGATTCAGAGCGGCAGTTCGACCTGTGCGAGCAATCCGCCACCCGGATGATTGCGCATCCGCGCCGTGCCGCCGTGGAGCTGGACGACGGCGCGGACGCTGGCGAGGCCGAGGCCGATCCCGCCCGTATCCTTGTTGCGCGAGTGTTCGCTGCGGAAGAACGGTTCGAACACGCGGTCGAGATCGGCGTCGGGCAGGCCCGGCCCGTGGTCGCGCACGGTGATGATCGCCATGCCACGATCGCGCGCGATCGAAACTTCGGCATCGCCCGCGTAGCGCAGCGCGTTGGTCAACAGATTGTCGAGCACCGTGCGCAGCGCGACCGGATCGCCCTCGACCACCACCGGGTCGCCCGGCAACAGCACCACCTGCGCACCGCGATCGAGCAGGCCATCGACCACGCTTTCGGCCAGCGCGCGCAATTCGAGCCGGCGGCGCGTGCTCGGCCCGGTCGCGCCGCGCACATAATCGGTGGTCGCCGCGATCATCGCCTGCATGTCGGCGACATCGCGCTCGACACCGCGCCGCAGCGCTTCGGGCGCGTGTTCGAGCCGCAGCGCGAGCCGCATCAGCGGCGTGCGCAGATCGTGCGCGATCGCGCCGATCATGACGGTGCGATCATCGACATAGCGGTTGAGCCGGGTCTGCATCTCATTCATCGCGCGCGCGGCATGGGCGATCTCGGCGGGGCCGGAGACGGCGAGCGGCGCGGTGTGCGGATCGCGGCCAATCCGTTCGGCGGCATTGGCGAACACCGCGACTGGCCGAGTCACCCAGCGCGCGAGCAGCCACGCGAACGGCGCGACCGTGACGAGCGAGGCGAGCAGGAACAGCAGCAGCCGAATCCGCCACGCATCGACGCCGCTGCGCACCGGCGCTACCGCCAGCCAGCGCCCGTCGCCCCGGCGAAACGCCGCGCTGAACTCACCAACCAGCACCGCGTCGCGATTTTCGCCGGCGTCACGCGGCCGCGCCGCACCGCCGGGCGGGCCGTGGCGGAACATCGGCGGATCGGTGAAGGCGAGCCGCACCGCATCACGCGATACGCCCAGATCGCGCGCCAGCGCCGCCGCCAGCCATGTCGCGCGCCCGGGCCGGGTCGGTTCCGGCTCGCCGGTCAGCTTGAAGTGGAACGCGCCCGGCGCCGTCTCCCCGCCGCGCAAGGCGGCGGCGACCTGCGCGACCGTGAACAGCGGCGGGCGCGGCAGCGGCACGAATTGCAGCAGTGCGAAATTGGCGAACTGAACCGCGACCACCGCCGCCAGCAGCACCGCCAGCACGCGCGTCAGCATCCCCCAGCTCGCGCCGCGCCCCAATGTCATCGGCGTGTGACGGCGGGCACGAACATATAGCCTTCGTTGCGCACGGTGCGGATCATCTCGTCGCCCGGTGCGCGCAATTTGCGCCGCAGCCGGCTGATCTGCACGTCGATCGCGCGGTCGAACGCCTCCGAATCGGGGCCGCGCGCACCTTCGAGCAATTGCTCGCGCGACAGCACGCGGCGCGGCCGCTCGACGAACAGACGGAGCACCGCAAACTCGCCATCGGTGAGATCGACCAGCACGCCATCGGGGTCGGTCAGTTCCCATGCGCTCAGGTCCATCCGCCAGCCCGCGAACACCAGCACCGCCTCGCGTGCGCTCGCATCGTGGTGCGTGCGCAACGCCGCGCGGACGGTGGCAAGTACTTCGCGCGCGCTGCACGGCTTGGGCAGGTAATGGCTCGCGCCGGTCTCCAGCCCGAGGATGCGGTCGCTCTCGCTGCCGCGCGCGCTGAGCAGGATCACCGGCGGCCCGCCCGCGCGCCGCAACCGCCGGCAGGTGGCGATGCCATCCTCGCCGGGCATCATGATGTCGAGGATGACGAGATCGACCGGCCCGAGCCGGATGAGAGCATCGAGCTGGCGCGCGTCCGAGGCCATGCTGACGGTAAAGCCGTGTTCGACCAGGCTCTCCCACAGCAACGTGCGGATCTCGCGATCGTCATCGACGACGACGATGTGCGTGTCCGCCTCGTCCCGGGTGGCGTCGGCGGTCACGGAATCCTCATGGCGCACCGATAGCATCACGCCGCCACCGCGATCAAACGGCGCGCGCGGCGCGGCCGGCACGCGGCGGCGCGCGCCATCTCGGCGTGGAGCGCGGAGAGCCGGCGATGCGCGTCCGCCGCCGCCTCGCACGTCGCGTTGATGGCGGCGACCTGCTCCTGCAACGCGCGGCGGCAGAAATGGAGAAAACTGGGTTCGGACATAAGCAACACCTCCGTAGCGGGTGGTAGTGTCGCGATGTTTCGCCAGAATTTCCGAGTGGCCTACTCCAGACGGGGAAGCGGTGAATGGGGTCGTCGCGCGCGCCGCACCTGCGTATGGTAGCGCTCGCGCCAGCCTTCGCCGATATCCGCCGCAGACGGACCGGCGCCGCGCCGGCGTTCACCCGATGGAGGACAGCATGGCTTATGTGACCACCGCAGACGGCACCGAGATTTTCTACAAGGATTGGGGTCCGAAGGACGCCCAGCCGATCGTGTTCCACCACGGCTGGCCACTGTCGTCGGACGATTGGGACGCGCAGATGCTGTTCTTCCTCGGCCACGGCTACCGCGTCGTCGCGAGCGACCGGCGCGGGCATGGCCGTTCGGCGCAGACCAGCATCGGCCACGACATGGACCATTATGCCGCCGACGCCTCTGCCGTCGCCGAGCATCTCGACCTCAAGAACGCGGTCCATATCGGCCATTCGACCGGCGGCGGCGAAGTCGCGCGCTATGTCGCGCAGTTCGGCCAGCCGCAGGGCCGAGTCGCCAAGGCGGTGCTGGTCAGCGCGGTGCCACCGCTGATGGTGCAGACCGACGCCAATCCGGGCGGCACGCCGATCGCGGTGTTCGACGGTTTCCGCGCCGCGCTCGCCGCCAATCGCGCGCAATTCTTCCTCGATGTCGCTTCGGGGCCGTTCTACGGCTTCAACCGCGATGGCGCGGCGGTATCCGACGGCGTGATCCGCAACTGGTGGCGCCAGGGCATGACCGGCAGCGCGCTCGCGCATTACGAGGGCATCAAGGCGTTCTCGGAAACCGACCAGACCGAGGATCTCAAGGCGATCACCGTGCCGACCTTGGTGCTGCAGGGCGATGACGACCAGATCGTGCCGTATAAGGACGCGTCGCTGCTCCAGGCCGAATTACTGCCCAACGCGGAGCTGAAAATCTATCCGGGCTTCCCGCACGGCATGCTGACGACGCATGCCGAAATTCTCAACGCCGATCTGCTGGCGTTCGTCCAGAAGTGAGCAAGCGGGGCGGCGGGGTACGGACCCCGCCGCCTTCGTCCCGATCTATTCGAGATCGTTCTCGCTGATGACGATCACGTTCGCGGCATTGCCCCGCGCCAGCGCGACCAGCCCGGCTTCGGCGATCGTGTCGCTGAAGCGGTTGAACATATCGATCGCGTCATCCTCGGGCGCGTCGCCGCTCAGCGCTTCGAGCACGGCATATTGGACGACGAACTCATATTCGTCACCGTCCACCTCGGCGGTGAATTCGACGACATGGTCTTCCACATTGTCGAGCGCACTCGCCAGATCGATCTCCATCTTGTCGGCAGCCATGTAATCTCCTTCGGTCATTGTTCTCCCGACGCATCGGAGAAGCAAACGCGCCCGTCAACGCCGCGCGTGAAGCGGCGTTCCGTAAAACACCGACAAAGACGCCTGGGTCAGCGCGACGCGCGGGGTTTGCCGCGCCCGGTGCCGATCTGCCACGCGTCGAAGTTGAACAGGTCCGCGCCCGGTTTGCCGTGGAACACGAGGAAGACGTCGTGGACGCCGCGCGTGCGGGCGAGCGGCGTCGTTTCGCTGCGCCACGTCTCCGCCCCGCCGGTCGCCGGCACGGCCAGCGTCGCGACGCGCGGGCCGGTCAGGCTGTCGAGGCGGAGGTCGATCGTGCTGCCGCCGGCGGCCGCCGCCACCGTCGCGTCGAAGCTCTTGCCCGCGCCGGTGCCGAAATCGACCCCGCGCACGACGATGTAACCGCCGTCGAGCACATGCGTCACGTACATCCCCCCAGCACTCTTCGCCGTCCGCACGCCCGGCGCCCAATTGTGCGCGCCGCTCGCCGACGTGTCCGAGGCCGATGTCCAGGCGATCGTCTCGGCCTCGACTCGGCGGAACGGATTGATCGTGCCGAGCTGTTTGGCGCCGATTGTATCCCACCACGGCTGCATCGGGATGGTGCCGTCCGGGTTGTAGTGGAATTCGGTGACCGTCACCGAGCGCCGCTCGCGATGTTCGCGCGTCTGCGCGTCGTTGAAACGGTAGTTGAAGCCGAAGACGTAGCTGTGGCCCTTATAGTCGATGATGCCCGGATGGTTGCCCGACGAACGCTTGTCGTGGTCCATGATCGAGCCTTTGTACTGCCACGGCCCGGTCGCATGGTCGCTCATCGCGTAGCCGATACCTTCGGGGCAGCAGGTCGAGGCGAACGCCATGTAATAATGGCCGGCACGCCTGTAGAACCACGGCCCTTCCTGATAGTCGGTCAGGCGCGGCATCTTCACGGCCGGCCCCGAGGTGGAGATCATGTCGGGGTTGAGCTTGACCCGCCACAGATCGGGGTTGCCCCAATAGAGATAGGCCTGGCCGTCGCCGTCGATCGCCACGGTCGGATCGATATTGTCGTTGCCGGGCGGGATCAGCGCATGGCCGAGCGCGTCCTTGAACGGCCCGTAGGGCGTGTCCGCCACCGCCACCGCGAGGACGTTCTTGGGCGATCCCGCCACGCTGATCGGCACGTACAGATAGAATTTGCCGCCACGCGCGATCACCTGCGGCGCCCAGGCGTCATTGTCCTGCCGCGCCCACGGAAAGGTCTTGAGCGAGGCGACCGCGCCGTGATCGGTCCAGTTGACCATGTCGGTGGAGGTATACAGCCGCCAGTCGCGCATCACGAAGTTGCGCGCCTCGTCCTCGTCATGGCTGGTGTAGAGATAGACCGTGCCATTGTGGACCATCGGCGCCGGATCGGCGGTGAACAAAGTCTGGATGATCGGATTGTCGGCGCTGACCGGCGCTGGAAACAGCGCGGTCGCCAGCAGCACGCACAGCCCGGCGAGCATGGATCGGATTCGCAAGGTCTTGTCCCCTGGGGTCTTTGGAAAGATCATTTGAAGCGCACGCTCGCGGCGCGACCGTCATAGTCGATCGCGCGGGACGCCGCGCCCGCGCCGGCCAGCACGATATTGAGCCGGCGTTTCGCGACGAGGCCCGGATACGCGCCCTTGCGCGCGCCGACGCTCAGCGTGCGGGTCGTGTCGTTCCAGACGAGGTCGTAGGTCGCGAACTTGCCCTTCTCGTAATCATAGGTCTCGTTATCGTCTTCGTAGACGGTGAATGTCGCGTCAGCGCCGGGATAGACGCGCACCTCATACGGGGCGTCCGGGCTTTGCGTGGCATATTGCACGTCCGGCCCCATCGGCACGATCGACCCTGCGCGCACATAGAGCGGCACGACGTCGAGCGGCGCGTCGCGCGTCACGCGCTGCCCGCCGTCGAAGCGCTGGTTGGTCCAGAAATCGTACCAGCCCGCACTCTTGGGCAGATAGGTCTCGACCTTCGTGTCGAGCTTGGTCGCGTCGGGCAGCGCCTGCCGCTCGCTCGGCAGACGCCAGCCGAAGCGCAGGCTGCGATTGCCGTCGACCTGGAAATAGTCGATCGCGACCTTGACCACCTGGCCCTTGCGGAAGGTCTGTTCGGTGCTCTTGTAGCGCGACGCGCCCTTCTGCCAGCTATCGATCGCCGGCTTGCCGTCGAGGGTCAGGCGGAAGCCGTCATTGCCCTCCAGCCCGAGTTCATAGGTTCCGTCCTCGGGCGCAATGAGCGTACCCTGCCAGCGCGCCGAGAAATTGCTGAGGCTGGTGAGGCCGCCGGGAATGTCGGCGAACGGCGGGTCGGGCCAGTTATGGTCGATCTTGGTATCGACGAACGTGCCCTTGGGCGTCTGGAAAGCGTCGCCTTCGAAATATTGCCCGGCCAGCCCCGGCTGACCGTCGGGCGTGCGCAGATATTCGGCCGGCACCGTAACGGGGGGTGGCGGCACGATATGGTACATCGCGCGCGTCACCGGATGCACCAGCAGCGACGGCCCGAACATGAAGCTGTCGTCGATCGTGTCGGTGGCGCGATCGTCGGGGAAATCCATCATCAGCGGCCGCATCAGCGTGTAGCCGGCCGATGTGACCTTCCAGCTCAATGGATAGATATAGGGCAGCAGGCGATAGCGAAGCTGCGTGCTCTTGAGCAGCGATTCATACACTTGCGGGTCGAGCGTCTTGAAGCGGTACGGCTCGCGCTCGACATCGGTGCCGTGGATTCGCATCAGCGGGTTGAACGCGGAGAATTGCAGCCAGCGCGCATACAGTTCGCGCCACGCCGGATTCTGCGCGCCGCCGATGAACTCCGAGACGAAGAACCCGCCGGTGTCGTTGGTCCAATAGGGATTGCCGGTGACGGTGACATCGACGCCGCCGGCGATCTGCTGCTTGAACGTCTTCCAGCTCGCGTAGATGTCGCCGCTCCACGATGCGGCGGCGGTGCGCTGCGCGCCGGCCCAGGCCGAGCGGGTGAGCGTGAAGACGCGCTTGTTGCCGGTCGCGCGCTCGCCGTCATAGGTGCCCTGCGTCGTCAGCAGCGAATAGGGGTTGAGGTAGCGCGTGAAGTCGCCGAGCGCGTTCGATCCCAACGCCTTTGTGTCGCGGACATTGTCGGCGGCGTTCCACATCGCGCTGCTGACCTCGACCTCGGTGCCGTCCATCCACAGCGCATCGACGCCCTTGTCGAGCAGCCCGGTCTTGATCGCGTTGAAATAGATCTGCCGGCCGAGCTTGCTGTACGCATCATAGACGCGCGCGTGCTTGGAGATCCAGTGAAGCGGCTCGAAGCGGAGGTTATGCGCGTCGAGTTCGTGCGCGAGCGCGGTGTCGTTGCCGATCGACGGCCAGATCGACACCATCAGCTTGAGGTTCATGTCGTGAAGCTGGCGCGTCATCCCGGCGGGATCGGGGTAGCGGGCCTTGTCCCACGTCATCCCGCTCCAGCTTCCGTCCTTGTCGGAGCCCCAATATTGCCAATCCTGCACGATATAATCGAGCGGGAAGCGCTCGCGGCGGAAGGTCTGCGCGACGTCGATCAACTCGGCCTGCGTCTTGTAGCGTTCCTTGCTCATGAACAGCCCGAACGCCTGTTTGGGGAACATCGGCGCGGCGCCGGTCAGCCGGCGATAGGCGCCGACCACATCGTCGGGCGTGTCGCCGGCCATGAAATAATAATCGACCCCGCCCGGCGCGCTTTCCGCCCACAGCGACGCGCCCTGCGCATCGTCCTTGAAGCGCATCTGCGAATAGGTGTCCCACATCACCCCGTAGCGGCGCGACGACATCATCACCGGGATGATGATGCCCATGTTGGTCTGGACGAGCAGCAGATCCTTGCCGCGCCGGTTGCTGGTGTCGTCAGCGGTGAAGCCGAAGCCGTAAAGCGCCTCGTCGGGGCGCAGCGCGAAGGTGTTGGTCGCCTCGTAGCTCGGCTTGCCCGAGATCGTGACAGGCTTGAGCGTCTGCGGCGTATCGGCCTTCTCTTCGGTGTAGAGCTTGCCCGCGCCATCGAGGAAGCGCAGCGCGCCGGTCGCCTTGCTGATCTCGATCCTGACCTTTTCACCGACGATAGTGAGCAGGGTCGGCGTCTCGGCGATCGTGAACGGCACGGCGGCGGGCTTTTCGGTGACGACGATGCTCGGCGCGGTCCAATAGTTCGCGCCGAGATTGGCGTTCACCCGCACCGTATCCGGGCCGTAGAAGATCACGTTCTTGGTGACGCCACCGACCCGCACCTGCACGCCGTCGCTTAGCCGCACATAGCCAAAGGCCGCCGACGATGGCTGCGGTAGCGCAACCAGATGGCCATTGCCGTCGAGCCCGGTCGCGCTTTGCGCAAGCGCCGGAGACGCGATGGCCGAAGCGCACAGCATCAAGAGGGCCGAACCGCGTTTCGCCACATGCATCTCCCGGAACCGTAAACGTTTTCCCGCGAGGTCTGATCGGGGGGCCTCGACCTGTCAAGGCGTGTTGGCGCGGAGCCGGTAGCGATACCATCGGCGTTGCCTCGTAAGCCGGCTTCCCGTACTTCGGGCTGGTTTCCGCCATCAGGTGCGCAACGCACCAGCGACAGTCCCAAGGAGGGGTCAGCACCATGATCGAAACCCGCCGGAATCCATGCTGCGACCCGTCGCGCCGGAATTTCCTCGCCACCGCCGGCGCGGGCGCGCTCGTCACCGGCATGGCCGGGGCGATGCCAGCGCACGCCGCCACACCGACGCCGGGCGCGAGCCAGCCGGCGGCGGCGCTGAAGCCGTTCGACATGGCCGACGTGACCCTGTCCGACGGCCCGTTCCTGCACGCCCAGCGCATGACCGAAGCCTATCTGATGAAGTTGCAGCCCGATCGGATGCTGCACAATTTCCGCGTCAATGCGGGCCTGAAGCCCAAAGCGCCAGTCTATGGCGGGTGGGAATCCGAGCCGACCTGGGACGAGATCAACTGCCACGGCCATACGCTGGGGCATTATCTGTCGGCCTGTGCGCTTGCCTATCGATCCACCAAGGACGCGCGCTACAAGCAGCGGATCGACTATATCGCGGGCGAACTCGCCGCGTGCCAGCAGGCGGCGGGTTCTGGGCTGGTCTGCGCCTTCCCCAAGGGCGCGGCGCTGGTCGCGGCGCATCTGCGCGGCGACAAGATCACCGGCGTACCCTGGTACACGCTCCACAAGGTCTATGCCGGCCTGCGCGATGCCGCGCTGCTGGCGGACAGCGCACCGTCGCGCGCGGTGCTGGTGCGGCTGGCGGACTGGGGCGTGGTGGCGACCAAACCGCTGTCCGACGCCGAGTTCGAGACGATGCTCGATACCGAGCATGGCGGCATGAACGAAATCTATGCCGACCTCTTCTTCATGACCGGCAGTGCCGAGTATCGCACGCTCGCCGAGCGGTTCTCGCACAAGGCGATCCTGGCACCGCTGGCGCGCGGGCGCGACCATCTCGACGGGCTGCACGCCAACACGCAGGTGCCCAAGATCGTCGGCTTCCAGCGCGTCTATGAGATGACCGGCGACGCGGAATACCGTGATGCGGCGGCGTTCTTCTGGCGCACCGTGGCGAAGACCCGCTCGTTCGCGAGCGGCGGGCACGGCGACGAAGAGCATTTCTTCGCAATGGCCGATTTCGACAAACACGTCTTTTCCGCCAAGGGATCGGAGACGTGCTGCCAGCACAACATGCTCAAACTGACGCGCGCGCTGTTCCTGCACGATCCCCGCGCGGAGTATGCCGATTATTACGAACGCACGCTCTACAACGGCATCCTCGCCTCGCAGGACCCCGATACCGGCATGGCGACCTATTTCCAGGGCGCGCGGCCGGGCTACATGAAGCTGTACCACACCCCTGAGGACAGCTTCTGGTGCTGCACCGGCACCGGCATGGAGAACCATGTCAAATATCGCGATTCGATCTACTTCCACGATGATTCGGCGCTGTACGTGAACCTGTTCGTGCCATCGTCGGTGACGTGGCAGGAGAAGGGCGCGGTGCTGACCCAGACCACGACCTTCCCCGACACGCCGACCACGACGCTGCGCTGGGCACTGCAACGCCCGACCGAGGTGACGCTGAAGCTGCGCCACCCCGGCTGGAGCCGCACCGCGACCGTGCTGGTCAACGGCGCGGAGGCGGTGCGCTCGACCGTTCCGGGCAGCTATATCGACCTCGCGCGGACATGGCGCGACGGCGACCGCGTGGAATTGCGGCTGGTGATGGAAGCGGCCGTCGAAAGCGCGCCCGCCGCGCCCGACATCGTCGCCTTCACCTACGGCCCGCTGGTACTTGCCGGCGCGCTCGGCCGCGACGGTCTCGCGCCGGGCGCGGACATCATCGTCAGCGAACGCAAATACGGCAGCTACAACGACACACCCTTCACCGCCCCCACGCTCGCCGGCGATCCAAGGATGCTCGCGCAGGCCATCCGCCCCGGCGCCGGGCCGCTAGAGTTCACGATCGCCTCCGCAGAGGGGAAGCCAGTGCGGCTGATCCCATACCACCGCGTCGCGCATGAGCGTTACGCCACCTATTGGCAGGTGAAGCCGGCGGCCGCATGAACCCGCGGCGGCCCGCCCCGCGTTTCAGCCGGTGACGGCGGGGCGGGCCGCCCGAGATTTGGAGGATGCCGCATGAGTACCGATGACCTGATGATCGACACCCCCGACGGGCCGATGACCTTCGCCGAGTGGAAAAAGAAGCATCCTGTGCAAATCCCTTCGCGCCGCACCAAGGGCAAGGACCTGCCAGTCAAGGTGAAGCGCTTTACGGAGAAGTGATGCGGTGCTGGGCCGTCGCTGCGACGGCCAGGTCTTCCGATGCAACGGAAAACGCTGGAGCGGGCGAAGGGATTCGAACCCTCGACCCCAACCTTGGCAAGGTTGTGCTCTACCCCTGAGCTACGCCCGCTCTGGCGACTGCCTTCCGATGTGAACCGGAAGGCGGGTGAGGCGCGGCTGATACCGATGGGTGGGCAGGCTGGCAAGCCCCTTCTTCACGCTTTTCGCATTCAACGTGAAAAGCCTTGGCTTGTGCGCCCGAGCGCCCACATAAGGCGCCACACCTTCGATCCCGATTTCAGACATTGGAGCGCATTTTGGCTACCCTGGGAATGAGCGCCGCCGAACGCGAGGCCGTCGAGAGCTTCCGCCGCGACGTGGTCGAGCCGTCGATGACCAAACTCGTCATCATCGATTTCTGGGCGGAATGGTGCGGCCCGTGCAAGGCGCTGACGCCGATCCTCGAGAAAGTCTCGGCGGCCTATGCCGACAAGGGCGTCGTGCTCGCCAAGGTCGATACCGACAAGAACCAGTTCATCGCCACGCAATTCCAGATCAAGTCGATCCCGACCGTCTATGCGATGTTCCAGGGCCAGCTCGTCGCCGATCTGACGCCAGCGCGCACCGAATCGCAGTTGCGCACGATGCTCGACCAGATCCTCAAGCAATTGCCGATCGAGAGCGAAGAGGCCTCGCTCGAAGCCGAGATCGAGCCGCTCATCGCAATGGGCGAGCAGGTTCTGGCCGACGGCGATGCCGAGCGCGCGGTGAGCGTCTTCGCGCAGATCGTCGAGATGGCACCCGAACATCCGGGCGCGCTCGCCGGCCATGTCCGCGCCTTGGTCGCCGCGCACCGTGTCGATGAGGCCGATGCCGCGATCGCGGCGCTGCCCGAGGCGGTCGCCAAATCGCCCGAGATCGAGCGCGCCAAGGCCGCGCTGGCGCTCGCGCGCGATGCGAAGCCGGTCGATGATCTCGCGGCGCTCGCCGCCGAGGTCGCCGCCAACCCGCACGACATGGACAAGCGCTTCGAACTCGCCGGCGGCCAGATGGCGGCGGGCGACCGCGAAGCCGCCGCCGCCACGTTGCTCGCGATGATCGCCGAGAACAAAGCGTGGAACGAGGCCGCCGCGCGCACCCAGTTGCTCAAGCTGTTCGAAGTGGTCGGTCTCGAAGACCCGTGGGTGTCGGCACAGCGCCGCAAGCTCTCCGCGATCCTGTTCGGATGAGCGAGCCGAGCGGGAGCGATGCGGTGAAGACCACGCGGCTGTCGATCTTCCCGCTGCCGGGGGCGTTGCTGTTCCCGCGCATGCATCTGCCGCTGCACATCTTCGAGCCGCGCTACCGGGCGATGGTGTCCGACGCGATGGCGCGCGACCGGCGGATCGGCATGATCCAGCCACGCCCAAGAGACACAGGGGCCGACAAGGCCGGTCGCAAGGACGGGCCGCCGCTGTTCGAGATCGGCTGCGTCGGCAAGATCGGCGAGTTCGAGGCGAGTGAGGACGGGCGCTACAATCTGGTGCTGGAAGGCGTCGCGCTGTTCCGCGTCGTGCGCGAGCTAGACGTGACGACACCGTTCCGCCAGATCGAGGCCGAGCTGCTGCCCCTCGCCGCCGAGCCGGAGATGCTGTCGCTGTCGCGCCGCTCGCTGCTGGAGACCGAATCGCGTGCCTTCGCCGATGCGCAGGGCTATGCGGTCGATTGGGAGGCGGTGACCCGGCTCGACGATGAGGCGTTGGTCAACGGCATCGCCCAGATCGCGCCGTTCGATGTGGCGGCGAAACAGGCCTTGCTCGAATCGCCCGATATCGAGGACCGCGCCGAGCTCATCATCCAGCTCATGCACTTCTTCGGCCGGCATGACGGCGAGGATTCGGTAACGCTGCAATAGCGGCGTGTTCCGTCGATCTGGAGCGGGATGACGTTACATATCCCCGTTCGTGCTGAGTAGCGGCCGAGTAGCCCGCAGGGCGTATCGAGGTCGCGTATCGAAGCACAGGCCCCAAGCGATCACTTGTGCGTCGATACGCTTTCGATACGGGCCTTCGGCCCTCCTCAAGCGCTACTCAGCGCGAACGGGTGAAGCGACCGCCGGCACTGCCGTCGGAGTCGGAGCCGGAGCCGGCTGCACCACCGGCGGCGGAGCGACCGTGCCCGCCGCCTGCCCCGCCATCGCCGCCGATTCGAGAATGTCGAGCGCATGGCGCGAATCGATGTAGCGCCGCGCCGCATCGGTCCAGCGGCCCGCATCGGCCGCGCCGGGCAGCCGCGCGACCTCGCCGAGCGCCGCTTCGATCCGCCCGCCCTCGACCAGCCGGCGCGCGCGCACGAGCCGGTCGGCGGGAAGCGGCGACGGCGTGCCGGCGCGGTGCAGCGAAATCAGGCCGGTCAGTTCCCGCCGGAAACTCGCGACCAATCCACCGCGAAACCCGCCCGTCACCAGATCGGGGCCGATCGCATCGAGGCCGCCGCGCAGATCCTCGATCGTGACCGGCTCGCGCGCCGCCTGCACGATCGTCGCGACCGCACCGGGCTGGCTCGCGCCGAACCGATAGCGCAGCCGTTCCTCGAGATAGCCGAGTCCGACCCCGCGATCGAGCGCGCGCCGCGCCGCGAAGGCGATCAGCATCCCCTCGGCGCGCGTAGCGTTGCCGGCGGCGGCCTGCGCATCGGCGCCCACGCCAGCGGTGCGCTCCTCCAGCGTGTCAAGTTGCGCGGCGAGCGTCGCCTCGCGGGAGGAGAGCGCGTCGAGATCGATCGTCGCGCCTTGTGCGCCACCCTTGGCGGGGACGATGACCACCGGCGATTGTGATCCGCCCGCGCCATTGCTCACCGGCAAGGTCAGCGTGGTGGTCTTCGGCGCGGGGCCAAGCCCGAACACGCGGAACAGCGCGAACGCACCAGCGGCACCGGCCAGAACCAGCAATATCGCGAGGAGCGTGATCGTTCGCCAGCCCGCGCGTCGGGCGGGAACCGGGGTCGGCGGCGCTTGATCCATGCCACCTTATTCCCGCCGAACGCGAGCCGGTCAACGCCCAAGCGCATCGATCGCCGCGAACAACGCTACATCGCTTGGGCTCGCCGCGACGGCGACCGCTTGCCAGCCCGATCCGGCGGCGGTGGCGATCGCCGTACTGAACGCGCCGATCGTGACATGCGCGCGCGAAATCCCCGCAGAATCGAGCAGCGTCCCGAGCCGCGTCGCCGCGCGTGCCGAATGGAGCAATGCGACGCTGCCAGCCAGCCCGGCGAGATCGGCGGGCGCGACGGCGCGCGGTTCGCTCGCATAAACCGCGATGGCGCGCGTGACGCCGTCAACCGGCGTCCGCTCGCGACCGCCGAGGTGCAGCGCGCGCGAGACGCCGCGCTCGGCAAGCAAGGTCGCCAGCGCTTCCGCATCGCTGCTCCCCGTCGCCGCGACGGTCAGCCCGGCGGCGCGCGCGGCGGCGGCGGTCTGCTCGCCCACCGCGATCACCGGCAGCGTGGCGAGGCTCGCAAGCGCCGGGCCGGCGGCACGCACGGTATTGGCGCTGGTCAGCACCAGCGCGTCGTGATCGCGCGGGTCGGGCACCGGCCAGTCGAGCGGCACCACCGCGAACAACGGCAGCCGCAGCACCGCATGTCCCGCCGCCGTGGCACGCGCCGCCGTGGCCGCATTGCCCGGCTCGGGGCGCAGCACGGCGAGCGTGCGGCTCATCCCGCGAACAGCCGCCGGACCGATTCGGGTGCGCGGTCGAGCAAGTCGTCCGCCAAGGCTTCGGCCAGCGCCGCGCCGGGGTCGCCGCGAATCGCGCCGGTGACATGCGCGCTGCCATCCTCGGCGAGCAGTTCGGCGACGATATGCATCACCCCGCCCTCCATGGTCGCCAGCGCCGCGACCGGCGAGTGGCAATCGGCGACCAGCCGCGCAAGCAACGCCCGCTCCGCCCCCACGCACGCCTGCGTCACGCCGTCGCCGATCGCCTCGACCAAAGCGCCCGCCGCATCATCGTCAGCGCGCACCTCGATGCCAACCGCACCCTGCGCCGGCGCCGGCAGCAGCAGCGCGGTATCGATCGCCACGCCGACATCGTCACGCCCGAGCCGCTCCAGCCCCGCCGCCGCGAGCAAGGTCGCATCGGCTTCGCCCGCCGCCAGCTTGGCCAGCCGGGTGGCGACGTTGCCGCGAAACAGGATTGTCGTCACGTCGGGGCGCAGCCGCTTGACCTGTGCGGCGCGGCGCGGGCTGCTGGTGCCGAGCACCGCGCCCGGCCGCAGCGTGGCGATGCTGTCGGCGCCGACCAGCCGCTCGCGCACGTCGGCGCGCGGCAGCAGCGCGGCGATGCGGATCGCCTCCGGGCGGATCGTCTCGACATCCTTCATCGAATGCACCGCGCAATCGATCTCGCCGGCCAGCAGCGCACGGTCGAGTTCCTTGGTCCACAGCGCCTTGCCGCCGATCTCGGCGAGCGCACGGTCCTGCACGCGGTCGCCGGTGGTGCGGATCACGACGATCTCGACGTCACTTTCGGGCCAGCCATGCATGGCGCACAAAGCATCGCGCACCATATGCGCCTGGACGAGCGCCAGCGGCGAACCGCGCGTACCGATACGGAAGGTCATTCGGCTTCCCGAAAAAATGTGCGGCAGATCGGTCTTACTCCCGTTCGTCCCGAGCGAAGTCGAGGGACAAGCCCCAAGCGCAGGTGCCTCGACGTCGCTCGGCACGAACGGTTCTGGTTTGGGCGCTCGCTGTAAGGGAAAACGCCGCCCTTCGACAAGCGTGCGGCGACGCGTTAGGGACGAACGGATCATGACCAAGCTCATCCTCGGCCTCGAATCGAGTTGCGACGAGACCGCCGCCGCGATCGTCACCTCGGATCGTCGCGTGCTGTCGCACCGGCTCGCCGGGCAGGAAGCCGCGCACCGGCCATATGGCGGCGTCGTCCCCGAAATCGCCGCGCGCGCGCATGTCGAGGCGCTGATCCCGCTGGTCGAGGGCGCGCTTGCCGATGCCGGCGTCAGCCTCGCCGATGTCGATGCGGTCGCGGCGACGGCGGGGCCGGGGCTGATCGGCGGGGTGATGGTCGGGCTCGTCACCGGCAAGGCGCTCGCGCATGCGGCGGGCAAGCCGCTGATCGGGGTCAACCACCTCGAAGGCCATGCGCTGAGCCCACGCCTCGCCGATCCCGATCTCACGTTTCCCTATCTGCTGCTGCTCGTCTCGGGCGGGCATTGCCAGTTGCTGCTGGTCGAAGGCGTCGCGCGCTACCGCCGGCTCGCCACCACGATCGACGATGCTGCTGGCGAAGCCTTTGATAAAACAGCCAAAATTCTGGGCCTCGGCTTCCCCGGCGGCCCGGCGGTGGAACGCGCCGCCGCGCTCGGCAACCCCAAAGCGGTGCCGCTGCCGCGCCCGCTGAAGGGATCGGCCGAGCCGCATTTCTCCTTCGCTGGCCTGAAGAGCGCGGTGGTGCGCGCGCACGCCGCCGGGCAATGGTCGCCCGAGGATATCGCCGCCTCGTTCCAGGCGGCAGTGGTCGATTGCCTGATCGACCGCACCGCCCGCGCCCTCCACCGCGCCGAGGACGCCACCGCGCTGGTCGTCGCGGGCGGGGTCGCCGCCAATAGTGCGGTACGGGCGAGCTTACTGAAATTGGCGAATGACAACGCGCTGCGCTTCGTCGCGCCGCCACTGTGGCTCTGCACCGACAATGCCGCGATGATCGCCTGGGCCGGCGCCGAACGCTTCGCCGCCGGCCTAACCGACCCGCTCGACATGCCCGCGCGCCCGCGCTGGCCGCTCGATCCCTCGGCAGAGGCCGTGCGCGGTGCGGGGGTGAAGGCATGAACATCGGTATGCGCATCGGTATTTTGGGCGGCGGCGCGTGGGGCACCGCGCTCGCGCAGGTGATGGCGGCGGGCGGGCATGACGTGCGGCTGTGGGCGCGTGAGGCCGACGTGGTCGCGGCGATCAACGACACCCGCGCCAACCCGCTGTTCCTGCCGGGGATCGACCTTTCGCCCGCGATTCGCGCGAGCGACGATCTTGCGGCAGCCGCCGAAACCGATCTGATCCTCGTCGTCACCCCCGCGCAGCATGCCCGCGCGGTGCTGCGCGATCTGCCCAGGCACGGCCAGCCGCTGCTGCTCTGCTCGAAGGGTATCGAGGCGGGCAGCCACAAATTGCTGAGCGAAGTCGCCGCCGAGGAGCATCCCGCCTCGCCGATCGGCGTCCTCTCCGGCCCGACCTTCGCCGGTGAGGTCGCGCGCGGCCTGCCGACCGCCGTCACGCTGGCGATGGCGGACGAGGACGCCGCCGCGCGCATGGCCGAGGCGCTCGCGCTGCCGACCTTCCGCCCCTACGCTTCGGACGATGTGATCGGCGCGGAGATCGGCGGCGCGGTCAAGAACGTGCTCGCCATCGCCTGCGGTGTCGTCGAGGGCGCCGGTCTCGGCCAGAACGCCCGCGCCGCGCTGATCGCGCGCGGCTTCGCCGAGATGACGCGCTTCGGCCTCGCACGCGGCGCCCGCGCGGAAACGCTCGCCGGCCTGTCGGGGCTGGGCGATCTGGTGCTGACCTGCTCCTCGACCAGCAGCCGCAATTTCTCGCTCGGCCTCGGGCTGGGACAAGGCCGCAAAGCGACGGAGCTGATGGCGGATCGCCGCACCGTCGCCGAAGGGGCTTTCACCGCGCCGGTGCTGTGCGCGGCGGCGGCGGCGGCGGGCGTTGCGATGCCGGTTTCCGAAGCGGTGGCCGCGCTGTTGGCAGGCGCCGAGGTCGGCGCGGTGATCGGCACTCTGCTCGCCCGCCCGCTGACACGCGAACACGCCTGACACTTCGCCGCCGTTGAAAAGCGCAAGATCGGTCGAGCGCCCGCCCCCCGCCACCGCCTAACTGGCCGCGCCACGGAGGATGCGATGACGAAGGCGGCGCTCGAACATTATCATGCCCGGATGCAACGGGTGCTCGATCATATCGATCGGCATCCCGACACAGACCTCAGACTCGACGTGCTGAGCGGGATCGCCGCTTTCTCGAAACATCATTTCCACCGGCAGTTCACGGCGACCTTCGGGCTGTCCGTGCATCGCTACGTCCAACTCGTCCGCTTGAAGCGCGCCTCCTATCATCTGGCGTTCCGCGAAACGGACACTGTGACGGGCGTAGCGATGGATGCAGGCTACGAAGCGCCGGATGCCTTTGCCCGCGCGTTTCGCCAACGCGTCGGGCAATCGCCCTCGGCCTTCCGAAAAACGCCCGACTGGGCGCCGTGGCATGCGGCCTTCGCGCCGCTCACCCATGCCAGGAGCAAGCACATGACCACCCATAGCTTTAACGATGTCACCGTTCGCGATTTCCCCGCCACCCCCGTCGCGCTGATGGAGCACAAGGGCGATCCCGCCCGTGTGTATGAGACGGTGCAACGCTTCATCGCGTGGCGCCGCGCCGCCGGTCTCGGGCGCGACGCGGCGGCGACCTTTACGGTGTTCCATTCCGACCCGCGCGCCACGCCGCCGGAGGACTTCCGGCTCGATGTCTGCGCCAGCACCGATCGCCCGATCGCGCCGAACGCCGCCGGTGTGGAAGCAGGCCTGATCCCCGCCGGTCGCTGCGCGGTGCTGCGCGTGATCGGCGGTGCGGAGGACCTGGAGGCGCCCGCGCTGTTTCTGTATCGCGACTGGCTGCCGGCAAGCGGCGAGGAAGTGCGTGACTTCCCGCTGTTTTGTCAGCGGATCACGCTCTACCCGGATGTGCCCGAGCAGGAGACGGTGACGGATCTGTTCTTGCCGCTGGTGTAGTGATTTGGTTCGTCCTCACCCTTCCGTCGCTACGCTCCTCCCTCCCTCTCCCATAGGGAGAGGGAAGGGGCCCGCCCGGCGCAGCCGGGTGGGAAGGGTGAGGGTGACGCCCGCGCCTCAAAAATCGACCGCAATACCCTTCAGCGTCCAGTCGCCGTAGCGGGTCGGATCGAGCGGGAGCGGGTCCTTGGTCTCGACCTTGGGCTGGGGTTCGGGCACCGGCGTGTTCTTGGAAAGATGGGCGGGTGGCTTCACATGGGGCGGTCGGCGGCTCATGGAGGCTCCTTTGGTGCGGGACTCCCCAGATCGCGCGCCCAAGCTGAGAGTTCAAGACCCGTGGCCGAATCGTCCCAGTCCAATGCCCCCAAACCCGCCGATCCGCCCGGCGTCCCCGCGCGCCGCGCCGCGCTGAAATTGCTCGATGCGGTGTTGCGGCAGGGGTTGCCGCTGGAAGCGGCGCTCGGCCGCGCCACGGCGGGAATCGAGCGTGCCGATGATCGCGCGCTTGCCCACGCCATCGCCGCCGAAGTGCTGCGCCGCCTGCCCGATCTCGATTCGCTGATCGATTCGGCGACGCCGCGCGCGCTGCCCGAGGATGCCAAGGCGCGCTTCGTGCTGCGCATCGCTTTGGTGCAGGTGCTGTCGCTCGGCACGCCCGCGCATGCCGCGATCGCGACGGTGCTGCCGCTGGTCGATGGCGGGCCGAAAAAGCTCGTCCACGGCGTATTCGGCGCGCTCTCGCGGCGCGGCGACACCTTGCCCGAAATCCCGGCGCTGCCCGATCCGGTCGCGATCCGCTGGCACGCCGCCTGGGGCGACGACATGATCGAGGCGGCCGAACATGCCATCGCCGCCCCGCCGCCGCTCGACCTGACGCTCGCCGATCCCGCCACCACCGCAGACTGGGCCGAGCGACTCGGCGGCACCTCGCTGCTGCCCGGCCATGTCCGGCTCGAATCGGCGCATGTCCCCGAACTGCCCGGCTTCGAAGCGGGCGCGTGGTGGGTGCAGGATATCGCGGCCTCGCTGCCCGCGCGGCTGATCGGGAATGGCACGGGCACCGCGCTCGATCTCTGCGCCGCGCCCGGCGGCAAGACGATGCAGCTCGCGCATGCCGGCTGGTCGGTGATCGCGGTCGATGCGTCCGAAGCGCGCCTCACCCGGCTGCGCGCCAACATCGCGCGCACCGACACCAAGGCGCGCGTCATCACCGGCGACGTGCTGCACTGGTCGCCGCAGGAGAGTGTCGATGCGGTGCTGCTCGATGCGCCGTGCAGCGCGACCGGCATCTTCCGCCGCCACCCCGACGTGCTCTACCGCACCCGCCCCTCGGTGATCGCGCAGATGGCGGTGACGCAAGCCCGGCTGCTCACGCGCGCCGCCGGCTGGGTCAAGCCGGGCGGCACACTGGTCTACGCGACCTGTTCGCTCGAACGCGAAGAGGGCGAGACGCGGATCGAGGCGTTCCTCGCCGACCATCCCGACTATGCGATCGATCCCGTCCGGCCCGAGGAATTGCCGGCGGGCGTGACGCCGCACGAAAACGGCTGGCTACGGCTGCTGCCGGGGCAAGTGCAGCCCGGCGGCAACGACGGCTTCTTCATCGCACGGTTGCGCAGGGCCGATAGGTAGCTTGCGGGCGTTTGCGCGCGGGCTTAGAGCCTCGACGATGCAACTGCCCGTCCGCATCGCCCCCTCGATCCTCTCCGCCGATTTCGCCAAGTTGGGCGAGGAGGTGCGCGCGATCGACGCCGCCGGCGCCGACTGGATTCACGTCGATGTGATGGACGGGCATTTCGTCCCCAACATCACCATCGGCCCGCAGGTGGTGAAGGCGCTGCGCGCGCACACCGCCAAGCCGTTCGACGTGCATCTGATGATCGCGCCGGTCGACTCTTACCTCGACCAGTTCGCGGAGGCCGGCGCCGATACGATCAGCATCCATGTCGAGGCCGGCCCGCACACGCATCGCAGCCTCCAGCACATTCGCAAGCTCGGCAAGCGCGCCGGCGTGGTGCTGACCCCGCAGACGCCGGCGAAGGCGCTCGAATATCTGATCGATTCGGTCGATCTGGTGCTGGTGATGAGCGTCAATCCCGGCTTCGGCGGGCAAAGCTTCATCCCCAGCGCTTTGCGCAAGATCGCGGCAGTGCGCCAGATGATCGACAAGGGCGGCTACCAGGTCGATCTCGAAGTCGATGGCGGCATCGATGTCGAAACCGCGCGCGACGCGATCAACGCCGGTGCCGACGCGCTCGTCGCCGGCACCGCCACTTTCCGCGGCGGGCCGGATCGGTATGCCGAGAATATCCGGGCGCTGAGGGGCGCGTGAACGATCTGCCGTCGCATGACGATGCGAATACCGGCGAAGGCGACGACTCGGTCGAGGGCAAGTGGCTGGTCCGCGCCGATGGCGACAAGGGGCTGTCGCTGGCCGATCGCATCAGCGAGCATTTCCACCGGCTGACCTGGCGCACGCCGATCCACGGATTGCGGCTGAAGGGGCGCTATCCGCTCAAATTGCTGGCGGTGCCCGACGATCCCTTCCTCGGCGATGTGAAGCGCGGTCAGGCGCTGCTCGCCGGGCAGATGACTTTTCGGGGTGAGACCCGCGCGATCGAATCGCTCAATCTCCTCAAGCCCGATTTCTCCGTCGATTTCGCCGACTATCTGCACAGCGCGGGCTGGCTGCGCGACCTCTCCACGGTGGCAACACGCGTGCAGGCGGTGCCGGTGGCGGAAGCGATCCTGCGGCACTGGCTCGCCGCGCACGCCGAAATCGTCAGCGAACCGGCGTGGCGGCCCGATCTGTGTGCGCGGCGAATCCTTGCCTGGTCGGCGCACGCGCCGCTGATCCTGTCGTCGGCCGATCTGGTCTATCGCAGCGCCGTACTCAACGCCTTCGCGCGCTGCACCCGCCACCTCGATCGCGGCGCGGAGAAGGTCGCGCCCGGCGCGGCGCGAGTCGCGACGTTGTGCGGCGTGGTGGCGGGCGGGATGCTGCTGCCCGGCGGCGACGCGCGCCGAGTCGCCAGCGAGGCGGCGCTCGCCCGCGCTTTGGCGGTGTCGCTGTTCGAGGATGGCGGCGTCGTCTCGCGCAGCCCGCAGGCGCAGCTCGATGTCGTCATGCTGCTCACCCAGCTTCGCGCGGTGTATGAGGCGCGCCGGATCGAACCACCCGCGCTGCTCGGTGATGCGCTCGGCCGGCTCGTGCCGGCGTTGCTCGGCGTGTGTCTCGGCGATGGCGGGCTGTCGAGCTGGCAGGGCGGCGGCCCGGTGCCGGGTGCCGAGATCGCCGACATCATCACCGCGACCGGCGTGCGAACCCGCCCGCTGCGGCAGGCGCGCGAATGGGGCTATCAACGGCTGGCGGCGGCGGGCGCGGTGCTGGTGTTCGATGCCGCGCCGCCGCCGGTCGCGCGGCTGGTCAAAGGCGGCTGCGCCTCGACGCTGGCGTTCGAGTTTTCGGATGGCGCGCACCGCATCATCGTCAATTGCGGCGGCGCTCGTGCCGGGATCGCGCAGCTCCCCGCAGAGCTGACCGAGGGGCTGCGCACCACGGCGGCGCATTCGACGCTTGTGGTCGGCGACAGCAATTCGACTGCGGTTCACGCCGACGGCACGCTCGGGCGCGGCGTCGGCGAAGTCGAGCTGGCGCGACAGGAGAGCGAGAACGCCAGCCGGGTCGAAGCCAGCCACGACGGCTATGCCCGCCGCTTCGGCTTCGTCCACCGCCGCCAACTGGTCCTCACCGGCGATGGCCGCGAATTGCGCGGCGATGACATGCTGCTCCCCGCCAAGAAGCGCGGGCGCGTCTCGGCGAGCGGCTTCGTCATCCGCTTCCACCTCGGCGTCGGCATCGAAGTGTCGCCCACCGCCGATGGCATGGCGGCGCTGCTGCGGCTGCCCGGCGGCGTGCTGTGGCAATTTCGCTGCCGTGGCGGCGCGCTCGCCGTCGAGCCGAGCGTGTGGATCGACGGCCAGGGCCGGCCGCAGTCCACGTTCCAGCTCGTCGTCACCGGCGACACGCCCGCCGGCGGCACCAACGTCGGCTGGGTCTTGAAGCGCGCGGGCTGAGCGGGCAGGGAGCGCGCGAACTCACATTCCCCAGTTCGTCCCTCGACATCGCTCGGGACGAACGGCTGCTAGGATCATCCGATGACCACCATTCCCATCCGCCGCGCGTTGCTTTCGGTGTCCGACAAGACCGGCATCGTCGATCTTGGCAAAGCGCTGGCCAAAGCCGGCGTCGAACTGGTCTCGACCGGCGGCACCGCCAAGGCGCTGCGCGACGCGGGGCTGACGGTGCGTGACATCTCCGATCTCACCGGCTTTCCCGAGATGATGGACGGCCGCGTCAAGACGCTTCACCCCAAGGTCCACGGCGGGCTGCTCGCGGTGCGTGACGATGCCGCGCACGTCGCGTCGATGAAGGAGCATGACATCGGCGCGATCGATCTCGTCGTCGTCAACCTCTACCCGTTCGAGGCGACCGTCGCGAAGGGCGCGGAGCGCGACGAGGTGATCGAGAATATCGACATCGGCGGCCCGTCGATGGTGCGCTCGGCTGCCAAGAACCACGCTTTCGTCGCGATCGTCACCGATCCCGCCGATTATGCTTTGGTCGCCGGCGGCAGCACCACGCTGGAAGATCGCAAGCGCCTCGCCGCCAAGGCCTATGCCGCCACCGCCGCCTATGATTCGGCCATCGCGCAATGGTTCGCCTTCGCCGACCAGCGCGAGTCGTTCCCACAGATCCTGCCGGTCGCGCTGACGCTCGGCGATACGCTGCGCTACGGCGAAAATCCGCACCAGTCGGCGGCGTTCTACGCGACGCGCGGGCCGGTCGCCAACGGCGTCGGCCAGGCGCGGCAGGTGCAGGGCAAGGCGCTGTCGTACAACAATTACAACGATGCCGATGCCGCGCTGGAGCTGGTCAGCGAGTTCCGCGATGCCGATCCGAGCGTCGTCATCGTCAAGCACGCCAATCCATGCGGCGTCGCCACCGCCAAGACGATCGAGCAGGCCTATGCCGCCGCCTTCGCGTGCGACACGGTTTCGGCGTTCGGCGGCATCATCGCGCTCAACCGCCCGCTCGACGCGGCGACCGCGCGCGCGATCACCGGCATCTTCACCGAAGTGGTGATCGCCCCCGATGCCGACGAGGAAGCGATCGCTCTGTTCGCCGCCAAGAAGAACCTGCGCCTGCTTCTCACCGGCGCATTGCCCGATCCGTCGCGCGGCGGCCTGATGGCCAAGTCGATCACCGGCGGCTGGCTGGTGCAGGGCCGCGACAATGCCTCGGCGCCCGACATGAAGGTCGTCACCAAGCGCGCGCCCACCAAGGCCGAACTCGCCGATTGCCGCTTCGCCTGGACGGTCGCCAAGCACGTCAAGTCGAACGCGATCGTCTACGCCAAGGACGGCAGCACGGCGGGCATCGGCGCCGGCCAGATGAACCGCCTCGAATCGGCGCGCATCGCCGCGTGGAAGGCCAAGGACGCCGCTGAAAAGGCCGGCTGGACACAACCGCGCACAATCGGCTCGGCAGTGGCATCGGACGCGTTCTTCCCCTTCGCCGACGGTCTGCTCGCGGCGGTGGAAGCCGGCGCGACAGCAGTGATCCAACCCGGCGGCTCGATCCGCGACGACGAAGTGATCGCCGCCGCCGACGCGGCCGGGCTGGCGATGGTGTTTACGGGCGTGCGGCACTTTAGACATTGATGTTCCCCCGCGAACGCGGGGGTCCAGAGCCACAAACGCAGCGCTGCTTGGCTCTGGGCTCCCGCTTTCGCGGGAGAACAACGTGGTGTCAGGCCGCAGTCCCCTTCGGCGTCCGCCGCAGCAAAGCCCGATCCTCCGGCCCGAACGCGAATTTCCACAGCACGAACAGATAGCTCGCCGCGATTGCGGGTTCGCCGAACACTAGTTCAGCCCATTCGTAGCGATGCGGCAGCGAGGTGAAGATCGTCCCCACCGCAATCGCCACCCCCGCCGCGAGCAGCAACTGCCAGCGCCAGCCGCGCACCGGCGCGCCGAGCATCCGCGCCAGCACGCTCGATTTGACCACCGATGACGTCCCCATCGCCAGCAGCAGCGCCAGCGCCGGCCCCGCCGCCTGCCAGGTGTCGGGCCACCCCGCCCAGCGCATCGCGAAGATCAGCGCGAAGCTCAGCGCTACCTGCAAACTCAGTGCGGCGATCGACAGCATCAGATTGAGATGCCGCGCGATATAGACAAGCGCGCTTTCGCACACCGCGCCGGTCGAGGCGGCGACTTCGGCGGTGAGCAGGAACGCCATCGCCGCCGTGCCCGCGACGAACTGCGGGCCGACCACGCCCATCACCGCCTTGCCCGGTATCGACCCCATCAGCGCGAGCCCGGCCTGCGCCGCCATGATCCAGAAGCCGACCTGCCGCACTTGCTGCGCCACCGCCTTGCGATCGTTCTGCGCGAGGCTGGTGGTGATGACCGGGCCGAGGATCGGATCGAAGCTGGTCTTCAACTTGCCCGGCAGCGAGGCGATCTGCACCGCCATGTAATAGATACCGACGATCGCGGGCGCGAACATATAGCCGAGGATCGCGCGATCGACGTTGCGCGACCCCCATTCGATCGCGTCGGCGCCGGCGAGCGGGATGTTGTGCCGCGCCAGCGCGACCAGCCGCCCGGGTTCGGGCCGCCAGCCATAGGGCATACCGTAGCTGCGCAGGAACGGGATCAGCGCCGCCGTCAGCGCGGCGAGCATCGACAGCATGTAGGACAGGACCAGCCCGTCCTGCTTGGTGAAGAACGAAAAGACGAACGCGGCGATGCTGATCGTCCACGGTTCGATGATCGCGCGCGCCGTCACCGAGGCGCCGACGTTGCGGCGATAGGCGAGCGCCGCTAGCGTGATCTCGGTCCAGGCGGTGGCGAACACGACGAGCGGCAGATACTGTTCGAGCCGCCCCATCTCGCCGCTTGGGAACATGATCTGCGGGAAGGCGAACAGCACGATGCTGGCGACCGTGGAGGCGACGAACGCCACCGCCAGCGCATCCCAGGCGACATGCGTATGCGGCCGCTCGCCCGAATCGGAAAACGCCTGCGCGAGGCCCCGCTTCAGCCCGAGCGTGGCAAGCTGCGCGGCGAACTCGACCACCACCACCGCGAGCGCGAACCGCCCGACCAGATCGGGGCCATAGCTGCGCCCGGCGATGAACAGGAACGGCAGGCGTGCTGCCAGCCGCAACAGGAAGCCGAAGATGTTGGTCCGCCCGCCCTTGGCGAGCGCGTTGATATCGTCAGGGGCACCGGCCGCCGACGGGGCTACGTCACTCAATGCGCCGCGCCCCAACTCGGCCCGACGCCGATCTCGACGCCGAGCGGCACCGACAGCGTCACCGCCGGTTCGGCGGCGCTCGCCATCACGCGCTCGATCACCGGCTTCGCTGCCGCCACGTCGCCTTCCGGCAGTTCGAAGACGAGTTCGTCATGCACCTGAAGCAGCATGCGGACATGGCCCAGCCCGGCCTCGGCCAGCGCCGGCCCCATCCGCACCATCGCGCGCTTGATGATGTCGGCGGACGTGCCCTGGATCGGCGCGTTGATCGCGGCGCGTTCGGCGCCCTGCCGCTCGTGCTGGACCTTCGATGCGATGCGCGGGAAGTGCGTCTTCCGCCCGAACAAAGTGACGGTATAGCCGTTCTCGCGAACGAATTCGGTGGTCGCGGCGATATAGTTGCGGATGCCGGGGAAGCGCTCGAAATAGCGGTCGATCATCGCCTGTGCCTCGTCGGCGGTGACGTCGAGCCGCCCGGCCAGCCCCCAGCGCGAGATGCCGTAGAGGATCGCGAAGTTGATCGTCTTGGCGCGCCCGCGCGTGTCGCGGTTGACCTCGCCGAACAGCTCCTGCGCGGTCAGGCTGTGGATGTCGTCGCCATTGGCGAACGCGTCGCGCAGCGCGGGCACGTCGGCCATGTGCGCGGCCAGGCGAAGCTCGATCTGCGAATAATCGGCGGCAAGGATGACGTTGCCCGCGTCCGCCACGAACGCGTCGCGGATTTGCCGGCCGATTTCGGTTCGGATCGGGATGTTCTGGAGGTTGGGGTCGGTCGAGGACAGCCGCCCGGTCTGCGCGCCGGTCAGGCTGTAGCTGGTGTGGACTCGGCCGGTCGCGGGGTTGATCTGCGCCTGCAACGCATCGGTATAGGTCGATTTGAGCTTCGAAAGCTGCCGCCATTCGAGCACCTTGGCGGCGATCACAACGCCCGGCGAATCGCGGTCGGCGGCGATCCGCTCAAGTTCGTTGACGTCGGTCGAATAGACCCCCGACTTGCCCTTGCGCCCGCCCTTGATGCCCATCCGCTCGAACAGCACGTCGCCCAATTGCTTGGGGCTGCCGATCGTGAACGGGCCACCGGCAAGCGCGTGGATCTCGGTTTCAAGGGCTGCGATCTGCGTCGAGAATGCGGTCGACAGCCCGGCGAGCTTCTCGCGATCGACCTTGATGCCGTGCCGCTCCATCTGCGCCACCACCGGCACGAGCGGACGGTCGACCATCTCGTACACGCGCGTCGCGCGCTCGGCGGCGAGGCGCGGCTTGAAGCGCCGCCACAACCGCAGCGTCACGTCGGCATCCTCGGCGGCGTATCGCGTCGCCGCGTCGAGATCGACCTCGTTGAACTGGCGCTGGCTCTTGCCGACGCCGACCACGTCCTTAAACGCGATGCAGCTATGCGAGAGATGCGTCGCGGCGAGTTCGTCCATGCCGTGGCCGTGCAGGCCGGCGTCCAGATCGAAGCTCATCAGGATCGTGTCGTCGAACGGCGCGACGTCGATTCCCCCGGTCTTCTCATAGGCCCGGCCGAGCACGATCATGTCGTACTTCAGATTGTGCCCGATCTTGAGCACCGAAGGATCTTCGAGCAGCGGCTTAAGTTTGGCCAGCGCGACAGCGGTGTCGAGCTGCGGCGGCGTCTCCGCGAACAGCCCGGTGCCGCCGTGGCCGAGCGGCACGTAGCAGGCGCGATTGGGCTGCAGCGCCAGGCTGATCCCGACCAGCTCCGCGCGAGTCGCGTCGATGCCGGTGGTCTCGGTATCGACCGCGATCCAGCCTTGATGCCGCGCCGCCTCGATCCAGCCATCGAGTGCGGCCTCGTCCACCACCGTCTCATACCCGTCGTGCTCGCAGGGCGGGTCTTCCTCCTGCGGCACGCTCTTCGGCGCCGCGACCGGCGCATCGGCAACCGCCGACAGCTTCGCGAGCAGCGACTTGAAGCCGTGATGTTCCAAGAAGACGCGAAGCGGCGCATCGGGAATACCCTGAAGCTCGAGATCGTCGAGCGGCTCGGGCAGCGGCGCATCGCATTTGAGCGTGACGAGCACCTTCGAGAGCCGCGCATTGTCGGCCTGCTCGATCAGATTGTCGCGCAGCTTGCCCTTCTTCATGGCGCTGGCGGCGGCGAGCACGCCTTCGAGATCGCCATGTTCGAGGATCAGCTTGGACGCCGTCTTCGGCCCGACGCCGGTGACGCCGGGCACGTTATCGACGCTATCGCCCATCAGCGCGAGCACGTCGCCGAGTTTGTCCGGGCCGACGCCGAACTTCTCCATGACGTGATCCGGCCCGAGCCGCCGGTTGTTCATCGTATCGTACATGTCGACCGACGGATCGGTCATGAGTTGCATCAGATCCTTGTCCGAAGACACGATCGTCACCTGCCACCCTTGGGCGAGCGCGGCCTTGGTGTAGCCGGCGATGATATCGTCCGCCTCCAGCCCTGCTTCCTCGATGCACGGCAGCGAGAAGGCGCGCGTCGCGTCGCGGATCATCGGGAATTGGGGGACGAGATCCTCGGGCGGCGGCGGCCGGTGCGCCTTATACTGATCGTACAGATCGTTGCGGAACGTCTTCGACGATTTGTCGAGAATGACCGCCATGTGCGTCGGGCCATCGGCCTTGTGGAGCTCATCGACGAGCTTCCACAGCATCGTCGTATAGCCATAGACCGCGCCCACCGGCTCGCCATGTTTGTTGGTGAGCGGCGGGAGGCGATGATAGGCGCGGAAGATATAGCCCGAGCCGTCGACAAGATAGAGATGAGGCATTGTGAGCGGGGGATAGCCCAGCGCGCGGGGCAGCACAAAGGCTTAGAATCGCAAGCGGCGGCCTCGGGTTCACGCGAAGGCGCGGAGGCGCGAAGAGGTTCCAGACGAGGCGCGCCGCTGCTCCGGCCACGCCCCATGAATCCCTTCTTCTCTCTTCGCGCCTCCGCGCCTCCGCGTGCAAATCGCCCCAGGCGCCGCGCATCATGATTCGCGCAGAGGCGCAGAGGTCGCAGAGAGAAGAAGAGAACCTGCGGCCGGCCACGCCTTCTCTGCGTCCTCTGCGCCTCTGCGCGAACCATTAAGGATCGGTTGACCCCTCGCCGCTATGGCTGCGCCATGCCTTACGCCAAACTCTTCCGCAGCCGCTGGGCCGCCCTGCTCTGGGCCGGCGGCATCCTGTGGAGCGCAGCCGAGTTCGTCGGCGTGTCGCCCGGCAAGCCGGCAGTCGCGGCCAATGCGACGACCGAAACCGACGCGACCGGCGCCAGCGTTAACGGCGACGATCTCGCCATCCTCGCCAACGTCATTAACGGCAAGTGACGCTCAGCGCGCCTTCGGCTTGACCGGCGCGCGCGGGCGGCGCGTCTCGACGGTGGGCGGCCCGGATTTGGCGCGCGAGCGCGGCGGCGGCGTCGGGCTGCGCGGCGCGGGTGGCGGCGGTACGCCCCGGCTCGGCGCGACGGTATAGCCTTCCTTGAGCAGCCGCGAGAACGCGTCGCGCACGCTGGCGGTGATCGCCGCCTGAACCTCAGCCGGCAGATCGGCGAGCGTGGTGTTGGCATGGACCGCGCCCAGATCGCGCACCAGCGCGTTGGGCAGCCCGCCCGACGCCTTTTTGAGCGCCATGAACGCATCGAGCGTCGTCGCGACGAGGATATCCTGCATCAGATCGGTTGCGGACTTTGCCATCCGCGCCCCAAGCCACGCGTTGCGGCGCGACGCAAGCCCCGAGCGCGAGTCGCGTGCCGAAATTCGCCTCTCGCACCCAGCTCTGTTGAGATGTTTAGATGATGTATTCCACGGTCTTCACCTGCTCGGTCGCCGCTGCGGCCGCCGCGCGCTTCTCGGCGATCTCGCGGTTGAGGCGGGCGATCGTGCGGCTGCCGGTGGTCTTGAAGGCGCACGGGAGGATGCCGTGGACCAAAGCGGCCAGCCCACCGGCGATCATCCGCACGCCGAACCGAGTCGCCACGCCGAAATGCTCGCCATAGCTCTCGCCGACGGAGGCCGGGTGGTCGAGGAACAGGCGGCGGAACATGGCGGTCTCCTTGATCTCCCCCTCAGGCGAGAGAAATATCCTTGCGGGCAATGTGTGTCAGCATGTCGGCGGCGAGCTGGCTCAGCGTGTCGTCGCGCGCGCCCATCACGACGATGCGGTCGCCCGCGCGCGCCTCCGCCACCAGCGCGGCGGCGGCATCGGCGCGGTCAGCGATGTGACGCGCCCGCCCGCCGATATCGGCGATCAGGTCGGCGCTCGTCACCGCGCGAGTCACCGTGCCGCCCTGATAGACCGGGTCGGGCAGTACGAGCAGATCGTCCGGCGCCAGTTTCTCGCGAAACATCGCGACCAGCTCGTGCCGCATTACCTTGAGCGGGCCGTAGCCATGCGGCTGGAACAGCACCAGCAACCGCCCCGGAAACGCATGGAGCGTGTCGAGCGTCGCGGCGATCTTGTCGGGATTGTGCCCGAAATCGTCGATCACCGACACGCCGCCGGCTTCGCCGACCAGCTCGAAGCGGCGCTTGAGCCCGACGAATCCCTCGATCGCCTCGATCGCCTCGGCGAGCGGCACCCCCGCCGCGCGCGCCGCGCCGATCGCGGCGAGCGCGTTCGAAACGTTGTGTCGCCCCGGCACCGCCAGCCGCACCGGATGGCGCACGCCGCCCGCGACCAGATCGAACGAACAGGCGAACGGCTCGGGCGCCAGATTCTCCGCAACGAGATCGGCGACGCCTTCCACCGCAAAGGTAACCGGCGGCTTGGCGAGCGATTTGGCCAGCGCCGCCGTCTCGGCATCGCCGATGTTGAGGATCACCGTCTCGGCGCCGCGCGCGAAATCGCCGAACAACGTGCGCAACTCCTCGAGTGACTTGTGATCAAGGCTGACGTTGTTGAGCACCGCGATTCGGGGGCGGTACAAGGCGATCGAGCCGTCGCTCTCATCGACCTCGCTGACGAACGCGTCACCACCACCGACCAACGCGCTCGCGAACGGGGCTTGCGGTGCGACGAAATTCTTCATCACCGCGCCGTTCATCACCGTCGGTTCGCGCCCGGTCGCCTGCAGAATCCAGCCGATCATGCCGGTGACGGTCGATTTGCCGCTGGTGCCGGCGACGCCGATCGGTAGCGCACTCGCGTTGAACAGCTCGGCGAGCAATTGCGCGCGGCTCAGCCGCTGCGCGCCGACCGTGTCCGCCGCGACGATATCCGCCACGGTCGATTCGATCGCCGCCGAGGCGATGACGATCTGGTCTGCCGAGGTGATGCCGCTGCCGTCCTGCGCGAACAGATCGATGCCGAGCGCGCCGAGTGCCGCGAACTTGGCAGGCAGCCGTGCCTGATCGAGCGCACGGTCCGACCCCGACACGCGCGCCCCGCGCCCGGCGAGGATCATCGCGAGCGGCATCATCCCGCTGCCGCCGATACCGACGAAGAAGTAGGGCTTGGTTGGGTTCGCATTGGCGGATTGCATGGCGCCACGCTATCGAGGCTTTCGTAAGCCGGAGCAACCTCGACCGTTCGTGTCGAGCGCAGTCGAGACACCATGCGCCGCGCTTGCCCCTCGACTTCGCTCGGGGCGAACGGAGGTTTTGGGAATCACGATGCGGGTAGCACCATGAAAATTGCAGTCTGCGCCCCCGCGCGCCCGATCGATCCGATCGTCGAACCCCGCCTGAAGGCGCTCGCGGCGATCACCTTTCCCGAGGTCGAGATCGTCTTCCACCCGCAATGCTTCCTCGAGGACGGCCATTTCGCCGGCAGCGACGCGGTGCGCGCCGCCGCCTTCCTCGACTTCGCCAACGATCCCGCGTTCGACGCGATCTGGTTCGCGCGCGGTGGCTACGGCTCAAACCGCATCCTCCACGCGGTCATGCCGCAGCTCGGCCCGGCGGCGGCGCACAAACAGTATCTCGGCTATTCGGACATGGGCTTCCTCCTCGCCGCGCTTTACGCCCGGCGGATCGGACGCCCCGCGCACGGCTCGATGCCGTCCGAGGTCAGCCGCAAGGATGACCAGGCGCATGACGTGATGCGCTCGCTCGCCTGGCTGGTGCGCGGCGACCGCGCCGGCCTCGAACCGAGCCTCGACGGACGCCCCGCCGCCGCCTTCAACCTCTCGATCCTGAACGCGCTGATCGGCACACCCTGGCTGCCCGACCTCACCGACCATGTGCTGATGATCGAGGAAGTCTCCGAACCGCTCTACCGGATCGACCGCATGCTCTCGCAGATGGCGCATGCGACTCAGTTGAAGGGCATCGCCGGCGTAAGGCTCGGCCGAATCACCGATGTGCAGCCCAATGTGCCCGAATTCGGCGAGACGCCCGAGCAGATGATCGCGCGCTGGTGCGGCGAGATGGGCGTGCCCTATCTCGGCCGCGCCGACATCGCGCATGATGCCCAGAACAAGGTGGTGCCGTTCGGCGTCGCCTGACGCGTAGATGGCGAGTCCGCTAAACCTTGCCTATATAGCCCAAGCCCGCATAAGCGGCGCGTTCCTATCCCTAGACCAAGCGAACCCTGCATGTCCGAAATGTTCCGCATCACGCTGCCCGACGGTTCCGTCCGTGAGGTAGCCCCGGGGACTACCCCGGCGGACATCGCTGCGGCGATCGGGCCGGGTCTCGCCAAGGCGGCGATCGGCGCGCGCGTCGATGGCGAGCTGCGCGACATCACGCGCCCGTTCGAGCAGGATTCGCAGCTTGCGCTGGTGACGACCCGCGACGAGGCCGATGCGCTCGAACTGGCGCGCCACGATTACGCGCATATCCTCGCCGAAGCCGTGCAGCAGCTTTTCCCCGGCACGCAGATCACCTTCGGTCCATCGACCGATGACGGCTTCTATTATGACTTTGCGCCCAAGGACCGGCCCTTCACGGAGGAAGACCTGCCCGCGATCGAAGAGGCCATGCGCGCCATCATCCGCGCCGACAAGCCGCTCAAGCGCGAAGTGTGGGAGCGCGAGGCGCTGATCGCGCGCTGGCGTGAGCAGGGCGAAACCTTCAAGGCCGAATGGGCCGCCGAGCTCCCGGGTGACGAGCCGCTGACGGTCTATTGGTCGGGCGGCGACTGGCTCGACATGTGCCGCGGCCCCCACCTCGCCTCGACCGGCAAGCTCGATCCCGATGCGTTCAAGCTGACGCGGGTCTCGGGCGCATATTGGCGCGGCGACCAGAACAACGCGATGCTGAGCCGCATCTACGGCACCGGCTGGCTCAACAAGAAGCAGCTCGCCGAGCATCTCACGCGGCTGGAGGAAGCCGCCAAGCGCGACCATCGCCGCATCGGCCAGGACATGGACCTGTTCCACCTCCAGAGCGAAGCGCAAGGCTCGGTGTTCTGGCACCCCAAGGGCTTCGTGCTGTGGCGCGCGCTGGAGGCGTACATGCGCCGCCGGCTCGACGCCGCCGGCTATGCCGAGGTCAAGACGCCGCAGTTGATGGACGCGCGCCAGTGGGAGCAGTCGGGCCATTGGGGCAAGTACCGCGAGAACATGTTCGTGGTGCCGGACGAAATCCCCAACGCTGAGGAAGAGGGGCCGATCCTCTCCGGCAAGGCCGATCTGATGGCGCTCAAGCCGATGAACTGCCCGGCGCATGTGCTGATCTTCCGCCAGGGCATCAAATCCTACCGCGACCTGCCGATCCGCATGGCCGAATTCGGCTGCTGCCATCGCAACGAGCCGCACGGCGCGCTCCACGGCATCATGCGCGTGCGCCAGTTCACCCAGGACGACGCGCATATCTTCGTGCGCGAGGACCAGTTGATCGCCGAAGTGCGCAGCTTCTGCGAGCTGCTCGACAGCGCGTACCGCGATCTCGGGTTCGAGGATTATGCAGTCAAGCTGGCGCTGCGCCCTGACAAGCGCTTCGGCGACGATGCGATGTGGGACAAGGCCGAGCAGGAACTCCGCGAGGCGGTGCTGCAATCCGACCTGAGCGAAGCGATCAAGGCCAAGTTCGAGGAACTGCCGGGCGAAGGCGCGTTCTATGCCCCCAAGCTCGAATTCCACCTCACTGACGCGATCGGGCGGACCTGGCAGGTCGGCACGATCCAGTCCGACCGAGTGCTGCCCGAACGGCTCGACGCGAGCTATGTCGGTGACGACGGCGAGCGGCATCGCCCGGTGATGCTCCACCGCGCGATCCTCGGCACGTTCGAGCGCTTCATCGGCATCCTGATCGAACACCACGCCGGCCGCTTCCCGCTCTGGCTCGCGCCGGTGCAGGCGGTGGTGGCGACGATCGTCTCGGACGCGGACGGCTATGCCGCCGAGGTCGCGGCGAAGCTCAAGGCGGCGGGGCTGCGCGTCGAAACCGATCTGCGCAACGAGAAGATCAACTACAAGGTGCGCGAACACTCGCTCGCGAAGGTGCCCAACCTGCTGGTGGTCGGCAAGCGCGAGGCCGAGGAAGGCACCGTCGCACTGCGCCCGCTCGGCGAAGGCGCCAAGCAGGAGGTGCTCAGGCTCGACGACGTGATCGCCCGGCTGACGGCGGAGGCGACCCCGCCCGATCTGCGGTGATGGCGGGAGGTGGGGTTCAGCCCATCGTCTCGGTCAGCTCGGCGATCTCGAACCGGTAGCTGCGCCAGCCGCGCTGCGCCGCCGCCTCCTTCGTCGCGGCACGCTTGCCGGTCGCTTCCCGGAGCGACTTGGCGTGCCCCCAGAACACCTCGGTCCGGCCGTTTTCGAGCTCCGCGACGATCCGCCAATAATGCGTGAACGGCGTGGCCGTCGGCCCGATCGTCTTCACATAGCCGTCGGGCATCGTCGCGGTGAGGTAGCGCTTCTTTGGCATGATGCGTTGGATACGCCGGTCGACGCCGCGTGAGGATCTCTTTTTCGATCGCCCTGTTTGGCGCCACCCGCGCCCATGCTAAACCGCCGACATGACCGAAACCATGCTTCAGCGCGTTACGCGGACGCTTCAAGACCTCACCTCGGCAACGGGAAGTGCCGAGGGCGCGCGCGATGCGGCGATGACGCTCTTGAAAGCCATGCGCGAGCCCGGCGCGGGTATGGCTGAGGCCGGTGCCGAAGTCGTTCCGGGCGACGACCCCGCAATCCATGCCGAGGTCGCGACCGACGTCTGGCGCGCGATGATCGACGAAGCGCTCAACGAAGATTTCGCCGAGCATCCCGCGATGGCGGGTGAAGAGGACGTCGCCCGGCAGCAATCCGGGCGCTCCCACGACGAACGGGACGATTGGCAGCTTTGACATAGGCTGGAGGAACGTCCGCCCCTTGGGAGTCCAGCGAGGCAATGAAGGCGATTTCGAGGTGCGGTCGGTCGCGATCGGGAGGTAAATTTGCCCTGCTCGGCGAGGTCGATGTGGAAGTCTCCGGCAGAATGGCGGCCAGTGGTGCGTGCAGGCAATGCCCCCTTTTACCATAACGAAGACCCACAAGGCATAGCTGCGCGTACAATATCCTGAGCTTGTCAATCATGCGAAAGCCGGACATTCCCGGTGGGGTCGCTATGTCAACCTGCCGCTGCCTTGGGCAACGGTGCGGTATGCTGAAGAACGGATCTGGAATGACGACAGGTGGCAAGGCACGGAAGCGGCAATATGCAGCCCCGGCGCTCGACAAGGCGTTCATGATCATCGAGTTGCTCGCGGACGAACCCCGGGGGCTGCTGGCAAGCGAGATCGCAGTGGCACTGGGCCGATCGCTTGGCGAGTTGTTCCGCATTATCGTGGTCATGGAAGATGCCGGTTACCTGCAAAAATCGGCGACCGATGATCGGTATTCGGTTACCTACAAATTCCTCGATGTCGCCTATCGCGCCACGCCCGCTCGGAGTCTCGTCCAGGCGGCGCAGCCTGAGATGCAGCGGCTCGCGCTGGCGACAGGGCAGTCATGCCACCTCGTCGTGCCCAAAATTGGCGAGGGGCTGGTGATTGCCCGTGAGGAAAATCCCGGCATTCGCGGCTTCGCCCTCCGCGTCGGCGCATCAATCGAACTCACACGGAGCTGTTCCGGGGGCATTATCCTGGCGTTCTCCGCGCCTTCTGTCGCGGAGCGGATGCTGGATCGTGCCGAATTGACGGCTCCGGCGCCTATCGGCCGCGCCGCTTTGCTCAAGCGGCTGGAAGAGATACGCCGCGATGGCTTTTATACCCGTACCAGTCCGATCACGCGCGGCGTCACCGACATTGGCTGCCCGGTGATCGGCTTCGACGGCGAGTTCCTTGCCGCTCTGACAATCCCGTATCTTGAGCTGATCGATGGCTCGCAACTTGTGTCCATTGAGGAAGCCCGCGCGATTTTGCTTGCTGCGGCACAGGAGATTTCCAGGCAGCTCGGCTATTATCCGCATGAGGCGCCAGCCGCCTCACATTGAGAGCGACGCTCTTTCGGGTCGCGCCGATGCCAAGCGTCGAGCCGACCGACGCGGGCCGAACGTCGAAAGACGGGGACGCAATCGCGTGCAGCAAGCGACCGATATCGAGAGGGCTATGATGCTGCCCCCTTCACGCGGGTTCGCCAGATGTGCAGGAGCGGCTCGGTATAGCCGTTCGGCTGCGCCGCCCCCTCCAGAATCAGCTCTCGTGCCGCCAGGAACGGCGCGGAAGGCTGGCCGTCGCGGATCAGCGACGTGTAGAGCGGGTCGCCCGCGTTTTGAACATCGACCTTGGCCGCCATGCGGTTGAGCGCGCCATCGACATCGTCGGACGTGGCGACGCCGTGGAGCAGCCAATTGGCCATGTGCTGCGCCGAGATGCGGAGCGTCGCGCGGTCTTCCATCAGGCCGATGTCGTGGATGTCGGGCACCTTCGAGCAGCCGACGCCCTGATCGACCCAGCGCACGACATAGCCGAGAATGCCCTGCGCATTGTTGTCGAGTTCCTCGCGAATCTCGTCGGGGCGCCAATTGCGCCCGATCGCGACCGGCGGGGTGAGCAGCGCCGCCAGCGCGGCGACGGGTTCGGTGGTGCGGTCCGCCTGCCGCGCGGCGACATCGACGCGGTGATAGTGCGTCGCGTGGAGCGTGGCGGCGGTCGGGCTCGGCACCCAGGCGGTGTTCGCGCCGCTCAGCGGATGCGCGATCTTGTCGCGCAACATGTCGGCCATGCGATCGGGCGCGGCCCACATGCCCTTGCCGATCTGCGCACGGCCCGCGAAGCCACAGGCGAGGCCGATCTGGACGTTGCGATGCTCATAGGCCTTGATCCAGTCGGCCGCCTTCATCTCGCCCTTGCGCACCATCGGGCCGGCATGCATCGCAGTGTGGATTTCGTCGCCGGTACGATCGAGGAAGCCGGTGTTGATGAACACGATCCGGTCCTTCACCGCATGGATGCACGCGGCGAGGTTCGCGCTGGTGCGGCGCTCTTCGTCCATCACGCCGACCTTGATGGTGTGGCGCGGCAAGGCGAGCAGATCCTCGACCGCGTCGAACAGCCGGTTGGTGAAGGCGGCTTCGTCGGTGCCGTGCATCTTGGGCTTGACGATGTAGATCGACCCCGCCCGGCTGTTGGCGCGCGCGCCGTTCAGATCATGCAGCGCGATCAGCGACGTGACGATCGCGTCGAGAATGCCTTCGGGCGCCTCGCCACCGTCGCGCAGGCGCAGCGCCGGCGTGGTCATCAAATGGCCGACGTTGCGGACGAACAGCAGGCTGCGGCCCGGCAGAACGATCTCGCCACCGTCGGGCGTGGTGTAGCGGCGATCGTCGGCGAGGCGGCGCGTGACGGTGCGGTCGCCCTTGGCGAAGCTCGCGGTGAGATCACCCCGCATCAGGCCGAGCCAATTGGCATAGGCGGCGACCTTGTCCTCGGCATCGACTGCCGCGATCGAATCCTCGAAATCGCAGATCGTGGTGAGCGCGGATTCGAGCACGATGTCGGCGATCCCCGCCGGATCGCTCGCGCCGATCGGATGGCTGCGGTCGACCACCACCTCGATATGCAGGCCGTTGTGGCGCAGCAGCAGGGTTTCGTCGCGGCGGCCGACGAACTGGCCCGGATCGGCGAGGACCGGCACGCCCCCGCGCCAGTCGGCCCATGTGCCGTCCGCGAGCGGCACGGCATCGTCGAGCAAAGCCTTCGCCCAGGCGATCACCGCCGCGCCGCGCACCGTGTCATACGCGCCGGGTTCCGGGATTTCGCCGATCGCGTCGGTGCCGTAGAGCGCATCGTACAGGCTGCCCCAGCGCGCATTGGCGGCGTTGAGCAGGAAGCGCGCGTTGAGGACCGGCACAACCAGTTGCGGCCCGGCCATCGTCAGTTCCGCATCGACCGGGCCGGGCGCGATCGTGAACGGCGCCGGCTCGGCGCGGAGATAACCGATCGAGCGCAGGAAAGCTTCGTCCGCCGGCGCGCCGGCATCGTAGCGCGCATCGATCGCCGCCTGAAGTTCGTCGCGCGCGACCAGCAAGGCGCGGTTCTCAGGCGTGAAGCGCGCGAAGATCTCCGCAGCACCCTGCCAGAACGCATCGGCCGCGATCTCGGTGCCGGGAAGAACCTCGTCCTCGATGAAGCGGGCAAGGCGCGGATCGACCGCCAGACCGGCGCGATCCCACATCTGCGCCAACATCAGAGCCGCCCGAGCCGATGGTAGAGATTGCTGTATTTGACCGACTCCGCGCTGTCCTGAACCTCTGGGCGCTGCAGGTGCGTCATCACCGCCGTCTTGAGCAACTGGAAATCCTCGGTCGAGAAGATGGCGCGGGCGCGGGCCGGTGCGGGAGTGGTGGTTTCGGTGGTCATGTCTCTTCTCCTGTGTGAGGCGCGACGCGGCTAAGCCGCGTCGTCGGACGGCGGCTTTGCCGCCGCCGGCCGGGCGTGTGCGTCTCGGTGGCAGCTTGGCTGCCGCCGTGCGCTTCACGCCGCGAACTGGTTCATCGTATTGTGTGCGCCGCCGGCCTTCAGCGCCGCCTCGCCCGCGAAATATTCCTTGTGATCGTCGCCGATGTCCGAGCCGGACATGTTCTGGTGCCGGACGCAGGCGATCCCCTCGCGGATTTCCTTGCGCTGGACCCCCGCGACATAGCCGAGCATCCCCGCCGCGCCGAAATACTCCTTGGCGAGATTGTCCGTCGAGAGCGCGGCGGTGTGATAGGTCGGCAGCGTGATGAGGTGGTGGAAGATGCCCGCCCGCGCGCTCGCATCCTTCTGGAAGGTGCGGATTCGCTCGTCGGCCTCCTGGGCGAGATCGGTGCCATCGTAGATCACGCTCATCAGCGCGGCGCGCTCGTAAGCGGAAACGTCACGGCCCTGTTCAACCCAAGTGTCATACACCTGCTGGCGGAAGTTCAGCGTCCAGTTGAACGACGGCGAGTTGTTGTAGACCAGCTTGGCATCGGGCACGACCTCGCGGATGCGATCCACCATCGATGCGATCTGCTCGATGTGCGGCTTCTCGGTCTCGATCCACAGCAGGTCGGCGCCGTTCTGCAGGCTGGTGATGCAATCGAGCACGCAGCGATCGGCGCCGGTTCCGGCCCTGAACTGGAACAGGTTCGACGCGAGCCGCTTGGGCCGCATCAGCTTGCCGTCACGTTCGATCACCACGTCGCCGCGCAGGCTCGTGATATCGGTCACCTCCTCGCAATCGAGGAACGCGTTATACTGGTCGCCGATATCGCCGGCCTCCTTTGAGAAGGCGATCTGCTTGGTGAGGCCGGCGCCGAGTGAATCGGTGCGCGCGACGATGATGCCGTCCGGGACGCCGAGTTCGAGGAAGGCGTAACGGCAGGCGCGAATCTTGGCGAGAAAATCCTCGTGCGGCACCGTGACCTTGCCGTCCTGGTGGCCGCACTGCTTCTCGTCGGAGACCTGGTTCTCGATCTGAAGCGCGCAGGCGCCCGCCTCGATCATTTTCCGCGCGAGCAGATACGTTGCTTCCGCATTGCCGAAGCCCGCGTCGATATCGGCGATGATCGGCACGACATGCGTCTGGAAGCCGTCGATCTTCGCGGTGATCCCGGCGGCTTTCACCGCATCGCCAGCGTCCCGCGCTGCGTCGAGATCGTGGAACAGCAACCCCAGTTCGCGCGCGTCGGCTTGCTTGAGGAAGGTGTAGAGTTCCTCGATCAGCGCCGGGACGCTGGTCTTCTCGTGCATCGACTGATCGGGCAGTGGGCCGAAATCGGAGCGCAGCGCGGCGACCATCCAGCCTGACAGATACAGATACTTGCCCCGCGTCGAGCCGAAATGCTTCTTGATCGCGATGAGCTTCTGCTGGCCGATGAAGCCGTGCCAGCATCCGAGCGACTGGGTGTAGCGCGCCGGATCGGCATCATAGGCGGCCATGTCGCTGCGCATGATCCGCGCGGTGTAGCGCGCGATATCCAGCCCGGTCTGGAAGCGGTTCTGGAACTGCATCCGCGCCACCGCCTCGCCCGAAATGCCGTCCCAGCTTGGGCCGTTGGCGGCGATGATGCTGCGGGTTTCGGTGATAAGGCTTTGATAGGTCATGAGCGTCCTCGCGGGTTGTTGGCGGTGGCATGACATGCGCGACGGGTGCGTTGAAGGACGCAGAGTGACAGCCAGACAAGACGTGACTTGAACTGTTTGTCATATCATGACAGACACGCTCATGGCACTGGCAGGCGACCGCAAACTGTATCTCGGCCCGCGCTTGCGGCTGCTGCGCCGCGAACTCGGCCTCAACCAGACGCAGATGGCCGAGGAACTCGGTGTGTCACCAAGCTATCTCAACCATCTCGAACGCAACCAGCGGCCGTTCACCGCGCAGATGCTGCTGCGCCTCGCCGACACCTATGACATCGACATGCGCGGCTTCGTCGCGGCGGCGAACGAGGCGTCGTCGAGCGATCTGCACGAGATTTTCGCCGACGCGCTGGTACGCGATATCGGCGTGCCCCGGCAGGAAGTGCTCGAAGTCGCGGAGAATTATCCCGGCGTCGCCGAGGCGGTGACTCGTCTGTACCGCGCGCTCGCCGATTTGCGGCAGGTGCCCGACCGAGTCGAGTCGGCGGGGCTCGCCGGCACTCGCGTAGCATCGCCGCTCGCCTGGCTGCGCGACTGGCTCGACGCCCGCCGCAACCACTTCGCGGACCTAGATGCGGCGGCGGAAGCGCTTTCCGGCACGCTCGGCGACGATCCCGATGCGCTGCGCGAGGCGATGGTACGGCGGCTACGCGAAGAGCATGGCGTCACGGTACGGATCGTCGGGCGCGAGGTGCTGACCGATGCGGTGCGGCATTACGACTATCACCGCCGCCGCCTGATGCTCGCCGAGGCGCTGCCGGCGTCGGGCCGGCTGTTCGAGATCGCGACCCGGCTCGCGATCGAGGAGCTTTCCGGTCCGCTCGCCGCCGCGACGACCGCCGCCGATGCACCGGACGCCGAAACCCGCGTGCTGGCGCAACAGGCGCTCGCCAATTATGCCGCAGCGGCGATCGTGATGCCCTATGGCCGCTTCCACGGCGCAGCCGAGGCGAGCCGCTACGATCTGGACCTGCTGATGGCGCGGTTCGGGGTTTCGTATGAGCAGGCCGCGCATCGGCTGACCACGCTCGACCGGCCGGGCGCGCGCGGCGTGCCGCTGTTCCTGCTCAAGCTCGACGTCGCCGGCAATGTCGCCAAGCGCTTCTCCGGCGATGCGATGCCCCTCGCGCGGTTCGGTGGCGGCTGCCCGCGCTGGCGCATCCACCGCGCCTTCCGCCGGCTTGGCGAAACCGTCACCGACCGGGTCGAGATGCCCGACGGCGCATCCTATCTGACCTGGGCACGCGCGGTTCTGCGCGACGAGGGGCGCGAACCCGCGATGATCGTGCTGGGCTGCGAAGCCAAGCACGCCCGCCGGATCGGTTATGGCGACGGTGCCGCCGGCGTGACGCGGATCGGACCTGCCTGCCACCTTTGCGAGCGGGCGGATTGCACGGATCGCTCGCTACCACCGATCACGCGATCGCTCGACCTCAACCCGATGTATAAAGCGCGAGTACCCTATCCCTTCAGGGCGATCTGAGAGTCTTCCCTGATCCGTGCGCCGGTCAATAGACGTCGCGCCGGTATCGGCCATCTTCGGCAAGGCGATCGAGCCGCTCGGCGCCGATGATCGACGCCAGCGCGTCGTGAACGCCCTGCGCCATGCCGTCGAGGCTGCCGCAGACCATGACCGTCGCGCCCGCGTCGATCCACGCGCGAAGGGCGGTCTCCGCTTCGCGTACCAAATCCTGAACATACCGCCCGCACGCGGCGTCGCGCGAGAAGCAGCGGTCCAGCCGGGCAAGCGTCCCGTCCGCCAGCCACGCGGTAAGCTCGTCGTCGAAATACAGTTCATGCGCGGCGGTGCGTTCGCCGAACAAAAGCCAATGCCCTCGCCGCCCGGCATGCGCCTGCTCGCGCAGATGCGCGCGCAGCCCGGCGATGCCGGTGCCGTTGCCGATCAGGATCAGCGGCGTGGCGTCGCGATCGTCGGTGCGAAAGTTCGGATTTGGGCGAATCCGCAGCGGCGTGGCCGATCCGAGCGGGAGATGCGCGGTCAGCCACCCCGAACCGGTGCCGAACCGCCCGTCAGCGTCCCGCACCTGCCGCACGACAAGATCGAGCGTACCGTCCGCAGGAATCGAGGCGGCGGAATATTCGCGGATCGGTAGTGGGCGCATCTTCGCGTCGGGCGGCAGCATGACGGTCATCAGCGTTTCGCGCGCGTGCGCGGTGCGCGTGATGACATCGCCATCGCCGGCTTGCACCGCGAGCAGCGCATCCACCGCCGCCGGCGCGTTGCACGGCTGCACCTCGACGATGTCGCCCGCCGCCCAGTCCATCACGGACTCGACCGGCGGCTCGAACCGCAAATGATAGGCCTTGAGCGCGTCGCTGCCTGGATTGAGTTCGACGCGCTCGACCAGCGTCCAGCGTTCGAACGCGGCGGCGGCCTGGCCACGCGTTCCCGCGCCCGCGCCGAGCGTGCGCAGTTCGCTTGCCCAGCACGCCTTGGCTTCGGCATCCTCGCGGTCCATCGCGATCATCGCGAAAAGCGGTTCCGCCCCGGCGCGGGCCAGCCACGATTCCACCTCGCCGCCATAGCCGCAAAACTCGGGATATTCGCGGTCGCCCAGCGCCAGCACGCCGTAAGCGAGATGCGCGAGATCGGGGTGTTTCCGCGCGCGCAGCATGCGCGTGGTGAACCCGCGCGCCATGTCGGGCGGCTCGCCGTCGCCATAGGTGCTGACGACGAACAGCGCTTGCGTGGTGGCGGCAAGCAATTCGGGCGTGACCTTGCCGACCGGAACCACATGCGCGCGGACACCGCCAAGGGCGAGCGCCTGCGCCGCGTTGCGGGCGAGGATTTCCGCCGTCCCGGTCTGGCTGGCATATGCGATCAGCAGATCGCCCGCGCCTCGCAAGCCCGTCGATGTCGCCTCAAGCGCCTTCGCCGCGCGCGTCCGCTTGCGCCGCGAGAGATAGAGCAGAAAGCCGGTCACCGTGAACAGCGGCATGGTCAGGCTGGTCAACAGCATCACGATCCTGCCGGGCAGGCCGAAGAACGCACCGCGATGCAGTTCGAGCACGCTTTGGGTGATGATCGTGCCGAGCGGCCTGCGGTCGTAGAGATCGCGCTTCTTGAGCTTGGCCGTCCCGGGAACGTAGCTGTAGCGGTCGAGCTGACGCAGGTGCCGCGCGTCGGCGCGGCGCGCATCAAAGGTGATCGCCTTCATCGGCTGAGCCGGCGGCGGCCGGGAGATGCGTACCCAGACGTAGCGGTCGCCCGTCATCGCGCGGAAGTTCGCCCAGGCGGGATCGATGGCGGGTCGCGGCGCGACGCCGCCAGCACCCTTTTTCGCGCGGTCGCCGTCCTCGCCGCCGGCCTTGCCGGTCAGGGCATAACTGACACCGCGACTATACCAGTCGTAGCTCCACCATAGCCCCGTCAGCGCGCTCAGCAGGTAAAACAGCAACACCCAGGTGCCGATCACGACATGCAGCGCGCGCCACAGATTGCGGCCGGTCTTGCGCAAATCCAGCACCAGCCACGCGCGCCAGTCCAGCGCGCGGCGCGGCCAGCGCAGATACAGGCCGGATAGCGCGAAGAAGATCAGCGCGATCGCACTCGCACCCGTGATCTGGCGGCCGATGCCATTGCCGCCGCCCGGCAGCGCCAGCCAGCGATGCAGGTGATCCACCGTGTCGAAGAAGCCCGCAGCCGCCGGCTCGCCCAGCCAGCGCCCGGTCGCGCGGTCCACCCTGCCCTGCTTGCGGCCCTGCCCCGCGCTCGCGGTGAGGCGGACGGCGTGCGAGCGGTCGCGCGGCATCTCCCAGTCGAGCCGGCTGACATAATAGCCGGGATTGTCCGCCTGCACGCGCGCGATCACCGCGTCCGGCATCAGGTCCGCGCTCACCGGCACGCCGGGCGCGTAGAGCCGTGGTGACAATGCTTCGCTGATCTCGTCCTCGAAGCTCATCGTCGCGCCGGTGACGCCCATCACCGCGAGGACGATCCCGGCGGTGATGCCCAGGAACCAGTGGATTTGAAAAAGTACGCGCTTTGCCATTGCCGGTCCGTCTGCCTCGAACATCGTGCCTATCACGCCAATGCACAAAAACGCAATTGCGACCTATTTGCATTAGCGGTACGGGACCGGCCACGGTCAAAAGGGGGTCTCATGAGTTTGTGGTTGGTGGCAGCGTCGGCTGCGGCGATGGCGGCGGCGCCGGGCGACGGGGCGGATCAGGTCGAGCGCAAGCTGGATGAGGAGATCGTCGTCACCGGCCGGATGCCGACGTTCAAGACCGATGTCGTTCAGGTCGGCGCGTTCCGTAATCAGTCGATCCTCGATACGCCTGCCAGCATCGCGGTGATCCCCAGGGCACTGCTCGACGCGCAGGGCGCCACCGGCCTTGAAGACGCGTTGCGCAACACGCCCGGCGTCACGCAGCAGGCGACCAGCCCCACCACCAGCAACAATTTCGTGTCGCGCGGCGTCCTGATGAACGCACGCACCAACTATCGCCTCAATGGCGCATTGCAGATCATCAACCTCAGCCCGGTGCCGATCGAGAACAAGCAGCGCGTCGAACTGCTCAAAGGCGTTTCCGCGCTCTATTACGGCATCGCCACGCCCTCGGGCATCGTCAACGTGGTGGCCAAACGCGCGGGCGAGCAGCCCGTCACCAACGCTTATGTCAACGGCGATGCCGAGGGCAGTGTCGGCGGCGGCATCGATATCGGGCGCAAGTTCGGTGATGCGGGGCAGTTCGGCGCGCGGATCAACGCCTATGCGTCGCATGTCGAAACCCCGATCGATGGCGTGAACGGCCACCGCTATCTCGTCAGCGGCGCGTTCGACTGGCAGGCGACCGAGCGGCTCTCGCTCAAACTCGACGTCGAGCATTACCGCCGCGCGACCGACGAACCGGGCGGCATCGCGCTGTCCGCGTTCCAGTTGCTCGATCATATCCCCGATCCGCACCATCGCTACGCGCCGGTCAACGCGCCCTATCGCACATGGTCGACCAACGTGCTGGGGCGCGCCGATTATGTGCTGGGCGATGACTGGTCGATCCGCGTGGAATCAGGGCTCGCGCAATCGCGGCGCCAGCGCAGCCGGGCCGATTTCAGCTTCACCAGCGCCGCCACGGTGGCGAGCGGCGCGGGCCGGATTTCAGGCAATTACACACCCGATCAGGCCTATCGCAACGAATATGTCCGGGGCGAAATCGCCGGCAAGGTCGAGACCTTCGGCATCACCCACGACCTGCTGTTCGGCGTGGCCCGCAACCGTCAGGTGCAGGAAGACCAGCATCAGGCCAGCTACACGGCGGTCGCGCAGAACATCAACGATCCCGTCGCAATCGACTTCGGCAGTCTGGTCTTCGCCACGCCGCGGCTTCAGGCGGGCAGCGTCAACATCGACACCGGCGTCTACGCGATGGACATCGCGCATGTCGGCGAGAAGCTGCTGCTGATCGGCGGCGTGCGGCGCGTGCTGTACGATACCGAGGATTCGACCGGAAACTACCGGATGACGGCGTGGACGCCGACCGGGGGCGTGGTGTTCAAGCCCACGCCGACCTCCAGCCTGTATTTCACCTATATCGAGGGTCTGGAAAGTGCCGGCACCGCGCCCGCCGGCACCGCCAACGAGGGTGACGTCCTCGCGCCCGTGCTCAGCAAGCAGATCGAAGCCGGCGCCCGCATCGAGGTGGCGGGCGCACTCGCGAGCGTCGCCTATTTCCACATCGATCGCGGCCTGAGCTATACCGACAGCAGCAACGTCTATGTCGTCAACGGTCGCGCGATCCACGAAGGCGTGGAGGCATCGGTGCAGGGCAGCCTCACCCGGCAGCTTTCGGTCGCGCTTTCGGGCCAGTATCTCAACGCCACCCAGCGTAACACGGGCCTCGCCACGCAGGATGGCAAGCGGGTGGACAATACCCCGCGATGGTCGGCCTCGCTGTTCGCGCAATACCGCCCGGCCGCCCTGCCCGCGCTGGGCGTGAACGCCGGCATGTATTACACCGGCCTGCGTTATGCCGATGCGCGCAACCTCTATGCGATGCCCGGGTATACGACCTACAGCCTGGGTGCGGACTATAAGATCCGCCTGCCCGATGCGCGCTTGCTTACCTTGCGCGTGAATGGCGATAACATCACCAATACCCGCTATTGGTCTACCGGCGGTTCGGTGTTTTATGTCGGCCTCGCGCGGCAGGTCCGCTTCTCGGCGAGCATGGATTTCTGATCACGGGCGGCATGCGCGCAGCCCGGCACGGTCCCCGCCAGCCTTGATTTCATGACATCAGTATGTATTAATTTGGCATTTGAAATGTCTTTCAGGAGGCGTGATGATCGACCGTCGCATGTTCATCGGCGTCTCTGCGTCCGCAGCGGCGATCGGGATGCCCCGCCTGGCGCACGGCGAGGCTGCGTCTGCCAACCGTCTAACCCCCGACATGCCGGTGCCGCTCGGCCACCTCGCTTCGCCTGTCCCCCCCGCCGATCCGAGCCTGTACGCGTTCAACCACGGCTGGCTGTTCCATGAAGGCGACCTGCCGTTTCCCGCCGTGCGCGGCAACGACCAGACCTATTCCGCAACCAAGGCCGGCAACGCGCAAGGCGCCGCCGGCATCGATTATGACGATTCGGACTGGAGCGCGGTTCGGCTGCCGCATGACTGGGCGATCGCGCATCCGATCGAATCCGACCAGAACGATGCGTTCGGGTATCGCCGGCGCGGCATCGGCTGGTATCGCCGTTATGTCGTGCTCCCGCAGGACTGGCACGGCCAGTATCTCGAACTGCAACTCGGCGGCATGGCCAACAACGCCACCGTCTGGTTCAACGGCATCCCCGTCGCGCACAGCCTGTCGGGCTATGTTCAACAGAATATCGACGTGACGCCCTACGCGCGCTTCGGCGACGAGCCGAACACGATCGCGATCCGCGTCGATGGCGATGTGATGGAGGGCTGGTGGTACGAGGGCGCCGGCCTCTACCGCGAGTGCTGGCTGGCGGTGCGGCCCGCGTTGCATATCGTGACCGACGGCGTTCACGCGACGCCGCAGCCGCAGCCGGACGGCGCGTGGCGGCTTCCGGTCGAGGTGACACTGAACAACGCCGGCGCGGTGGCGGGCGAAGGCACGGTCGAGGCGGTGTTGCAGGATGCCGATGGCCGCACCCTCGCGCAGGCGAGCGTAGCCGCAAGCGCCGCGCCGCTCGACACCAGCACGGCGAGCATGACGCTGTCCGTGCCCAACCCGCTATTGTGGTCGCCCGAATCGCCGACGCTGTATGCGCTCCAGACGCGGCTGGTGCGCGACGGCAAGGTCGTCGACAGCCGCCGCACCGAGATCGGTTTCCGCACCACCCGGTTCGATCCGGCCACCGGCTTCCACCTCAACGGCAAGCCCGTGAAGATCAAGGGCGTCTGCATCCATCACGACCATGCCGGCGTCGGCGTCGGCATACCGGCGGCGCTGCTCGAATGGCGGGTGCGGCGCCTCAAGCAGATCGGCGCCAACGCGATCCGCTTCGCACATGCGACGCCCGCCGCCGCGCTGCTCGACGCGTGCGACCGGCTCGGCATGATGGTGATGGACGAGAACCGTCACTTCGACCCCAGCCCCGACTATCTCGCGCACGTCACCTGGATGGTGCGGCGTGATCGCAACCGGCCGAGCGTGATCCTGTGGTCGGTGCTCAACGAGGAGCCGATGCAGGGCACCGAACAGGGCTATGAGATGGTGCGCCGCCTCGCCGGGGCGATCCGCGCGCTCGACGATACACGGCCGATCACCGCCGCGATGAACGACGGCATGTTCACGCCGAAGAACGGCGCCGATGCGGTCGATGTCGTCGGCTTCAACTACAAGCACAACTGGTACGACCGCTATCATGCGGCCCACCCCGACCGGCCGCTGATCAGCACCGAGGATACCAGCGCGGTGATGACGCGCGGCGAATGGGCCACCGATACCGCGCGCAACGTGCTCACCTCCTACGATACCGAAGCGCCCGAATGGGGGCTGACGCATCACGAAAGCTGGCAGATGATCGGCAGCCGCCCGTTCATCGCCGCGACCTTCGTTTGGACGGGGTTCGACTATCACGGCGAGCCGACCCCGCTGCCGTGGCCCGCCGCGTCGAGTTCGTTCGGCATCCTCGATCTGTGCGGTTTCGCCAAGATGGCCTATCATCTGCGGCGCGCGCAGTGGGTGGAGGATGCGCCCGTGCTCGCGATCGGACCGCACTGGAACTGGGCGGGGCGCGAGGGCCAGCCGATCAAGGTGATGACGCCGGGCAATCTCGAGGAAGTCGCGCTGTTCCTCAACGGCAAGCCGCTCGGCCGGCAGGCGAGCAAGCCGTTCGTCACGCCCGAGTGGCAGGTTCCGTTCGCGCCCGGCAAGCTCGAAGCGGTCGGCTATACCAGCGGGCGCGAGGTGGCGCGTTTCGCGGTGGAGACGGCTGGACGCCCGGCGACGCTGCGGCTGACGCCCGACCGGCCGATGATGTTGGGCGACGGCGACGATGTGCAGCCGATCAGCGTCGATCTGCTCGATGCGGAGGGCCGTCATGTGCCGACCGCAACCGACCGCGTCACCTTCGGAATCGAAGGCGGCGAGATCATCGGCGTCGGCAACGGCGACCCCAACGATCACGATCCCGAGCAGGGCAATACGCGCAAGCTGTTCGCCGGTTTCGCGCAAGTGCTGGTGCGCCCGTTCGCGGGGGCCAAGCAACTCGTGCTGACCGCGCGCGTGGCGGGATTGCCGGCGACGCGCGTGGCCTTCCCGCTGGTCGCCGCGCGCACGCGTGACGTGGCCGCGACGCCGGCGGTGCATCACCTCACCGAATGGCGACGCCCCCCCTTCGCCGCAAAGGCGCCCGATCCGCGTGAGATCTATCCTGAGCAGCAATGGCGCGCGCTGGGATATGTGCGGACCGGGCGGTTGGAGGAAGCGCCCGCTGAGCATGGCTTCGCGCTCATCCAGGGCCGGTTCGTGCCGCGCCGGAGCGTCGCCGCGCACGGCGGCACGCTGCGGCTGGCGGGCGTGATCGGCCGCGCGGAACTGTGGGTGGACGGGGTCAAGCTGGCAACCAAGACCGACCGGGCCGAGGCGCCAATGGTCGCGACCCTGCCCGCCGGCAATCAGGAACGTGTGGTGACGTTGCTGCTCGAAGCCGATGCCGGCGAAGCCGCCGGACTCAGCCGTGGCGTCGCGATCTGGTAACGTGACAGCGATGACACATGGCTTCGACAATGTTAGCTGGCTTCGATATGTCCTTCATTGATCTTCTCGACATTGCCGGCACCGCTGAAAGCGGCCCACGCTATTTGTGGCTGCAGAAGCTGATCCGCACCGCGATCGAAACGCGGCGGCTGCCGGCCGGAGCGGCGCTGCCCAGCGAGCGGGAATTGTGCGACGAGTTCCAGCTCTCGCGCGTGACGATCCGCAAGGCGATGGAAGCGTTGGTCAACGACGGGCTGCTCGAACGCCGGCGCGGCGCCGGCACATTCGTATCGAACGCACCGGCGGAGAAGGAGCCCGGCCGCGTCGAGAAGAGTTTCTCGATGCTGTCCTCCTTCACCGAGGACATGCTGGCGCGCGGGCGCCAGCCGTCGAGCGAATGGATCGACCGCTCGGAAGGCTCGGTCACGCCCGAGGAAGCGCTGGCGATGGGCATGTCACCGGGATCGCGCGTGTTCCGCTTCCAGCGCATCCGCTTCGCCGATGGCGAGACGATGGCGATCGAATATGCGGCGGTGCCGGGCTGGGGGCTGAACGGTCTCGATGACGTCGAGACCTCGCTGTACGGTGCGCTCGAAGCGCACGGCAACCGGCCGGTGCGCGCGTTGCAGCGGGTTCGCGCGATCGGCTTCGAGCCGGAACAGGCGACGTTGCTCGGTATCGAGCCGGGCGATCCGGGGCTGCTGATCGAGCGCCGCGCGTTCGCCGCCGACGGGCGCATCATCGAGGTGACGCATTCCTATTATCGCGGCGACGCTTACGATCTGGTCGCCGAACTCCACCACATCTGAGCGGCGTCAGCCTGCGAACCAGCCGCGCAGCTCCGCCGGCGCGAACAGCACCTGCCACCCGCCCTGCACCTGCACGACGCCCCGTGCCCCGAGCCGGGCGAGCGCCTCCACGTCGGGGGCGGTCGAATCACCGAGCAGCAGCCGCCCGTCGATCGCCCGCGCCCGCCGCACCGCATCCGCGCCGCCGAGCGCGACGACCAGCGCCGGCGGCATCCGCGCCGGATCGGCGGTGCGCTCCGCCTGAACCGGCATCGTCGCGACTGGCTTGGCGGGCCGTCCCGCCGCGCCGCGCATCTCGACGGCAATCTGGTCGGCTTGCGGACCGAGCACGACTTGCAGCGTCTGCGGGGAGGGCCGCACGAAGCCCTTCGCGCCCAGGCGGCGCAGCGCCGCCTCATCGACGGTCGCCTGATCGTTCACGACCAGCCGAAGCCGCGTCGTGCAGGCGCCGATCTCGCGCAGATTGTCGCCCCCCCCAAGTGCCGCAAGGAACGCGCCGCCGCGCTCGCTGGCGGCAACCGGCGCGCCGCTTTCGACAGGCTCGTCCTCGCGGCCGGGGGTTTGCAGGTTGAAGCGCACGATGGCGAAGCGGAAGGCGCCATAATAGATCGCCGCATAGGCCAACCCGACCGGAATCAGCATGAGCGGGCGCTGCGCCTTGGGGAAGTTCAGCACATAATCGAACAGCCCCGCCGAAAAGCCGAAGCCGAGGTGCGTGCCGAGCAGCGGCATCAGCGCCATCGCCGCCCCGGTCAGCACGGCATGGAGCACGAACAGGCCGGGGGCGAGGAACATGAAGCTGAACTCGACCGGCTCGGTCACGCCGGTGAGAAGCGATGTCGCGGCGAGGCTCAGCAACATGCCGCCGGTCGCCTTGCGGCGTTCCGGCTTGGCGGTGTGGTACATGGCGAGGCACGCCGCCGGCAGGCCGAACATCATCACCGGGAAGAACCCGCTCATGAACACGCCCGCGCTCGGGTCGCCCGCGAAGAAGCGGCGCAGGTCGCCGGTGACGCCGTGATAATCGCCCAGCACGAACCAGGCGATGTTGTTGAGGATGTGGTGAAGCCCGGTCACCAGCAGCAGCCGGTTGAGCAGGCCATAAACGAACAGGCCGGCACTCCCGCTCGCCAGCGCCGCCGTGCTGATCGTGTTGACGGCATGGTCGATCGCCGGGAAGCTCGCGCCGACGATGCCGGCGAGCGCGAGGCCGGCCAGTCCGCTGACGATCGGCACGAAGCGGCGGCCACCGAAGAAGGCGAGATATTCGGGCAGGCGGATCGCCGAAAAGCGGTTGTAGCCAAGCCCGCCGACGATGCCCGAGAGGATGCCGAGCGGCACCGAGACGCGGTCGATCTGCGCGTTCCGCCAACCCGCCATGACTGCCGCCTGCGCGGCCTCCGGCACGCCCGCGAGCGCCGCCGGCGGCACCGCCAGCAGCGCCTTGGCGCCTTCGGTGGCGATCAGGAAGCACACCACGCCGGCAAGCGGCGCCGCGCCATTGCCGTCGCGCGCGAAGCCGGTCGCGACGCCGATTGCGAACAGCAGGCCGAGATTGGCGAACATCGCGTTGCCCGCCGCGCTGACGAAATCCAGCCCGAGCAGATCGGCCTGCCCGAGCCGCAGCAGCAGCGCCGCCACCGGCAGCACCGCGATCGGCAGCATCAGCGCACGGCCGAGGCTTTGCAGATGTTGCAGGATCGATTTCACAGCCCCAACTCCTCCAACAGCGCCGCCGCGAGCGCACGGACCTCGGCTGCGGTCGAGACCTGCACGACCGCCGCTGCGAGCGTGCGGCAGCGATCGACCGAGACGCCGCGAACCAGCGCCTTCACCTCGGCGACCGCCGCCGGTGCGGCGGAGAGTTTGGTAACGCCCAGGCCAATCAGGATCGGTACGGCGAGGCGATCGGAGGCAAGGCCGCCGCACACGCCAACCGGCTTGCCATGCAGCGCGGCACCGCGACAGCATTGATCGATCATGCGCAGCACCGCCGGATCGAGCCCGTCGACGCTACCGGCCACCGCCGGATTGCCGCGATCCATCGCCAGCACATATTGCGTCAGGTCGTTGGTGCCGATCGACAGGAAATCGCATTCCGCCGCGAGTCCGTCGGCCATCACCGCCGCTGCGGGGGTCTCGACCATCACGCCGAGCGGCATGTCCGCACCGAGGCCGAGCGCGGCGCTTTCCACCTGCATCGCGGCACGCACCGCGCGCAGTTCGGAGACCTTGGCGATCATCGGCGCCATCACGCGGACATCGCCCGCTTCGCCGGCGCGCAACACCGCGCGCAACTGGGTGGCGAGGATGTCGGGATGCGCCAGCGCGACGCGGATGCCGCGCAGGCCGAGCGCGGGATTTTCCTCGGGCGCGATCGGCAGATACGGCGCAGGCTTGTCGCCGCCGATGTCGAGCAGGCGGATGACGAGCGGGCGCCCCTCCAGCGCGCGGGCGATCGCGGCATAGTCCGCTGTCTGTTCGTCTTCGTCGGGCGCGACGGCGCGATCGAGGAACAGGAATTCGGTACGCAGCAGTCCGCAGCCCTCCGCGCCGCCCGCGACGGCGGGGGCGGCTTCCGCCAGCTTGCCGAGGTTGGCGGACACTTCGATGCGGACGCCATCAGTCGTGCGACCCTCAAGCGCGGCAGCGGCCCGCGCCGCCGCCTTGCGGACGGCGCGCTGGGCGGTCTCGACCTGCGCCTGCTGCCATGTCGCCATGTCGGGGTCGATCACGAGCGTTCCCGCAGCCGTGTCGAGCACCAGCGGCGTGCCCGCCGCAATGGCCAGCACATGCGGCCCGGCGGCGACCAAAGCGGGAATACCGCGACTGGCGGCGATGATCGCGACATGCGAGGTCGGGCCGCCGCGCGCGGTGACGATGCCGGCGACCAAAGCGGGATCGAGCGACGCGACTTGCGACGGCACAAGATCGTCGGCGAGCAGGATCGCGTCGGCGGGCAGCGCCACGGCGGGCGCGGCCTGGCCGGCGAGCCGCCATTGCACTTGCACTTCGACGTCGATCAGGTCGTCGGCGCGCTCGGCGATGTGTGGATCGGGCGCGGCGCGCAGCGCCTCAGCCTGATCGCGCAGGACGCGCCGCCACGCGACGGCGGCGCTGTCACCAGCATCGATCCGGGCATGGGTGCGCTCGATCAAATCTTCGTCGTCGAGCAACGCACGGTGCGCGGCGACGATGGCGCGTTGCTCGGCGCTGGCCGTGCCGCTCTCGGTTTCGAGCGCGGCACCCAGCGCCGCCAACGCTTCGGCAAAGCGCGCGCGTTCGGCGGCGACGCCCTCGCTGGTTTGCGCGAGGACCGGCTCGGGGCGGACGAAATGCGCGGCAACGCCGGTCGCGAAACCGGGCGACGCGGCGACGCCGGTCAGAATGCCGTCGTGCGGCGGCGGCAGGGGCGCGGCGGGCTTCGGAACCGCTGGCGCAGGCGCAGCGAGCGGCTTGCCCTCGCCCATGCCCGTCGCGATCAGATCGGCGACGGCATCGACGGCGGCTTGCGCATCCGCGCCCGAGGCGGCGATGGTCAGCGTATCGCCGTGCGCAACCGCCAGCGTCATCATCGCGCTCGGGCTGCGCAGGCGCGCGTCACGGTCGCCCTTGATCGCGCGCACCTCGGCGTCGAAGCCGCGCGCCAGGTCTGCGAGCTTCGCGCTAGGGCGCGCATGCAGGCCATGTGCGAGCGGGACGCGCAGCGTGCGGCTGGCCGATGCGGTGAAAACGGGCTTGGCCTCGGCGCGTTCGGCGGGATGATCGGCGGCGAGCGTCAGGAGCGGTTCGCCGCAGCGAATCCGGCCCGGCTCGGCGCGCCACGCGATCGCAAAGTCGCCTTCGGTCACAACGATCGGCGTGACGAGGCTCTTAGCCCCCGCCGCGACGGTGGCGAGATCGACCGTGAGCAGCGGCGTGCCCGCCTCCACATGCTGCCCAGCGCGAACCTGCGGCGTAAAACCGGCACCGCCGAGGCTCACCGTCTCCAGCCCGAAATGCATCAGCAGCACCGGCCCGGCATCGAGCCGCAACGTCACCGCATGCCCCGCCTCATGGACCGAGACGATCACGCCCGGCGCCGGCGCGTGAAGCGTGTCCGCGAGCGGATCGATCGCCACGCCGTCGCCGAGCAGCCGGTCGGCGAACACCGCATCAGGCACGTCGGCGAGCGGAACGAGCCAACCGTCGATCGGCGCGACGAGCGTGAGGCGTGTCATCGGTCGGTCAATTCCCCTTCTACGCGCGCGTCGGACGTTTCACGGCCTGCGACCTTCACCCCGCCGATCCAGGTCTGGACCGGCTGGAGATCGGCATCGAGGACAACGAAATCGGCGCGCATCCCCGGTGCCAGCGTACCGCGTTCGCGATCGAGGCCGAGGAAGGCGGCGGGCGAGCCACTCGCCATCCGGCTCACCAGCCGCAGATCGGCGCCGGTCGCCGCGCGCATCGTCCGCACCGCCTGCGCCATGTCGAGATGTGCGCCCGCCAGCGTGCCGTCCTCGCCCTCGCACACACCGTTGCGCACAGTCATGCGGCGGCCGTTGAGCAGGAACGACTCTTCGCTCGAACCGACGCTCGGCATCGCATCGGTGACGAGCATCAGCCGGTCAGCGCCCTTGATGCGCAGCGCGACGTCGAGCGCGGCGGGCGCGACATGCACGCCGTCCGCGATCAGACCGCACCAGATCCGGTCGTCGGTAAAGGCCGCGCCGACCACACCCGGCGCGCGGTGCAGCAGCGGCGACATCGCATTGTAGAGATGGGTTACGCCGGTGATACCGGCAGCGAAGCCCACCCGCGCCTGCTCATAGGTCGCGTCGGTATGGCCAGCGCTGAGGATGACACCCGCCGCCGCAAGGCGCGAAATGTCCTCTGCCGTCACGATCTCGGGCGCGAGCGTCATCATCACGACGCCGCGACGCGGCGCGCACAGCATGTCGATGACCTTGCGATCGAGCGCGCGGATCAGCGACGGATCGTGGATGCCCTTGCGCGCCCCGCTGATGAACGGCCCTTCGATATGGACGCCGATGATGCCCGGCACGCCCGCCACGATCGCCGCATCGACTGCGTCGAGCGCGGCGGCGATCGCCTCGTGCGTGTCGCTGATCAGCGTCGGCAACAACGCCGTCGTGCCGAAGCGCGCGTGCGCGGCGGCGATCGTCGCCAGCCCATCGACGGTCAGCGCGTTGTTGAACAGCACGCCACCGCCGCCATTGACCTGCGTGTCGATGAAGCCCGGCAACAGCCAGCCGCCCGCCAGATCGATCTCGATGTCGCCGCGACCAGCCGGATCGATCGCATGCAGGCGCCCGTCCGCCAGGACGAGATTGGCCGCGGGCAGGATTACGTCGCCGAGGAGGATCTGGCCGCCGTGGACCGTAAGCGTGGTCATCGCGTCCGTGTCACCTTGGCGAGATAGGGCGGCTGATCGGGATCATAGCCGCGTGCCAGCGCGAGCGCGTTGACCATCCGGTAGAAGCTGGCGATCATCACGATCGGCGCGAGTTCGGGCGATACCGCCAGCGCGGGCAGCCGTTCGATCGCCGGGTGCGAGGCGTCCGCATGGCTGGCGAGCCAGACGCGCGCACCGCGTTCGGCGAACGTATCGGCCAGCGCGCGGACATCCTCGCCCGCGACGCCGCCGGTGTCGAACGCGATCACCGAGAAACCGGCCTGGACGATCGCCATCGGGCCGTGGCGGACTTCGGCCGAGCTGAACGCCTCGCCGTGCAGGCCGCAGGTTTCCTTGAGCTTGAGCGCCGCTTCCTGCGCGATCGCGAGGCCGTAGCCACGGCTGACCAGGAACAGGTTGGTGGCATCCTGCAACCCGCGCGTCACCGAAGACCAATCGAGCGCGAAGGCGATATCGACCAGCGCCGGCAAGGCGGCGAGGTCGGCGCGCAGCGCATCATCGTCGCGCCACGCCGCCACGATCGCGGCGATGCCGGCGAGCGAGGCGATATAGGATTTGGTCGCCGCGACCGATTTCTCCGGCCCGGCGCACAGCGGCAGCAGGATATCCGCGACATCGGCAAGCGGCGAAGTCTCGTCATTGACCAACGCGACGACCAGCGCGCCCGAGGCGCGTTGCCGCTCGACCGTCGCCAGCAAATCCGGGCTGCGGCCCGATTGCGAGATGGCGATGCACAGCGTCGATGCGCCGGCGTCCACCTGCGCGGGGTGCGCATCGTAGAGCGATACGGTCGAGAAGGCCGCCGAAACGGTAGGCACGCCGAGCAATGTCTCGACCATGTATTTCGCATAGGTCGCGGCATGATCCGACGATCCGCGCGCGCAGGTGACGACCATCGCGGGGGACAGCGCCCGCAGCCGCGCGCCGAGCATGGCGAGCGTATCCCGGTTGCGATCGAGGAAGCGCGCGATCGTAGCGCCGGCCTCGCTCGCCTCCGCATACATCAGCGTCGCGGCGACCGCCGCGCCGGACTCGTGGTCCGCCATCTGCAAGCTCACTGAGTACCTCCGTCTGACAGGAACGGCGTCAACGCGCCGAAGGAGACGCCCCGCCACATCGGGACGGCAGCCTGTGTGGAGCGCATTATGCATGGTTCGAATGCCATGACAATGGTATCTTATGTGTATTTTTTACGGGGCATCTCAGCGCGATCGTACAACACCACTTAACAGGGGCTGCACCAATATCACGACATTGATTGCGAGACCCGCAGGTAATGCGTAATTTTATTTCACAATTTTGGCGGGCGCCCGGGCACCCTGGTCTGATTCGTTTTCGCTGATGGCAAGGGTCCGCGCCACGGCAAACCGGACTCGGAGAGGGAGACGAATCCTCGCAGCCCGCACAGGGAATTTATCCCCTTGAAGTTCGGATATTTTCCGCGCTGTTTGCGATACCAATTCGTCGCTTTGTTTGCACATGTTATGTTTCTGTCTTAATTTTTGCTTGACAGGCAACAGACTTCTCCATGACACTCGCATTACAGCCGCAGGGATTCAGTGCGGCAGCAACGGGCAGAAAGCCTGTGCGCGGCACGTCACGACTATAGCACAAGAGGGGGTTTTCATGATGTACGGCACCAAGCGAGCGTTCGGCACTAAGGGATGGCTGCTGGCGACGAGTTGCGTCGCGGCGGTCGCCACGATCACCCCCGCCACCGCACAGACGGCCCCGGCCAGCGACGTGTCGGCCCAGGCGAGTCCCGGCGGACAGACCGACGAGACGGTCGGCCCCGACATCACCGTCACCGGGTTCCGCGAGAGCCTGCGGTCGGCCGCCGCAGCCAAGCGCAACGACATCCGCATTTCGGACGGCATCACCGCCGAGGATATCGGCAAATTCCCGGCGCAGAACGTCACCGAGGCGATCCAGCGGATCGCGGGCGTGCAGATGTCGAACATCAACGGCCGTGGCTCGACGATCAGCATTCGCGGTCTCGGCGCGCAATATGCCCGCACCACCATCAACGGACAGACCTTCGCCAGCGCCGACTTCAAGGACGGCTTCCGCTACGACATCATCCAGACCGATCTCGCCAGCGCGATCCAGGTCGTCAAGTCGCCGACCGCCGACATGGACACCGGCGGCCTCTCCGGCACGGTCAACATCGATACGGTCAAGCCGCTTGCCTATAAGGGCCCGCGCTTCATCGTCGGCGTTAAGGGCTACGACTCCCAGTACCGTGGCGGCGTGACCCCGAAGGTCAGCGGAGCCTATATCGACCAGTTTGCCGATGGCACGCTGGGCGTGATGGCCAATGTGAGCTACCAGAAGCTGAAGGATCGCGGCGACTACGCGTTCGTGAAGAACTGGTACAGTCCGGGTCTCGTCGATCCCACCAACTATGTGCCCGGCAACTTCCGCCTGCGTCGCATCGATCGCGACAGCAAGCAGCTGATGGCCAGCGGCGCGATCCAGTGGAAGCCGCAGCCCAACTTCGAAGTGCTGCTTCAGGGCGAATATTCGAAGGACGATACCCGCTACGACACGCAGCAGTTGGTGTTCGGCCGCTGGGACCCCAAGGATCCCGCCAACCCCAGCCAGATCACCGTCAATCACACCGCGAATGGCGTGGCGGACAAGATCGCGATCAGCAATTTCGGCGTAGGCAACAACGACCAGCCCGAGACGCGCAACCTCAAGACCCAGGCCTATACGGGCACGATCAACTGGCAGCCCGGTGACGGCTGGAACATCCACGCTGTCGCGCATTACACGAAGGGCGATGCCGATCTCCGCGAGTTTGCGTCGATCGACGGCGCGAACGTCGCGGCGGGTGGTACGCTGGACATCTCCAACCCGCACAACGTCAAATTCACGACCGACCCGGGCGTGTGGGACGGCACCCTGTTCAACCCGGCGAACCGAACCTATTTCGCCTTCGTCGATGGTGCGACGCACATCCAGACGGCCAAGGACGTTTCGGGCCAGTTCGACGTCACCAAGGACGTTGGCGCATTCGGGGTGAAGTCGCTGGTGTTCGGCGTCAAATATCACCATGAAAGCTTCCAGACAGACGCCTACCGGCATGACCGCGACGCGGACGTGACCAAGCCGGGCCTCTATCCGGAATACGCCTTCATTCCGAACCTCAGCACGACCGGCATTCCCGTCACGAACTTCCTGGATGGCAAGATCGGTATCCCGAACAGCTTCCTCGAAACCAATGCGCCGCTGTGGCAGTCGATCCTCGCGTCGAAGGGCTTCACCGTACCGGACGTGCGCGACTGGGCAAACAGCTACCGCGTCGATCGCTACATCCCGGCGGTCTATGCGATGGCCAATATCGGTACGACGCTGTTCGGCAAGACGCTGCGCGGCAACGTGGGCGTGCGCTACGAACACACCCACCAGAACGTGACGTCCAACCTCACCGCCGGCACCGACAGCAGCTCGCCGCTGCTGGGAACGCAGCACGTAATCCAGGACTATGGCAACGTCCTGCCGAGCGCTTCGTTCGCGCTCGACCTGACGCCGAAGCTGGTCGCGCGCCTCGCGCTCGCCAAGGTGCTGGTGCGTCCGCTGCTCAACAGCCAGACCCAGATGGCCGACACCTTCGTCACCGACAACACTGGCATTCGTCCCAGCGTGTCCGTGTCGAACGGCGAATCGCGCCTGAAGCCGCTGACCGCGAACCAGGCCGACATCAGCCTTGAATATTACTACGGTCGCGGCAATTCGATCAGCATCGCCGGCTTCTACAAGGCGGTGAAGAACGGCACGTTCACGCAGTTCTACTGCCCGACGTCGTTCAACGGCGTGACGTTGAACGGCCAGGTCGGCGGCTGCACGTCGGCGGATGGTAAGACGGACTATAATTTCAGCCGCAAGCTGAACGACAATAGCGTCATCCACGTCAAGGGCGTCGAATTCGCTGCGTCTCAGAGCTTCGACGATTTCCTGCCGCTGAAGGGCTTTGGTGCCACCGGCAACGTCACGGTGGTAGACGCCGACTCCCCGGCGCTCGGCACCGGCTTCAACCTTCGCGACCTGTCGAAGCTGACCTGGAACCTGACGCCGTACTGGGAAAACGAGATGTTCAGCGTCCGCCTCTCGGTCAACCATCGCAGCTCGTACAAGCAGGATGCGTCGACCAGCTTCTTCGTCGATGGCGGCCAGATCCATACGGTGCGCGCGCGCACGCAGATGGATCTGGCGCTGGGCTTCAGCCCGACGAAGTTCCTGAGCTTCACCGGCGGCATCATCAACCTCAACAACACGCACGAAGACGCGTATCAGACCACCGAGGACACGTTCCAGATGGCCAGCCAGACCGGGCGGACCTTCTACCTGTCCGCAACCGCACGGTTCTGATCCGAACGTCCACACGAAAGAAGATCGCCCCAGCCGTGAAGAGACCCTTCCTCCCCTGTTCTGGTCTCTTGCTGCTGGTGGCGGCCGGCGCCGCACAAGCGCAATCCCCCGATAGCCACCCGGCGCGGGATTCGCTTGGGCGGCTCGGCATTCCCGCCGGTCGGATCGCTTTGACGATCCGGCCGGCGGCGAAGCCCTATTACCGGGTCCGCGTCACGGCGGGCCGGATGACGGTCGAAGGATCGTCCGAAGTCGCGCTGGTGCATGGCGCCGCGCAGTATCTGCAACAGCAAGGCCGCCTGTCGCTGAGTTGGGAGGGCCGCCGCGTCGCGCCGCTCACCGGACTGCCGGCGGGCGATACCGGGCCGGTCGCCTCCGCCTTCGCGCTGCGCACCTATCTCAACACCTGCACCTTTGGATATACGACGCCGTGGTGGACGTGGCAGCGCTGGTCGAACGAGATCGACTGGATGGCGGCGCGCGGCATCGACACGCCGCTGGCGATGGAAGGGCAGGACTACGTCTGGCGCGCCTTGTGGCGCGATCAGGGGCTGGACGACGCAACCATCGCGCAGGGCCTGTCCGCCGCGCCGTTCCTGCCGTGGCAGCGAATGGGCAATATCGCCGGCTATCGTGCGCCGCTGTCGCCGGGCTGGATCGAGAAGAAGCACCAGTTGCAGCGCCGCATCCTCGCCCGGATGCGCGACCTTGGCATGAAGCCGATCCTGCCGGCGTTCTCCGGCTATGTGCCCAAGGCGTTCGCCGACCAGCACCCCAAGGCCCGCATCTATCGGATGCGCGCGTGGGAGGGGTTCGCGCCGACCTATTGGCTCGACCCGTCCGATCCGTTGTTCGCCACGCTCGCGAAGCGTTTCACGCAGCTTTACACGCAGACCTACGGCGCGGGCGACTATTACCTCGCCGATGCCTTCAACGAGATGGTGCCGCCGATCGCCGAGGACGGCAGCGATGCCAGCGCCGCCAAATATGGCGACAGCATCGCCAATTCCACCGCGACCCGCGCCGCCGCTTTGCCTGCCGCCGTTCGCGATGCGCGGCTGGCGGGCTATGGCGAGAAACTGTTCCAGTCGGTCACCGCCGCCGCCCCCAACGCCACATGGGTGATGCAGGGCTGGCTGTTCGGCGCCGACAAGACGTTCTGGACGCCCGAGGCGATCCGCGCCTTCCTCAGCCGCGTGCCCAACCAGCGGATGCTGGTGCTCGACATCGGCAATGATCGCTATCCCGGCATCTGGCAGACCAGCGGCGCGTTCGACGGCAAGAACTGGGTCTATGGCTATGTCCACAATTACGGCGGCAGCAACCCGGTCTATGGCGATCTCGGCTTCTACCGCAGCGATCTGGCCGCGCTGGCGACCAGCCCGGCGCGCGGGAATCTGACCGGGTTCGGGCTGTTCCCGGAAGGGCTGCACAGCAATTCGGTCGCCTATACCTACGCTTATGATCTCGCCTGGGGCGAGGATGCGCGCCGCCCGGTCGCCGACTGGATCGCCGAATATGCCCGCGCGCGCTACGGCGCGGCCTCGCCGGGGCTGGTCGCGGCGTGGGGCAAGGTGATCGCCGGCGCCTATTCGACCCGCTATTGGACGCCCCGCTGGTGGCAGAACAAGGCGGGCGCGTATTTGTTCTTCAAACGCCCGACCCTCGCCGGCGCGGACTATCCCGCCGCCCCCGGCGACGCGGCAGCGCTGCGCGAGGGGATCGCCGGGTTGCTCGCCAACGCACCCAAGCAGCCCGCGCCGCTGTTCACCTATGATCTCGTCGATTTCGCGCGCCATTATGCCAGCCTCAAGCTCGACGCGCGGCTGCGCGGCGCGGTCGCGGCCTATGCGGCGGGCGACGTGGCCAAGGGCGATGCCGCCGCCGCATCCGCCGCCCGGCTGGCGCAGGAGATCGACGCGTTGATCGGCAACCAGCAGGAGACGCTGGGAAGCTGGATCGGCGACGCGCGCGCCTATGGCGACACGCCTGCCGAAAAGGACGCGTTCGAGGAACAGGCCAAGGCGATCGTCACCGTCTGGGGCGGCGAAGGCAATCTCTCGGACTATGCCTCGCGCGCCTGGCAGGGCCTTTACGCCGGCTATTACCTGCCGCGCTGGCAAATCTTCCTCGCGGCACAGCGCAAGGCCGCGCTCGCGCACCAGCCGCTCGATGAGGCGGCGACCACCGCCGCCGTCAAGGCGTGGGAGCAGCGCTGGCTCAAGGACGGACGCCTGTGGCCGCGCCAGCGCCCGGCGACACCGCTTGCCAGCCTCGGCCGGTTGCTCGCAGATGCGGACCAGCCATGACCGATACGCTCGCCCCATCCAATCCGCGCCGCTTCACCGCGCTCGACGTGTTTCGCGGCCTCACCATCTTCCTGATGATCCTGGTCAACACCGCCGGGCCGGGCGCACCGGCCTATCCGACGCTGGTCCACGCCAAATGGTTCGGCTTCACGCTGGCCGATTCGATCTTCCCGACCTTCCTGTTCGCGATGGGCAATGCGATGAGCTTCGCGAGCCGGCGGCGGGTGGACACCGCGCCGTACCTGACGCGATTGTTCAAACGCGGTGCGATCATCTTCGCGCTCGGATTCCTGATGTACTGGTTCCCGTTCGTCGCGCACACCGATGCCGGCTGGGCGCCGATCCCGTTCGCGCTCACCCGCGTGCCGGGCGTGCTGCAACGGCTGGCGTTATGCTATGTCGCCGCCGGCCTGCTGGTGCGCTGGCTGAGCGTGCGGCAAATCCTGATCGCGGGCGTGGTGCTGCTGCTCGGCTATTGGGCGACGCTGGTGTTCCTGTCGGCGCCGGGCATGGCCTATGACAAGTTCGGTACGGTCGGTACGCGGCTCGATTTGTGGCTGCTTGGGCCGGGGCACCTCTACAAGAAGGACAGCGGCTTCGATCCCGAAGGGCTGCTCGGCACGCTGCCGGCGATCGTCAACGTGCTGGCCGGCTATCTCGCCGGGCTGGCGGTGCAGCGCGGTGCCGATCTGTCGGGGACGGTGCGCCGGATGGCGATGATCGGCGTGGTGCTGATCGTCGCGGGGCTGGCCTGGTCGCCGTGGTTCCCGCTCGCCAAGAAGCTGTGGACCGGCTCCTATGTGCTGCTGACGATCGGTATCGACTGTATCGCGCTGGCCGCGATCATCGCGCTGGTCGAGATTATCGGCGTGAAGCGGGGCACGCGCTTCTTCATCATCCTCGGGCGCAATCCGCTCGCCATCTATCTGTTCTCGGAGCTGTTCGTGACGGCGATCAACCTGATCGACACTGGCGATGACGGCGGCCTGTATGGCTGGATCGGCATCGAACTGTTCCAGCGGATCGCACCCGGCGCGTTCGGATCGTTGCTGTGCGCCTTCGCCTATACGATGCTGTGCTGGGCGGTAGGCTGGTGGATGGACCGCAAGGGCCTGATCCTCAAGGCGTGAATGCCGGCTGAGTCCGCGCTCTTTCGTCAGATCGGCCGTCCGCTTCCCCTTGCCATTGGTCGAAGAGTCGTTCCTAATCCGACGATGCGCGCCGGCGCCACGCCCTGCGCTTCGGCTTCCCGGACGGGATGAGGAGGGGATACAATGCGGACATCCATCGCCGGAACCCTAGCGGCTCGTTCCCGCTCCGCCGGTCTCCTGGCTGCCGCACTGTTCCTTCACGCGCCCGGCGCGGCCGCAGACCCGCTGGCGGCGGTCGATCGCAATGGCAGCATCGTCGCGGTCGAAGGCTATGGGCCGAACATCGTGCGGATCACGGTCGCGGTCGATCGGGCGCTTGCCTCCACTGCGCCCGGCCCGGGCATCACCGGCAAGACCGACGATGCCGACTGGAAGCACGCGACCGACGCGAGCGGCGACGTGTTCCGCTCGGCCGCGCTCTCCGTCACGGTCGCGGCACAGCCCTGGCCCAAGGCGCCAACGCAAATGGAGCGCTATTTCGCGCCCGCGCTGCCGCCGGTCTCGGTCGCCATCGCCGGGGCCGACGGTCGCGCGATCACGCGCCTGACCGGCTGGGAAATGTCGCCGCAGACGGTCAACGGCGAACAGACCTTCCGCGTCGGCGCGAGCTTCGCCGATACCGCCGACACGCATTATTACGGCCTCGGCCAGAATCAGGAAGGCGTGCTCGATCTGCGCGGCCGGACGATCGACTGCCGCCATTATTACGACGCCCCCGCCGGCGAGCAGGTCTGCGTGCCGTTCCTCGTCACCAACAAGGGCTATGCGATCCTGTGGGACAATCCGGCGGCGACCACCGTCTCGGCGGGCCTCCACAACGCAACGCGCTTCCAGAGCCAGGTCGGCGAGCGCGTCTCGTTCTTCGTCATCACCGGCCCGACCACCGATGATCTCTACGCCGGCTATCGGCGGCTGACCGGCACCACCCCGCTGCCGCCCAAGGCGGCGTTCGGGCTGATCCAGTCCAAGGCGCGCTACGGAAGCCAGGCCGAACTGATGTCGGTCGCGCAAGGCTATCGCACGCGCGGCTATCCTCTCGACGCGATGGTGCTCGACTGGTTCTACTGGACGCGGATGGGCCAGATCGACATCGACCGGACCTATTTCCCCGATCCCAAGGGCATGAACGACCAGCTTCACGCGATGGGGCTGCATTCGATCATCAGCGTATGGCCGCGCTTCGAGCGCGAATCGCGCTACTTCGACATGCTCGCCGCCAAGGGCTGGCTGCTGCATGACAAGGACGGCAAGGTCGTCGATGGCCTCGCGGTGCGGGCCGACCGCGCCGGCGCGCTGCTCGATTCGACCAACCCGCAAGCGCGCACATGGTTCTGGCAGCGCATCCGCGACAACATCCTGAGCCAGGGCTTCGACTATACCTGGCTCGACGAAACCGAGCCTGATCTCGTCCCCGACGGGGCTTTCTATTCGATTGGGTCGGGCGACCGGTATCACAATTTGTTCCCGCTGCTGCACACGTCTTCGGTGGCGGAAGGGTCGGCGGCGGATCGTCCGAATTTCCGCAACATGATCCTGTGCCGCGCCGCCTATACCGGCACGCAGGCGAACGGCTGCCTGTTCTGGTCGTCCGACGTGCAGGCGACGTGGGAAGCGCTGCGGCGGCAGGTGCCGACCGGGCTCGGCTTCACCGCCTCGGGCCTCGCTTATTGGGGATCGGACACTGGCGGCTGGCAGACACCCGCTGGGCCGCCTGCGCCGCGTCCGGTGCTGGTCGACCCCGCCGGCGCGACCGCGATGGCGCCGGACTCTCGCGATTATCCCGAACTGTTCGTGCGCTGGTTCGAGTATAACGCGCTCACGCCGACGCTGCGCATCCACGGCCAGCGCCCCGGCACCGCGATCTGGGAATATGGCAAGGCCGCCGAACCGATCCTCGCGCAGTGGCTGCGCCTGCGCTATGCGCTGATCCCGTATCTCTATGCGCTCGGCCATGAGACCTATGACACCGGCGCGCCGTTCATGCGCGCGCTGTTCATGGATTTCCCCGCCGATCCGCAAGCCGCGACGATCGGCGACGAATATATGCTGGGGCAAGCGCTGCTCGTCGCCCCCGTCACCGATCAGGGCGTGACCAGCCGCAGGGTCTATCTGCCCGCCGGCAGCGACTGGTACGATTGGTGGAGCAACGCCAAACTGACCGGCGGCCAATGGATCGACGCCGCCGCGCCGATCGACCGCATCCCGGTGTTCGTGCGGGCCGGGTCGATCGTGCCGATCGGGGTGCAGGTGCCCAGCACCGCGACGCGCCAGATGCTCGAGAAGGTCCGTGTCTATCCGGGGCGCGACGCCCGGTTCACGCTCTACGATGACGACGGCACCTCCAACGACTATCGCGCACGCGGCGGCAAAAGCGCCGTGCTGCACTGGGACGAGGCCGGGCAGCGGCTGACCGCGTCGGGCGCGTTGCCGACCGGGCAGGCGCTCGGCGGGCTTGTCGAGATCGTCACCGCGCGCAAATAACGGGCACGTCTGTACCCCCGAAGGAGAACAAGTGATGGATCGTCGCGAATTCGTGGTGGGAAGCATGACCGCAGGCGCCGCCCTGACGGCGGCATCGAGCGCCACCGCCGCCCCACGCGCAGCCCTGCGTGGCACCGATGCGTCCGCCTTCCCGCCGGACTTCCTGTGGGGCTGCGCCACCGCCGCCTATCAGGTCGAGGGCGCAGCGAAGGAGGATGGTCGCGGCCTCACCAACTGGGACGTGTTCTCGCACACCCCCGGCAAGGTCGCGAACAACGCCACCGGCGATGTCGCCAGCGACAGCTATCATCGCTACGGCGAGGATATCGCGCTGATGAAAGACCTCGGCGTGCGCGCCTACCGGATGTCGCTGGCCTGGTCGCGGATCTTTCCCGAGGGCAAGGGCCAGCCGAACCAGAAGGGCGTCGACCATTACAACCGGGTGATCGACGCGCTGCTCGCCGCCGGCATCACGCCGTATGTGACGATGTTCCACTGGGATCTGCCGCAGGCGCTGCCGGGCGGCTGGCAGAACCGCGACACCGCCAAGGCGTTCGCCGATTACGCCGGCTTCATGGCGGGCAAGCTCTCCGATCGTGTCCATCATTTCATGACCGTCAACGAAGTACGCAGCTTCACCGACCTCGGCCATAAGTCCGGCACCCACGCGCCCGGGCTGATGCTGCCGCCGCGCGAGCTTAACCAGGTGCGGCACCACGCGATCCTCGCGCACGGTCTCGGCGTCGGCGCGATCCGCGCCGCTGCGCGCCCCGGAACGCAGGTCGGCATCGCCGACAACGCCACCTTCTTCGTGCCCGTGGTCGAGACGCCTGAGCATATCGCGGCGACGCTGCGCGCGACCCGGCAGGAGAATGCGATGTTCCTCACCGCGATCATGGAGGGGCGCTACCTGGACTCCTACCTCACCGCGCAGGGCGCCGCCGCGCCCGTGGTCCAGCCCGGCGACATGGCCGCGATCGGCAGTCCGCTCGATTTCCTCGCGATCAACGTCTACACCCCGTTCTACGTGATGGCCGACGACACGCCGAGCGGCTATTCGGTGCTGCCGCGCACGCTCCACTCGCCGCGCATGCCCTCGCCCTGGCTCTATGTCAGCCCGGAGGTCGGCTATTGGTCGGTGCGAAGCGTGAGCGACCTGTGGAAGCCCAAGACGATCTTCGTCGCGGAAAACGGCTGCTCGGCGGACGACATGGTGACGCCGAACGGACAAGTGCTCGATCCCGACCGGGTCATGTACCTCCGCAACTGCCTGACGCATTTCCGCCGCGCCGCCGCCGAGGGCTATCCGCTCAAGGGCTATTTCCTGTGGAGCCTGCTCGACAATTTCGAATGGGCCGACGGCTACACCAACCGCTTCGGCATCCATTACGTCGATTTCGAAACGCAGAAGCGCACGCCCAAGCTGAGCGCGCATTGGTACAAGGAACTCATCCGCCGCAACGCGCTCGTGTGAGCGCCCACGGCCCGCACCCGAGCGCTTGCGGCATCATCGAAGGCCGTTTTTATCGTGTTTTCCCGCGAAAGCGGGAACCCAGAGCCAAGCAAAACACCGATATACGGCTCTTGTGGCCGCTGGACTCCCGCGTGCGCGGGAGAACAAGACGGCTTTCGCACAGATCTTGCCCTTGCTCGGGTGCGGTGGCGCCTTAGCGATAATGCCCCATCGTGACCTTCAGGATCTGCGGACGGCTGACCAAGTTGAGGCCGTAATCGGTCTGGTCGCCGTTCCACACGCGCGTCATCACCCAGCGCCCGTTCTCGAACCGTCCTTCTTCGGCGCGCACCATGATTCCGTTGGGCGCGGTGCCCGGTGCGGCGGCGAACGACACACGAACATGGTCGCCCATCACCAGAAACGTGTCCGCCGACAATTGCGCGACCGCGACGCCGCCAACCGGCTCCTTGCCCCAGGGCGCGGCATCGCCCTTCAGCCATGTCCAGTCCTTCATGCCGAACTGCCATTCGCCCCACGCGGCGGTGATCGTCCAGTCGCCCATCTGCGTCGATTGCGGCGCCCCGTCGTCGGGCTTGGCGGCGCCCCACGTCGGCTGAGTATAAGCGATCCGCGCCCAGTCGCGCATCATCGATCCGACGGCGGCATAGGGCAGCGCGAACGCATCCAGCACGGCCGGCGAAAGCTCGGCCGCGCCGAGCGGGTAATTGGCGTAGCCGGTATCGTCCATGCCGAACGGTGCGAAACCGATCGCGCCCCGGCCGAGCGTCGGCCAGAAGAACCGGGCGAAATCGCGCGTGTTGCCGATCTCGGGCACCATCAGCGGATTGTCGGCGCGCGCATAGGCGTCGAGGTAGCGCGCGACATTGTCACTGGCCTTGTCGTAAATGTCCGGCGCTTCGATATCGATCGCGGGCGCGGCCGCCTTCCAGATATCGAGCACATCCTGCTGCGGCCCGCCGCTGGCGACACCATCGGGATCGGGCACGTTGGACGGCCCCGCAAGCGCGGCGTTCACGTACATCGGTAGCGGCTTGATCGCCTTGCCTGCCGCCGCGATGGCGTTGACGTAGCTGCCGACATACCAGGTGTTGAACGCGCGGTCGGCCTGCGCGCCGAACACTGCGCTCCAGGAGCCGCTCTTGTTCAACCGCCGCGATAAAGCCGCCGGAATCGGCTTGGCCAACAGGGTGTCGGCGACGGCGGAGAAATCGCGCGGGTTCTTGTAGCTGCCGGTCTCGTTCTCGACCTGCACCATGATGACGGTGTTCTGCGGATCATGGTCGCGCAGATAGGTCATGAGCTGGACGAACGCGCGCGTATCCGCCGCGAGCGTCGCCGCGCCGTGCGCGCTGAGGACACCGTGATCCTTGCCGGCCCTGGTCTTCATCCGGGGGAAACGGCGGTTGTCGAGCTTCACCCAATCGGGCGTGTACGAGAATGAGGTGTTCTTCCACGTCCCGAACCACAACAGCACGACGCGCTTGTCATGCACGCGCGCCTGATCGAGCAGGGTTTGCAGGAAGGCGAAGTCGAACCGCCCCTCCTGCGGCTCGACCTGCTCCCACGCGATCGGCACCTCGACGGTGTTGGCGCCGATCCGGTCGAGCACCGGCCACGCAGTCGCGAGCGGGGCTGGATAATTGGTCGAGTTGTTGACCTGCGCGCCGAGCATGAAGAACGGCGCGCCATCGACGATCAGCGCGTGCCGGCCGTTGCGGCTTTCGATCCTCGGCAGCTCAGGCGACGCCTGCGCCAATGCCGCTGAACCGAGCAAGCAACCGGCCAACAGCAGGCTCGCGATCTGCCGCGCTGTCCGCTTCTGTCGCATGTCGCGCATCATGATCTCTCCTGCCTTCGAAAAGGCGCGTTTGGGCGGTTCCGTTACCAGTCACGGGTTCAAGCGTCGCCACATACTGATCCCATTCCGGCGAGCCGCAAGAGCGCCCGCAAACGCGGTGAAGCATTACCAAACCATCACAACTTGCATACAACCGGGTTATATTGCACCAATAGCCCTCCATGCCGGCGCCTCGGGACGCCGGAACGACATTGAGAAAGGGGTTCGATGGGCATGTCGCTGACGCACGCCACCACGTCCCACGCGCGCCCGGTGCGAACCTCAACGGAACGTTCGGCCAGCGGGAGGGAATGATGACCAACTTCAGCAAACGCGAGATCCTTTATGGCCCGCTCCTCGCGCTCGGCGCCGGGGCGTTGGCACGGGTCGCTCCCGCGACGGCGGCGCCGGTGCCCACGCCTGACGGCACGATCGCACCCGGCCCGTTCAATGCGACGCAGGAATCGCTGAAGAGCTACCGCACGCCCGACTGGTTCAAGGATGCGAAGTTCGGCATCTGGTCCCATTGGGGGCCGCAGGCGGTGCCGCGCCAGGGCGACTGGTACGCGCGCTTCATGTACGTGCCGGGTCATCCCCATTACGACCACCATCTCAAGACCTACGGCCACCCGTCGGAAAAGGGCTACAAGGATATCATCCCGCTCTGGAAAGCCGAGCGCTGGGAGCCGGAGGCGCTGATGGCGCGCTATGCGAAGGCCGGTGCGAAATATTTCGTGTCGATGGGTGTCCATCACGACAATTTCGACCTGTGGAATTCGAAGCATCACCGCTGGAACGCGGTCGCGATGGGGCCGAAGCGCGATGTCGTCGGCATGTGGCAGGCGGCGGCGAAGCGGCATGGCTTGCGCTTCGGCGTCTCCGAGCATCTCGGCGCGAGCCATAACTGGTGGTATCCGAACCATCTGTACGACCAGTTCTGGCCCAAGCTCGGCGTGAACTATGACGGCGCTGATCCGGCCTATGCCGATCTCTATCACGACAATCGCACCGAACCGTTCATCGACACCAAGGCGAGCTGGTACACCACCAACCCGGCGTATCATCAGCTCTGGCTGAAACGCATCCGCGATCTCGTCGACAGCTATCAGCCCGATCTGCTGTATTCGGACGGCGGCCTGCCGTTCGGCGAAGTCGGCCGCACGTTGGTCGCGCATCTCTACAACAGCAGCATCGCGCGGACGGGCCGGCTCGAGGCGGTCTACAATTGCAAGGACTCCGGCACCGGCGAGTTCTTCAAGGAAGGCATGGTGCAGGATGTCGAGCGCGGCGTGCTGAAAGGCATCAACCCGCTCCCCTGGCAGACCGACACCTCGAACGGCGACTGGTTCTACAGCGACGAGTCCAAATACAAGACGTCACGCGAAATCCTCGCCATGCTTGCCGATATCGTCAGCAAGAACGGCAACATGCTGTTGAACGTCGTCCAATACGCGGACGGATCGATGCCGCCCGAATCGGACGCGCTGCTGACCGACCTCGCCGCGTGGATGGCGGTCAACGCCGAGGCGATCCACGGCACGCGCCCGTGGACGCTGTACGGCGAGGGCCCGACCGAGGCCGTGGAGGGGATGTTCAAGGAAAAGGCGGAATATTCCGCGCGCGACATCCGCTTCACGACCAAAGGCGAGACGCTCTACGCGATCACGCTCGGCGAACCGGCCGGCACGACCGAGATCGCCGCGTTGCGGGCAGGCGCACCGCACGCGCGCGGCCGCGTTGTCGGCGTCGAGCTGCTCGGCGCGGGGCCGGTGCGGTTCCGCCAGACTGCGACGGCGCTATCGATCGACGTGCCCGGCCGCCTGCCGACCCGACACGCCAGCGTCTTGAAGATCCACCAGGCCTGACGCCAACGCTGGGGCGTGGGCACCACCTGGCATCGTGGAACCCCGCACCCTCCTCCCGCTTTGTGCTTACCTCACGAGGAGCAGACCAATGGCAGGCGGATGGACGCGCGATGGCGCAGTGCAGGACCAGATCGACGATACCATCATGGACGCGGTGAACACCGCCCGCGCCCGCATGCCGACCGGCGAGAGCGAACGTCACTGCATATCGTGCGGTGACGACATTCCCGAAGGCCGGCGCATCGCCATCCCCGGCGTGCGAACCTGCGTCACCTGCCAGAGCGGGCGTGACCGCCCCGCCGCCGCGCTGTTCAACCGCCGCGGCAGCAAGGACAGCCAGTTGCGCTAGGCGCTCGCGATCCGCAATCAGGAAGGCCATCCATGCCCGGTATCGACATCAACACCGCCACGCAGGACGACCTCGACGCGATCGACGGGCTGCGCGGTCACGGCTTCGAGATCGTGCGCTACCGTGAGGAGCGCGGGCGCTTCACGAGCCTGCGCCAGCTCGACGAGGTGCCCGGCCTGTCAGGCAAGATCGATTCCGAAACGCGCGACCGGCTGACGGTCTAGCGATCGCCATGAAGATCGCGACCTACAATGTGAATGGCATCAATGGCCGCCTGCCGGTGCTGCTGCGGTGGCTGGCGGAGCGCGAACCCGACGTCGTATGCCTGCAGGAACTGAAGGCGCCGCAGGACAAATTCCCGCACGCAGCGATCGAAGCCGCCGGCTACCAGGCGATCTGGCACGGACAGAAAAGCTGGAACGGCGTCGCCATCCTGAGCCGCGTCGGCACGCCGGTCGAGACACGGCGCGGCCTGCCGGATGATCCCGACGAAAGCCAGAGCCGCTATATCGAGGCTGCGGTCAACGGCGTGCTGATCGCTGGACTGTACCTGCCGAACGGCAACCCGCGCCCGGGGCCGAAGTTCGACTATAAAATGCGCTGGTTCGAGCACTTGATCCGGCACGCGCAGGATTTGATCGACACCGGCATACCAGTCGTCCTCGCTGGCGACTTCAACGTGATGCCGACCGAACGTGACGTCTACAAGCCGGAGCGCTGGCAGGACGATGCGCTGTTCGCGCCCGAAGTCCGTGCGGCATTCGCCCGGCTGGTCGCGCAGGGCTGGACCGACGCGCTACGGACGATCCATCCCGACGAGACGATCTTCACCTTCTGGGACTATTTCAGAAACGCATACGGGCGCGACGCCGGGCTCCGCATCGACCATCTGCTGCTCAGCCCTTCTCTTGCGCCACGATTGCGTGACGCCCGCGTCGATCGAGACGTGCGGGGCTGGGAAAAGAGCAGCGACCACGCGCCGGTCTGGATCGACCTCGCGCCGGACAAGACACGTCGTTGATCGCTCGCCCGCGACATCGGCCACTATGACAAACGCCGTCGGTCATCCCTATATGATGTCCGGGTACGGCAAAACGGTAATATCGGCGAAGCGTGAAGCGTCGGTTCAGCGTGGCGACAGGACAGGTACGGACATGATCGACCTTTCGGAACTCCAGACCGCGAGCACGATCGGCGACGCGTGGAAATATCCGCAGCGCGCCGCAAACCGCAGCGGGTTCCTCCAGGTCGATCATCAGCCCGATCACACGCTCTCCTGGGAAGAATACGGCAATCCCGCCGGCGAGCCGGTCATGGTCCTGCATGGCGGCCCCGGCGGCGCCTGTGCGCCGGTGATGTCGCGGTTCTTCGATCCGGCACGCTACCGGGTAATCCTGTTCGACCAGCGCGGTTGCGGCAAGAGCACGCCGACCGTCGCGCTGGCGGGGCCGGAGGTGGCTTTGGTCCGCAACACGACCGACCATCTCGTCGACGACATCAACGCGTTGCGCGATGCGCTCGGCATCGCCGGGCCGATGCATGTATTCGGCGGGAGTTGGGGCAGTACGCTGGCGCTTGTCTATGCGATCCGCCATCCGCACAATGTCGCATCGCTGGTGCTACGCGGCATCTTCATCGGCGCGCGGCAAGACCTCGACTATATGTACCAGGGCAACGCCGCCACCTTCGCCGATGCGCCGTTCGAACTGACCGCGCCCGGCAGCTACATCGCCTATCCCGACGCGTGGAAGGCGTTCGTCGAGATCATCCCCGCGCGGGAACGCTCGGACATGATGGCGGCGTACAAGGCGATCTTCGACGCCGCGCCCACCGACGACGAAGATCGCGCCCGCCAGCTTCACGCGGCGCTCGCATGGTCGGTGTGGGAGGGGACGATCTCGAACATGATCCCGCAGGCCAGCGACCCCGGCAAGTTCGGCGACGCCGAATTCGCGCTATCGTTCGCGCAGATCGAAGCGCATTTCTTCGCCAACCACCTGTTCCTCGAACCCGATTACATCCTCGGCAACGTCGACAGGATAGCGCATTTGCCGATCCATATCGTGCACGGTCGCTTCGATCAGGTCTGTCCGCTCACACAGGCATCGCGGCTGGTCGATGCGCTGGCCGGCGTCGGTGCGACACCGGCGCGCTACGTCATAACCAACGCTGGCCACAGCGCGATGGAACATCAGACCGCGCTCGCGCTGACCGCGATCATGGACAGTCTCGCGCCGATCCGCTGATCGGGCCGGTCAGGGAGAAGCCTCGACGGGCCTCCCGCGCCGTCACAGCAGCGTGTCGAGCCTGACGGGCAGGTCGCGGATTCGCTTGCCGGTCGCGTTATAAATCGCGTTCGCCACCGCAGCCGCAACGCCGGTGATGCCAATCTCGCCGACGCCATGCGCGCCCATCGGTGTATGCGGGTCGGCGATATCGGTCCAGATCACGTCGATCTCGGGAACGTCCATCTGCACCGGCACATGATATTCGGCGAGGCTCGGATTCATGATCCGGCCGTTGCGCTCGTCGAACTGGGTTTCCTCCATCAGCGCCATGCCCAGCCCCATGATGATACCACCGCGAAACTGGCTGCGCGCCGTCTTGGGGTTCATGATGCGGCCGCAATCGAACGATCCCAGCACGCGGCGCACGCGCGTCTCGGCGGTAACCGAACTGACCGCGACCTCGACGAAGATCGCGCTGTGCGAGTGCATCGACCAATGCTGGATTTCGAGCGGCTGCGACGCCTGTTCGGTCACCACGATAGTGTCGCGTTGGGCGCGTGCGAGGATCGAGGTGTAGCTCTCGCGCCGTGACGGCTCGTCGAGCTTGCACAGCGCGCCGTCCTCGGTGCCGACGTCCGCCACCGACAGGCCGGCGAGCGCTGAGTCGTTGCCCGCCAGCTTGAGCAGTTCGCCCACCAGCGCGTGATGCGCCGCGATCACCGCCGCGCCGATCGCGGCGGTCTGCTGCGATCCACCGGCGAGGATCGCGCCGGGGATGATCGAATCGCCATAGCGCACCTCGACCTGCTCGATCGGCAGGCCGAGCCGCTCGGCGGCGACCATCGCGGTCGTGGTCGATGTGCCCATGCCCATCTCGTGCGCGGCGACCTCGACGATCGCCCTGCCGTCGCGCGTCAGCGTTATCCGCGCGGCGGCGCCGGGCATGCGGTGATAGGGATAGGTGCCGGTCGCACAGCCCAGCCCCACAAACCACTCGCCCTCGCGGCGCGCGCCTGGAACCGGGTTGCGCGCGCTCCAGCCGAACGCTTCGGCACCCGCGCGCCAGGCCTCGTCGATATGCCGCGAGGAAAACGGCAGTCCGCTGACCGGATCTTTGTCGGGTTCGTTGCGCAAGCGCAGCTCGATCGGGTCGATGCCGAGTTCGGTCGCGAGTTCATCGATCGCCGATTCGAGCGCGAACGTACCGACCGCTTCGCCGGGCGCGCGCATGAAGGTGTTGGCGAGCATGTTCATTGCCACGGTGTCGACCGAAAGCTTGAAGCTGTCGGCGGCATAGGCCGATTGCGTCGCCAGGATGAACGGCTCGGGCATGTTGTTGTGCGCGCTCATCGCCGCGATGCCGCTATGGACGATCGCGGTGAAATGGCCGTCGGCGGTCGCGCCGATCGCGACGCGCTGTTCGGTCAGCGTGCGCCCCCCGACGAGGCGGAACACGCCCTCGCGCGACAAAGCGATGCGGACTGGCCGGCCGATCATCTTCGCCGCCGCCGCGCCGAGGATCTGGTGGTCCCACAGCCCCTTGCCGCCAAAGCCGCCACCGACATACGGCGACATGATCCGCACCTGCGCGGGTTCGAGATCGAACACGCCGGCGAGCGTCGCCGCCGTCGCCGTGACCATCTGGCTCATGTCGTGGATGACGAGGTCGTCGCCGTCCCACAGGATCGTCGCGCCGTGCGGCTCGATCGCATTGTGGTTGTGGCGCGGGGTGCGATAAAGGTGATCGACCCGGTGCGGCGCCGCCACCAGCGTTGCTTCGGCATCGCCCTTTTCGTTGAGCAACGCCGTGCCCATGAACAGCCCGGGCACAGCCCCGTGCGCTTTCGCCGCAGCGAGGCTCGTCGTCGAGGGATCGGCTTGATAGGTCGCGACGATCAGCGACCTGGCGTGATCGGCCTGCTCCTGCGTTTCCGCCAGCACGACCGCGATCGGCTGCCCGTTCCAGTGAATCCGGTCGTCCTGCAGGATCGGCAGGTCGCTTGGCCCTGCCGCTGTCGGCGATGATCCGAACACTGCGGGCGGGTTCATCCGGGGGCAGTTGCGCCAGGTCATCACCGCGACGACGCCGGGCGCGGCTTCGGCGGCATCGGTATCGAGCGTCGCAATCCGTCCGCGCGGAATCGTCGCATACGCGAGCGCCGCATACACCATGCCCTCAAGCACCACCTCGGCGGCGAAGCGCGCCTGACCCTGCACCTTGAGCGGACCGTCGCGCCGCGAGACCGGCGATCCGATCAAGCCATGCTTGCGGGCGATCAGCGGGTCGGGCACGCCGCCCGGTATCCAGCTATCGGGCGCGAGCGGCACGAGCTTTGCCATCGCACCCTGCACCACCGCCTGCGCGGCGAGCTTGGCGTTGTCGACGATGTTCATGCGGCGGCTCCGGCGAGTTCGGATAGGACGGCGGCGAGCGTCCGCGTGACGAGTTCGACCTTGAAGCCGTTGTCGCTGAGTGGCTTCGCATCGGCGAGTTCGGTGATCGCGGCGTCGCGGAACGCCGCTTCGGTCGCGGGGCCACCGCGTAATGCGGCCTCCGCTGTGGTCGCCCGCCAAGGCTTGTGCGCGACACCGCCAAGCGCGATCCGCACGTCCCTGATCTGCCCGCCCTCAATCTCCAACGCGGCGGCAACCGAGACCAGAGCGAAGGCGTAGCTCGCCCGGTCGCGCACTTTCCGGTAGGTCGAGTTGGCGGCGAACGGCAGCGGCGGCAGCTCGATCGCGGTGATCAGCTCGCCGGGTTCCAGCACGGTGTCGATCTCGGGATGCTCCCCCGGCAGGCGGTGGAGCGCGGTAAACGGCAGCGTGCGCGCGCCGCCCGCCCCCGTCAGATGCACCGTCGCATCGAGCGCGGCGAGCGCGACGCACATGTCCGACGGATGCGTCGCGACGCAGAGCGGCGACGCACCGAGGATCGCGTGGTTACGGTTGAAGCCGTGAACCGCATCGCAACCGCTGCCGGGCGCGCGCTTGTTGCAGCGCGATCCCGCGTGATCGTAGAAATACAGGCAGCGGGTGCGCTGGAGCAGATTGCCCCCGACCGTCGCCATATTGCGAATCTGCGCCGACGCCCCCGCCAAAATCGCGCGCGCGAGCACCGGGTAGCGCGTCCGCACGCCGAGATGCTCGGCCAGCGCGGTATTGCGCACCGCCGCGCCGATCAGCAGCCCGCCGTCCGCAGTCTCTTCGATCGTGTCCGATAGCGCCGTCACGTCGACGAGCCGCTCGGGCCGCGCGATCGTCTCGCGCATCAGATCGACGAGGTTGGTGCCGCCGCCGAGATAGGACGCGTTTCCCTCGAAGAGTCGCAACGCCTCGTCTGGATCGGTCGCGCGCGTAAAGCTGAACGGAGTCATGCCGCCATCCCCGCCACGACGGTTTCACGGATCGCGTCGATGATCCCGTTATGCGCGCCGCAGCGGCACAGATTGCCGCTCATCCGCTCCTGCATTTCCTCGCGCGTGAGCGTCACCTCGGCGGTCAGATCGGCGCTGACATGGCTCGGCAACCCGCGCTTCGCTTCCGCCGCCATGCCGATCGCCGAGCAGATCTGGCCCGGCGTGCAATAGCCGCACTGGAACCCGTCATGCTCGATGAACGCCTGCTGCAACGGGTGCAGCCCGGCGTCGTCGCTCAACCCCTCGATCGTCGTGACCTGCCGCCCGTCGAACTGCACCGCGAGCGCGAGGCACGAGAGGATGCGCTCGCCATCGACGAGGACGGTGCAGGCACCACACGCCCCCTGATCGCAGCCCTTTTTGGTGCCGGACAGATGCAGGTGTTCGCGTAGAAAATCGAGCAGCGAGACGCGTGGATCGCCGGGCAGCGTGGCCGACGATCCGTTGATGATAACCGTCATGTAGCAAGGCCCTGCGATTGGCGACGTATCAAAACGAACATCACGGAACTTGGTGCCGCCCGGTATGCGATTTCCTGAAGGTGCGCCGCGTCTTGATTCCGCCTGTCCGGGACCGTGGCCCGCGTCCATGTCCCCGGACGCTCGCCCGGAAATGTGCGCGAGCAGTCGCGAGCTACGGCATCACGGCAGCGCCGAGGATGACCGACGCAATCTTCACCGGAGCGCTTACGGCAACATCCGCGTCGGGCGACGTCTCGAAGCGAAAGGCGTCATGCGCCCGCATCGGCACGGTTCGCGAGCCGATCCGAAGGACCAGGTCCCGCGTCGCGACCACGATCGCCCCCGCCGCGACCGCCGGGATCACACCGGCGCCCACCGCCCGGATCATGCCAACGCCAGCGCCCCGCCGCACCATCAGGTTCAGATCGACAACCGGCCCGCCCTCAGGCGTACCGAACGCGTCAACGTCGCCGGGAAAACCATACGCCGCGCTGTCGGGCGTGAGCATGATCGGGTCACGCCCCGCCACCGCCAGCCCGAGCCGCCCCGACAGGATCGCGATCGTGCGATCGACCCCCGCGAAGTGCGAAAACGCCCCCGGCGCCTCGACGCGCGCGGCGCTAAGCCGCCACGCGAAGCCATCCACCCCGGCACCAGCGGGGAAACTAGCGATCTCGCGCGTCACCCCGCCGCCGTTCTTCCACGCCACCGGCAGGCACTCGGCCGCGCGGATCAGCGCGCCGTCGCTCACCCCAGGATGCCCGGCAGATCGAGCTGCTTCTCACGCGCGCACTCCAGCGCGATCTCGTAGGCGGCATCGGCGTGGCGCATCACCCCCGTGGCGGGATCGTTCCACAACACGCGCTCCAGCCGCGCCGCCGCTTCGGGCGTGCCGTCGGCGACGATCACCATGCCCGAATGCTGCGAAAAGCCCATGCCGACGCCGCCGCCATGATGCAGCGACACCCAGGTCGCGCCGCTCGCGGTGTTGAGCAGCGCGTTGAGCAACGGCCAGTCGCTCACCGCGTCGCTGCCGTCACGCATCGCCTCGGTCTCGCGATTGGGCGAGGCGACCGAGCCTGAATCGAGGTGGTCGCGGCCAATCACCACCGGCGCCTTCAATTCGCCGCTCGCAACCATCGCGTTGAACGCCAACCCGAGCCGGTGACGATCCCCCAGCCCGACCCAGCAGATCCGCGCCGGCAAGCCCTGAAACTGGATCTTCTCGCGCGCCATATCGAGCCAATGGTGCAGATGCGTGTCGTCGGGCAGCAGCTCCTTCACCTTGGCGTCGGTCTTGTAGATATCCTCGGGATCGCCCGACAACGCCACCCAGCGGAACGGCCCGACCCCACGGCAGAACAGCGGCCGGATATAGGCCGGCACGAATCCGGGGAAATCGAACGCATTGGTCACGCCCGCGTCGAGCGCGACCTGACGGATGTTGTTGCCGTAATCGGTGGTCGGCACGCCGGCCGCCTGAAAATCGAGCATCGCGCGGACATGCACCGCCATCGATTGCTTGGCGGCGGCCGCCACGGCTTGCGGATCGCGCTCGCGCCGCTCGGCCCATTCGCCAACGCTCCAGCCGATCGGCAGATAGCCGTTGACCGGATCGTGCGCGCTGGTCTGGTCGGTGAGCAGATCGGGGCGGATGCCGCGCCGGTACAGCTCGGGCAGGATCTCGGCGGCATTGCCGATCAGCCCGACCGAGACCGGCGCCTTGTCGGCGCAGCTCCGCTCGATGATCGCCATCGCCTCGTCGATCGTGGCGGCGGCGACATCGAGATAGCCGGTGCGCAGCCGCATATCGATCCGGCTCTGCTGGCATTCGATCGCGAGGCACGACGCGCCCGCCATCACCGCCGCGAGCGGCTGCGCGCCGCCCATCCCGCCAAGGCCGGCGGTCAGCAGCCACCGCCCGGACAGGTCGCCGCCATAATGCTGGCGGCCCATCTCGACAAAGGTCTCGTAAGTGCCCTGAACGATGCCCTGCGTGCCGATGTAAATCCACGATCCGGCGGTCATCTGGCCGTACATCGCCAGCCCCTTGCGATCGAGCTCGTTGAAATGCTCCCACGTCGCCCAATGCGGGACGAGGTTGGAATTGGCGATCAGCACGCGCGGCGCATCGGCATGCGTGCGGAACACGCCGACCGGCTTGCCCGACTGGACCAGCAAGGTCTCATTGTCCTCGAGCCGGCGCAGCGTCGCGACGATCCGGTCATAGCTTTCCCAGTCGCGCGCGGCGCGCCCGATGCCGCCATAGACGACCAGCTCCTCGGGCCGCTCGGCGACGTCGGGGTGGAGGTTGTTCATCAGCATGCGCAACGGCGCTTCGGTCAGCCAGCTCTTGGCGGTCAGTTCGGTGCCGGTCGCGGCATGGATTTTGCGGCTGTTGTCGAGGCGAGTCATGGCAAGTCCTTCGCGGTCAGGCTTGGGCGAAGGCGAGACACGCCTTCACGATGTCGGATAGGGTGGCGGCAAGCGGCGCCGCGCGCGCGGAATCATAAGCGGGCGGCCAAATGCCGGGGGCGGGCACGTCGGGCTCGTCCATATACCCGCGGATCGCGAGTTCCATCTGGATCGCATGCACGCCCGTTTCGGGCCGGCCATAATGGCGCGTCGTCCAGCCGCCCCGGAAACGCCCGTCGAGGACATGGCCGAGGCCGCTCGCAGCACACAGCGCCTCGACCGACTGGCCAAGTGCGGGATCGCAGGTCACCCCGCCGTTGGTGCCGATGTTGAACTGCGGCAGTTCGCCATCGAACAGGCGCGGGATATGGCTGCGGATCGAATGCGCGTCGTACACCACGATAGTATCGTGCGCGGCGCGCAGCCGCGCGATCTCCGCCGACAGCGCGGCATGGTACGGGTCGAACCAGCGCGCCCGGCGCCGCGCGATCTCGGCGGCGTCGGGCACCGCGCCGGCATAGAGCGGCGCGCCGTCGAACGTCGTCGTCGGGCACAATTCGGTCGTCGCCATGCCGGGGTACAGCGATGCACCCGACGGATCGCGATTGACGTCGATCACGCTGCGCGAAATCGTGGTGCGGACCATCGTCGCGCCGAGATCCGCCGCGAACGCATAGAGCTGGTCAATCCACCAATCGGCATCACGCCGGGCAAGCCAGGGCGATACGAAACAATCTTCGACATCGGCCAGATCGAGGCCGGTATGCGGAAACGCGAGGATCAGCGGCGCGTCGCCGCGATGGACCTGCAAGCCGTCGCTCATGCGACACCCGGCAGCAGATCACCCGCGACCGCGACCAGCGCGCCCGAGCGGACGAGGCGATTGGCGGCTTCCATATCGGGATGGAAGTGCCGGTCGTCGGTCAGATGCGGCACCTCCGCGCGCAGGCAAGCGTGCGCGGCCTGAAGCAGCGTGCTGCTTGCCAGCGGCGCGTGGAAATCGATCGCCTGCGCGGCGGCGAGATATTCGATGCCGATCACCGCACTGGCGTTCTCGGCCATGTCGAGCAGGCGACGCGCACCATGTGCGGCCATCGAGACATGGTCCTCCTGATTGGCCGATGTCGGGATTGAATCGACGCTGGCGGGATAGGCGCGCTGCTTGTTTTCCGACACGAGCGCGGCGGCGGTGACTTGCGGGATCATGAAGCCCGAATTGAGGCCGGGCTTGGGGGTGAGAAATGCCGGCAGCCCCGACAGCGCCGGATCGACCAGCATCGCGATGCGCCGCTCGGCGATCGACCCGATTTCGCAAATCGCCAGCGCGATCATATCGGCGGCGAAGGCGACCGGCTCGGCGTGGAAGTTTCCGCCCGACAGCGCTTCGTCGCTCTCAGGGAAAATCAGCGGATTGTCCGATACCCCGTTCGCCTCGATCTCCAGCGTCGTCGCCGCCTGGCGCAGAATGTCGAGCACCGCGCCCATCACCTGCGGCTGGCAGCGCAAACAATACGGATCTTGCACGCGCGCATCGTTTTCGAGGTGGCTCGCCCGGATCGCCGATCCGTCCATCAGCATGCGCAGCGCCGCCGCCGTCTCGATCTGGCCGGCATGGCGCCGCAGCGCGTGGATGCGTGGGTCGAACGGCGTGTCCGATCCCTTGGCCGCCTCGGTCGAAAGCGCGCCGGTCACCAGCGCCGACTGGAACAGCAGTTCCGCCTCGAACAGCCCGGCGAGCGCATTGGCGTTGGAGAATTGCGTGCCGTTGAGCAGCGCCAGCCCTTCCTTCGGACCCAGTTCTACGGTCGCGAGACCGGCCTGCGCCAGCGCCTCGGCGGCAGGCATACGCGCGCCGCCGACCCAGATTTCGCCCACGCCGATCATCGCCGCCGCCATGTGCGACAGCGGTGCGAGATCGCCGCTCGCGCCGACCGATCCCTGGCACGGCACGACCGGGGTCAGCCCCCCGGCGAGCATCGCTTCGAGCAACGCGACCGTTTCCGGCCGCACGCCAGACGCGCCCTGCCCGAGGCTCGCCAGCTTCAACGCCATCATCAGCCGGATGATCGGCACGGGTGACGGCGCGCCGGTGCCGGCGGCATGGCTCAGCACGATGTTGCGCTGAAGCGTCGCGAGGTCGTGGTCGCCGATCCGCACGCTCGCCAGCTTTCCGAAGCCGGTGTTGATGCCATAGACCGGCGCGCCTTTGGCAAGGATGCGTGCCACCGCGGCGGCGCTTTCGGCGATGCGCGGCGCGCACGCCGGGTCGAGCCGGGCGGGCGCGCCGCGATACAAAGCGCGCCACTGCGCCAGCGTCACCGCGCCGGGGATGAGCAGGATCGTGTTCATTGGCCACTCCAGATGCGGGCATGGAGCGGGTTGAACCCCATGCGATAAACCAGTTCGGCGGGGCGCTCGATGTCCCAGATCGCCAGATCGCAGGCCTTGCCGGCCTCCAGCGTGCCGATCGTATCGGCGAGGCCGAGCGCGCGCGCGGCGTTGCGCGTGACGCCGGCGAGGCATTCGTCGACCGTCAGCCCAAACAGGGTCGCGCCCATGTTCATCGTCAGCAGCAGTGATGTCAGCGGCGCGGTACCGGGATTGCAGTCGGTCGCGAGCGCGATCTTTACGCCCGCGCGGCGCAGCGCGGCGACCGGCGGCAGCTTGGTTTCGCGAACGAAGTAATAGGCGCCCGGCAGCAAGGTCGCGACGGTGCCCGCTTGCGCCATCGCCGCCACGCCGGCCTCGTCGAGATGTTCGAGATGGTCTGCCGAAAGCGCGCCGTAGCGCGCGGCGAGCGCGGCACCGTGCAAATTGGACAATTGCTCGGCGTGGAGCTTGACCGGCAGGCCGTGCGCGGCGGCGGCGCGGAACATGCGCTCGGTCTGCGCGAGCGAAAAGCCGATCCCCTCACAAAACGCATCGACGGCATCGGCAAGCCCCGCCGCCGCGACCTGCGGCAGCAGATCGTCACACAGCATCGCGATATAGCCGTCTGCATCCCCGGCATATTCGGGCGGCAGCGCGTGCGCGCCGAGGAAGGTGGTGGCGACCCGTACCGGCCGCTCCTGCCCCAGCCGCCGCGCTGCCCGCAACATTCGCAACTCGCTCGGCGCGTCGAGGCCGTAACCCGACTTGATCTCGACCGTCGTCACCCCTTCGGCGATCAGCGCGTCGAGCCGTGGCAGCGCGCTCGCGACCAGCGCATCCTCGCTGGCGGCACGCGTCGCCCGCATCGTCGAGACGATCCCGCCCCCGGCGCGCGCGATCTCCTCATAGGACGCGCCGGCCAGCCGCAGTTCGAACTCATGCGATCGGTCGCCGCCATGCACGAGATGCGTATGGCAGTCGATCAGCCCGGGGGTGATCCAGCGCCCCTCACAATCGATCGTCCGCGCCGCATCGAACATCGGCGCGTCGGCAGCGTCCCCCGCGAACACGATCGTGCCGCCCCGCGCGGCGACGCATCCCCGCTCGACCAACCCGAGCCCATCGCCCGCGCACGTCACCAGCCGCGCCTGCGTCCATAGCGTGTCACACCGCACCTGACCGTCACCTCATGGTTGCGGGGAGAATGATTGCACCGTTCGCGATTAATGTATAGACAAATCTACCATGCCCAACCGTCCCTCCGCTGCACGACCTTCGCTGTTTTTCGAACAGGCGCTGCTGCCGGACGGCTGGGCGCGAAACGTGCGAATCACCATCGCCGCCGGCCGCATCGCAACGCTCGAAACCAACGCCGCGCCAGCGCCCGAAGACGAGCGGCACGGCTGCGCCCTGCCCGGCCTCCCCAACCTCCACAGCCACGCCTTCCAGCGCGGCATGGCCGGCCTCGCCGAGACGCGCGGGCCGACCGGGGACAGTTTCTGGACGTGGCGCGACGTCATGTATCGGTTCGTCGCGCGCATGACGCCCGACGACGTGCAGGCGATCGCCGCGCTCGCCTACATCGAGATGCTCGAAAGCGGTTTCACCCGCGTCGGCGAGTTCCACTATCTGCATCACGACCGCGACGGCGAGCGCTTCGCCAATCCAGCCGAGATGAGCGGCGCGATCATCGCCGCCGCCGCCGAGAGCGGGATCGGCCTGACCTTGCTGCCGGTGTTCTATGCCTATGCCGGCTTCGGTGCGCAGCCGCCCCGCCCCGATCAGGCGCGCTTCATCCACGATATCGACAGCTATGCGCGATTGCTCTCGAGCGCGACCGACCTCGCGGCGGCGACTTTGCCCGATGCCATCGTCGGCGTCGCCCCGCACAGTCTGCGCGCGGTATCGCCCGAACAGCTCGGCTTGCTGAACGGCATGGCGAAAGACCGCCCGATCCACATCCACATCGCCGAGCAGACCGGCGAGGTCGAGGCGTGCCTCGCCTGGAGCGGGCAGCGGCCGGTCGCGTGGCTGCTCGACCATGCCGAGGTCGATCCGCGATGGTGCCTGGTCCATGCCACCCACATGATCGGCGCCGAAGCGACGGCGATGGCGCGATCGGGTGCGGTCGCCGGATTGTGTCCGATCACCGAAGCCAATCTTGGCGACGGCATCTTCCCGGCCGCCCCGTTCCTCGCTGCGGGTGGCCGCTACGGACTCGGCAGCGATTCGAACGTGATGATCGACGCGACCGAGGAAATGCGACTGCTCGAATATGGCCAGCGCCTGTCGCATCGCGGCCGTAATTTGCTCGCCAACGATGCCGGGCGGTCGACCGGCGGCGATATCTACGCAGCCGCACTGGCCGGCGGCGCGCAGGCGCTGGGCGTGACGACGGGCCTAGCGGTCGGCCTCCCCGCCGATCTTGTCAGCCTCGATCTCGGCCACCCGTCGCTCGCCGGGCGCAGCGGCAACGGACTGATCGACGGGCTTGTTTTTGCCGCCGGTCGGGCCGGCGTGGATTGCGTCTGGCGACATGGCACAAAGCTGGTTAGCGGTGGCAGACATCGCGCGCGTGCGACGATCATCGCGCGCTATCGCCGTGTGCTGGAGACGCTTTGCGGATGAGACAGCCCTTGCACGAGCGAATCCGGTCGGACTTCGAAGCGCGCATTCTATCGGGTGAACTCGCGCCGGGGGACCGGATTCCGATCGAACAGGATTTGATGCAGCATTATGGCTGCGCACGCATGACGGTGAACAAGGCGCTGTCGGCGTTGCTGTCGGCCGGCCTGATCGACCGGCGCAAGCGCGCGGGCACCTTCGTCGCGCGGCCGCGAATGCATTCGATGGTGCTCGATGTCCCCGATCTGCCATCGCAGATCCGCGAACGCGGGCAAGTCTATGCCTATTTTCCCATCGGCCATCGACTGCGACCACCCGCTCCGAGCCGCGACGACGAGATGCGGCTTGCCGGTGGGGGCGATCTGTTCGAACTCGAAGGGCTGCACCTCGCCGACGACATTCCGCTGGCGCTGGAATATCGACTCATCAGCGTTTTGGCCGTGCCCGATATCGGCGACGCGACCGACATCGAGGCGATCTCGCCGGGAAGTTGGCTGTTGAAGCATGTTCCCTGGACCGAGGCGGAAACGCGCATTTCCGCGCTCGAAGCGACGGCCGAGGAAGCGCGTCTGCTCCGCATTCCGCAGCGCTCGGCTTGCCTGTGCGTCGAACGCCGGACCTGGCGCGGCAGCGACCGCATCACCTATGTGCGTCAGGTGTTCGTCGGCAACAGCTACGATCTCGTCGCGCGTTTCGGCGCGACGCGGTAAGCGCTCCGGTCCCGCAGGGAACCGGAGCGCCGCGCGCGTTACTTTGCAATATTCGGATAGAGCGTGTTGAACAGCAGCTTGTAGGTGCCGTGCGACTGGGCACGCCATTGCGGCTTGAAGCCGTAAAGGTAGATCGTCCCCTTGCCGTAAGAGACCGACACCGCCGCTGCCTTGCCCTGGATCATTTCAGGATGGAGCAGCACGCCACTGCGCAGCGGATTGCCGGTCGCAGCATAGGAAGCGATGATGTCGCCCTTGAATCCGGCCTTCGGCGCGAAGGCGGGTCCGCGTTGGAACATCACGATCGGATCGGCTGGCATGCCTGCGGTCGCCGGCAACCCCTGCTTCAGCTCGACCGCCAGCAGGGCACCCGAACAAAAGAACTGCTCGCTCTTCACATCCTTCAGGATGTTGGTGACGGGCAGATCGAACAGATCGATGATCGCGTCCGAGGCATTGTTCAGCGCCACCAGCGTCCCGCCCTCGCGGACGAACGCCATCAGCTTCGCCGCACCCTCCTTGCCGATCCCGCCGGCATAGGGCGCGGGCATCTGGCTGGGGGCGAACCCGTCCATCAGCGTGCCGAGCGGCCCCTTGTACGCGGAGATCACGTCGGGCGCCGGCGCCGTATCGCCGGGGCGACCTTTGCTCGGCGCATTCATGTCCGGGATGACGATCGTGTCGTACTTGCCGGCCAGCCCGGCCTTCACATCCGCATTGTAGACGCTCTTGGGCTGGAAATCATATTGCTCGAGCAGCCAGCGCGTCCAGCCTTCGTCGATGTTCGACCCCCACGGGCGGTACACTGCGACGCGCCCCTTATGGACGGTCGCGCCGCTGACCGTGTCCGGCGACGCCGTTACTGCCACGCTGAAGTCCGACGCGATCCTGGACATCGCCGGCGCGGTTACGCCGGTGATCGCGATCGCATCTTCGGGCACCGCGCCCGGCTTGAGAACGGCGCTCGTCCAGACCGCCTTCCCACCCGCCGCGAGCGCGGTGTTGAGCACACGATAGCTGTTATTGACCTGGCGGCTGATCAGGTACGTCGCCCCTGCTCCACGTACCGCACCGGCCGGCGGCGTGGCCTTGCTGATCTTGCGCATGCCGGCACGTATTTCGGGCGCGATCGGCTCGACGATACGATCGACCTGCACGCCCATCTGCATCGGCAGCGTCCATCCGGTGACGTCATAGGGCAGATCGACCGGCTTGCCATTGCCGTCGAGGATCGCGTCCGGGTAGGTCTGCTTGTCGAACAGTTCGCGCGCCAGCCCGGCGAAGGGCTGGTCGGTCGGCACGATCCAACTGCCCGCGTCGTAGCTGTGGCCGCCGATCAGCGTCGGCTTCTCGATCTGAAGCACGTCTAGGCCGTGGCTCAGCATCAACTGTGCGAGCGACGCCGCTTCGGGCATGTCGGTCTGGCCGGCCGGAATCACATATGCGGCGGGGCCATCCTTGGCCGACGCCGCGACCATGTCACGACCGGCCTGATAGCGGTTGTACAGCAACGTCTCGCTGTATTTTTGCGCGGTATCGAGCACCGCCATCGACGCGGTCACCATATAATCGACCGAGGTCTTGAGGTGCCATTCGCCGCCGCGCCACGGATCGGGATACATGATCTGCGCCTTGAGATCGCGCATGTTCGCCGGAAAGTCCGAGACCTTGGTGGTCATCGGCGTGGCACTGTCATGTGCGGTCTCGGTGAAGAAGGATATCGTGTTGCGGAAGACGTGGATGTAATCGAGAAAGCCGGCATACCAATTGTCGAAACGCGCCTGCGCGATCGCGCCGGGCTTCTGCTCCGCCTGCATCCGCGTCATGATGTTGGTGCCGAGCGCGTTGGTCCAAATCCGCATGTACGGGCTGATGTTCGACGATACCGGATCGGCGAACGGCGGCACCCAGATCCGCGCCGGGAACGGCGCGGTCTGGTGCTGCGAATACCAGATCACCGGCGAATAGGTCTGCTCGGTCGCGACGACGACCTGGCTTTCCTTCATGTTGAGCATATAGCCGTCACGATTGTTATCGTGGCCGACATATTCCTGATACAGCCACGGCGTCCGGCTGGTTTCCCATTTGGTGCCGCGCTGTTTGCGATACCAATCGACAACCATGTCCTGTCCGTCAGGGTTGAGGGTCGGCCACAGCACCAGGATGACCTTGTCGAAGATCGCACCGATCTCGGCATCATTCTTCGCGGACAGCAATTTGTAGGCGAGCGCGAGCGGCAGTTGGTGGTCGGAGACTTCGCTCGAATGCATGCCGCCATCGATGTGAACGATGATCTTGCCGTCCTTGGCGAGCGCGCGCGCCTGCTCGTCGGTGAGCCCACGCGGATCACCGAGCCGTTTCGAGACGGCCTTGTATTTCTCGAAATCGGCGAGATTGGCGGCCGAGGAAATGACCGCATAGGTCATCGTGCGTCCCTGCGTCGTCTTGCCCGCGTCGAACAGCTTGATCCGGTTCGATGCCGCCGCCAGCGCGCGGAAATAGCGGATCGAATCCTCGTAATTGGCGAGGTAATAATCGTCGCCGGGATCATGCCCCAGCACCGCTTTCGGGCTTGGCACAGTCTGCGACATCGCCGGCGCACAAACGCCGAGGGCCGAGGTCAGGAACAACACGCGTACCGCGCGCGACAGCGATCTGGTCATGTGGGCGTACCTTTGTCTGTAAGGGCGTTCAGAAGCTCTTGCGCACGTTGATGCCGATCGTCCTCGGTGCTGCGGAGGTGGCGGAATAGGAGTTCGCGGTGGAGGATTGCGACGCGCGGTTGATCGCAACCGCATCGAACAGGTTGTTGACGAACAGATAGACGCCGGCGTCGCTCTGCTTGAGATCGACGCCGATGCGAACATTGGTCAACGAATAAGCCGCCATCTTTACACGGTAGACGTTGGTCGGGCGGAATTCCGAGAAAGACGACCCGACATAATTGACGTCCGCGCGCGCGAAGAAATCAAGACCGGTGCTAAGCGGCGCGGTATATTCCGCGCCGGCAGACCCGGCCCAGTTCGGGATGTACGGGATGCGGTCCCCCACCCGGCCAGCGGCGACGACCGAGGCGTTGACCTGGTCCTGCGTCAGTCGCGGATCGATATAATTGCCCGAGACGGTGAGTTGCAGCCCGCGCGTCGGCCGGACGAACGCTTCGGCTTCGACACCCCGGATGCGGGCAGCGCCGGCGTTGGACAGGAAGCTGAACGCGCCGTTGGTGGTGCGGCCGCTGACCTGGATGTTGGTCCAGTCGATCTGATAGGCGGCTAGGTTCAGCGTCAGCTTGCGGTCAAGCAGGCCGAGCTTGGCCCCGATCTCATAGTTCCACAGGCTGTCCGACGTATACGGGGTGAGGTCCGCCGACAGGCCGATCACCTGGTTGGCGCCGCCCGGACGGAAGCCCTGCGACGCGGTGGCGTAGACCATCATGTCGGTGGTCGCCTGCCACGATGCGTTGAACTTGAGCAACGTGCCGCTTTCGGAAGAATCCACCGAGGATAGCGGACGCGCTGGCGCGCCGATCAGCGTCCACGCGATGTCCGTGAAACCCTGCACCGTCTTGTTGTAGCTGAAGTAGCGGATGCCCGCAGTCAGTCCGATCGCCGGCGTGGGGTGGAAGGTACCCTCGCCGAACGCGGCATATTGTTCGAGCTTGTCGAAAATCTCGCGACGATAGAAGATTTGGTTGGGCGTGATGATGTCCCCGGTCACCTTGTCGGCGCGCACGTCCTCCGATGTCACGTCGTTCTTGCGGTTCTGATAGAAACCGCCAACCGTCCAGTCGAACAGATGCGTACCGTTCGAACTGATCCGCAATTCTTGCGTGAAATCCTTGGTCGAACCGGGATAATAGATCGCAGCCGGGCTCAGGCTGTCGATGTAGCCGTAGTAACTGGTAAGCTGGCTGGCGGAACAGGGGGCACCACCGCTCGCGTTGACATACGCCGCGCATTTGGCGGCGGTGCGGTAGCTGCCGATATAATAGCTGTCGTCCGCCGCATATGCGGAGCGGCGATGCTGGTAGGATGTGATCGACGTCACCGAGGCGGAACCGAGGTCCAGTTTGCCGGTGAGGTTGTAGATCTGGGAGCGATCGGTGTAGGGCAGCATCACCTGCGTCGCCGCCTTGTAATCGCCGACTGCGGGGTTCCAGCTCGCCGAATACGCATCGGTATTCTCGATCATCGCCGAGCCATCGATCGTCAGGTTGGACGATGGCGTCAGGCGCACCATCAGTCGGCCGCCGGTCGCTGTATAGTCGTTGACGTTCTTGCGGTTGAGGAAGCTGTTATCGATATAACCGTCGGCGTCGCGGCGATACAGCACTGCACGCACTGCCAGCAGATCGCTGACGAGAGGAACGTTGACCATGCCCTGGACGAAATAGCCCAGGCCGCCGCCCTTTGTTCCGGCGACCTGCGATTCGATCTTGCCCTCATAGTCCTGGGTTGGCTTGTTGAGGATGACCCGGATCGCGCCGCCCATCGAACTCGCACCATATAGCGTACCCTGCGGGCCGCGTAGCACTTCGATGCGATTGACGTCGAACAAGGTGAAATCGGCGGTACGCCCGGCCGCATCGCTCGACACGCCCACCGAACCGGTCACCGGGGTATCGTCATAATAGACGCCCACCGTGGCTTCACCGGACGTCTGCACGCCGCGCAGACTGACACGCCGCTGGCCGGGACCGTTATCCTGGATGCGCAGGCTCGGCACGAACTTGGCGTAATCGGCGATGTTGGTGACACCGGCGTTGGTCAGCGTCTGGCCCGTCAGCGCGGTGATCGCCATCGGCGTCTTCTGCAATGAGGTGTCGCGACGGGTCGCGGTGACGACGATATCGCCGTCGGACTCACCGGAATCCGCGACTGAGGCCCGCGTCGGTGTGTCGGTGGCTTGCGCGTGGGCCGCAGCGGCAAAGCCGATCGAAAGCGCCAATGTCGCCGTGCAACCAAGCACGCGGGATTTTGCCGAGATCATGCGCATAGGGGTCCCCTTGTTTTTGTTGTTTCCGCTCTCCTGCAAATTCGCCTCTAGGGGCGCTTCTCGACTCCGATGATGATGCAAATATAATGTCTAGACAAGAAATATTATTGCTTACAAAGTGGGCAATCCAAAGAATCCTTGCTTATAATTTAAGCAAACCGTGCATTTCGGGCTCAACTGCGTGAGGTAATCGCCCCCGATCACAGCGGCCGGTGATCCTGCCGCCTGTGAAGGGTCGCAAGAGTGATGCCCTGCGGCGGAGGACAGACACGTTCAAGCCGCTCGCAAGGATGGCGACGGATCGCAAAGATCAGGGATGCGCGGCGCGATCGCCGCCACCCGCCGAAAGCCCAAGCCCAGGCAGGGTAACTGCCTGCCCGCTACTTGGGCCGAGAAGCGAGCCAGCGCGGTGGTGGGCGCGGTCGAGGATCGGCCCATCTGTTCGCGCGGTCCGGCGCGTTGCGCCAGACTGAAGGGTGAATTGGACTGGGTCGCTCAGTCCCAGTGTCCCAGCCAAAAGACGCCGCGCCGATGGCGCCGTGTATCCCCTCCGAAAGGGCTTCGCTCTCTTCGAGGCGCTGCGGATTAATGGGCTGGTCGGCCCACGCGACCGATGTCCGAGGATGCGGTCAGCGCGGCGCCGAGAGCGTTGAGGTTTAAGATCACGATTCCGGGCATGGCGGCGTTCGGGGCGCCCTCGCTTGAGCGATGCTGCCAAATCCCCACGGCCTTTCGATAGACACGTCCCGCAACGCTTACCGAGTGGCGCTGGCGGCGGGCAATGCTCTTAATCAGCGTGAAAGCGCGCGATGGACGGCTGAAAACCGCCCATCGCTCGCCGTCTTTAGAAGCCCTTTTTCACGGTCACGAAGAACTGGCGCGGGGCGGAAGCCAGCAGCGTCTGGTTGTCGCCGCTGTTGGTGAAACCGTTCGAACCGATCGTGGCGATATACTTCTTATCGGTCAGGTTGGTGACGTTGCCGACAATCGCAAAGCCATGCAGCGGGCCGTCACCGTCGAAGCGGTAGCCGATGCTGGCGTCCATCGTGACACGGCCGGGCACCGACTGGTCGTTGAGGTAGGTGAAGTAGCGCTTGCTCATATAGTCCGCGCCGACGCGGGCGGTGATGCCGGATTGATCGTAGACGATCTCGCCCTTGAGCATATGCTCGGGGCTGTCGACGGCGGTCTTGCCGGCGGTGTGGATAAGGCCGTCGGGCGTCCCGGCTGTGACTGCGGTTTTGACGTTATCCTGATATTGCGAGTGGTTGTACGAATAGCTCGCGAAGATCGAGAGCGGCTGGACGATGCGGTAGTTGACCGAGAATTCACCGCCATAGGTGTGGACGCCGCCGACGTTGTTGAGCGTCGGCGAGTTGCCGAGGATGCCGACGCCGTTGGCGACCGACAGCAGCCGGTTGCTGAAATCAACGTAATAGCCGACCGCCGACGCCTGGAAGCCGCCGGTACGGAAACGCAGGCCGCCTTCGACGGTCTTCGATTTTTCGGGCTTGAGCGTGTTCTTCACCGCGTCGAACAGCACCTGGCTGGTCGCGAACGGACCGCCGGCGGCCGACGACGTGAAGGCGCGCATGTTCTCGGTATAATCGGCGAACAGTTCGACGTTGGCGGTCGCGCGGAACAGCACGCTCGCCTGCGGCTGGAACCAGTCCTTCGCGTCGATCCGGCCCTGCGCCAGCGTGCCGACGCGCAGCTTGGCCTTGTTGATGACCTGCACGCCCTTCCAGCCTGCGGAGATCACCAGCGCGTCGTCGGCCAGCTTGAGCGTGTCCTCGACATGATATTGCAGCGTGTCGGTATCGTAGTTCCCGTCCCATGCGGTCGCATAGGGATTGCTCTGATAGTCGAGCGCGGCGCGGTTGGGCGAGCCGAGCGTCATGCCGTAGAGACGACGTGCGATGTTGAGCGTGCTGCTCTCGTACCAGCCGCCGAAGCCGAAGGTGTTGGCGCCGGCCTCATAGCTCAGCGCGCTGATGATGCCGCCGCGCTTCAGGCCGTATTCGGTGGTGCGGAACGACAACGGCGCAGGGTTGGTGATCGGCGTGCCATCGGCATTGGGCGCACCGAACGGGGTCGGGTTATACGGCGTGATCCAGGACCCCTGGCCCGTGTTCTCGTGGTAATAGCCGGTGGTCTTCACGGTGACGCCGGGCGCCAGCTTGGCGTTGAACGTCACGCCGCCGAGATAGTCGCGGCGCAGACCGCCAGCGTCGTAATAGCTGTCGTCGAGCGTGCCGCCGCCCGGGATCGGCTGGCCGGCCTGCGCGGCGGTGGCGATCGCGATGGCGAGCGGGTAATTGTCGCTAATGTTGTCCAGCGTGAGGCCGCGACGTTTGATCATGTCCAGGCTGAGATCCTGGTAATCGTTTTCCTTGCGATCCGAATAGGCGAAATAGGCCGAGATGTCGCCGAGCGTGCCGAGATCGGCGGTGACCTTGGCGTTGACCTGCTGCTGCTTCTGCTGGCCGTAGCCCTTCCACTTGTCGGTCTTGTAATAAGCGTAGCTGACATAGCCCTTGACGGTGTCGCCGATCAGCCCGGAATCGAGCCGCGCGACGCCGCGCCAGGTGTTGTTGGAGCCATAGGTGCCCGATCCGGTCACGTTCATCGTGTCCTTGGGGTCATCGCTGTGGAACTGGATGGTGCCGCCGAGATTGCTGGTCGAGGCGGTGCCGAGCGCGCCGGCGCCCTGCGCGACGTCGGTGCTGCCGACGTTCTCGGAGATGATCGCACGGCTGATGTGGAGGCCGTTGGTGGTGCCATAGCTCATGTCGCCGAGCGGGATGCCGTCGAGCGTGAAGCCGAGCTGGTTCTGATTGAATCCGCGCAGCGAAATGCGGACCGCCCATTCGTAATTGCCGAACGCGTCGGCCGACTGGAAGTTGACGCCGGGCAGCTTCTCGATCGCCTTGAGCGGGCTGGCGCCGGGGACGATACGCGCGATGTCGAGCGCATCGACGGTCTGCACCTGACGGCTCTTGCCGAAGCCGAGCACGACGATGTCGGGGCTTTCGGTGCCGGCGTCGCCGCTCGCAGGCGCTTCCGGTGCGGCGGGTGCGCTCTCGGGCGCGGGCGGGGTTTCGGCGAACGCGGTGTGAGGCGCGAGCAGCGCGCCCAGCATCGAACCGGCGAGCAGAACAGTCTTGGAAAGACGCATGTCAGTATCCCTTTTCGGCTCCGGTGGCGGAGCCTGTGTCACGTTTTTGAATTTCGAAAGGTCACGCCCGGGCGACTGCCGCCGGAGCGTCATCAAGGTGCGAACCGACGCCCCGTCGGGCGTTGTTTCGGCATCGAATCGATTTTGCGATTTCCCAGCCGCCTCCACGCGCCCCTATGATGATGGTGCGTGACGCCTGCGTGACAGCCGCAGCGATTCCGTCGCGGATCGCGCGACGCGCTATTCTTGCGTCGCGGTGTCCAACTGCGCGATCCGGTTCAGCGCCGTGCGGAGCGCATCGACGCCTTCGCCGGAGAACAAAGCCTCGAACCGTCGCTCGTGCGCGAGCATGATCGCGTCGGCGGCGTCGCGCTGCGCCACGCCTTCCGGCGACAGCGACAATGCGAAGGACCGGCCATCGACCGGATACCGATCGATCAGGCGCTTGGTCACCAGACCGGCCATCAACGGCACCATGTTGGCGCGTTTGATGCCGAGCAGCCGGCTGATCTCGCTTTGCGTGCAGCCGGTGTTCGCGCCGACCAGAATCAGGATCGTCGCCTCGACCGGGCGGAGACCGATCTCCGCCAGCGCCACGCCGAGCGCCCCCATCATCACGCCGGACGCGCGGCGCAGAACATAGCCGAGCCGGTCCGAGATCGAGTCCTGCAATGTCGGTTCGGTCGCTGCCTCCATAAATATCGCGCTACCGACCTTGCGCCGGAAAAACAACATTGGTATGTTTCATAACAATAAAACAGGAGAGCGCTTGTGTCAGGTAGCGAAGTAGCCCTTTCGATTGGCGGTACGCCACGCGCCGCCGCCGCCGCCGGACAGTATGTGCGGACCAACCCCGTTACCGGAGAGATCGCCACCCGCGCCGCCGCCGCAAGCGTCGCCGATGCCGTCGCTGCCGTCGACGCGGCGGCGGCGGCCTTCCCGGCATGGTCGGCGCTTGGCCCGACGGCACGCCGCACGGCGCTGCTCAAAGCCGCCGACGCGCTCGACGCCAAGGCGCAGGATTTCGTCACGGCGATGATGGAGGAGATCGGCGCTACTGAAGGCTGGGCACGCTTCAACCTGATGCTGGCAAGCGGCCTGGTGCGCGAGGCGGCGGCGCTGACCACGCAGATCGGCGGCGAGGTGATCCCGTCCGACAAGCCGGGCTGCATCGCAATGGCGCTGCGCGAGCCGGCGGGCGTGGTGCTCGGCATGGCGCCGTGGAACGCGCCGATCATCCTCGGCACGCGCGCGATCGCGGTGCCGTTGGCGTGCGGCAATACGGTTGTGCTGAAAGCATCCGAACACTGCCCGCGCACGCACGCGCTGATTATCGAGGCGTTCGTCGAGGCCGGATTTGGCGACGGCGTCGTCAATCTCATCACCAACGCGCCCGCCGATGCCGGCGAGGTGGTCGGCGCGATGATCGACCATCCCGCTGTGCGGCGCGTGAACTTCACCGGCTCGACTGCAGTCGGCAGGATCATCGCGCGGCGCTGTGCCGACAATCTCAAGCCCGCGCTGCTCGAACTCGGCGGCAAGGCGCCGCTGATCGTGCTCGACGACGCCGATCTCGACGAGGCGGTGAAGGCGGCGGCGTTCGGCGCGTTCATGAACCAGGGCCAGATCTGCATGTCGACCGAGCGGATCATCGTCGTCGATGCGATTGCCGACACTTTCGTCGAGAAGTTCACCGCCAAGGTCGCCACCATGCCGGTCGGCGATCCGCGCGACGGCAAGACACCGCTCGGCGCGGTGGTCGATCTCAAGACGGTCGGGCATGTTCAGGGGCTGATCGACGATGCGGTCGCCGCCGGCGCGGTGCAGACCAATGGCGGCGCGGCGGACGGCGTGCTGATGCCCGCACACGTCATCGACAAGGTGACGTCCGAGATGAAGCTGTTCCGCGAGGAGAGTTTCGGTCCCGTCGTCGGTATCATCCGCGCGCGCGACGAGGCCCATGCGATCGGCCTCGCCAACGACACCGAATATGGCCTGTCCGCGTCGGTGTTCACGCGCGACACCGCGCGCGGGCTTCGCGTCGCCCGCCAGATCAAGTCGGGCATCTGCCACGTCAACGGGCCGACCGTGCATGACGAGGCGCAGATGCCGTTCGGCGGCACCAAGGCGTCGGGCTACGGCAAGTTCGGCGGCAAGGCCGGCATCGACAGCTTCACCGAGTTGCGCTGGATCACGATCGAGACGCAGCCCGGCCACTTCCCGATCTGATGCGTACCGCAATGGCCATCATCTTGGGTGCAGGACTGGCGGGCGCAGCCGTGACGGGCACGTCCGCGCAGGCCCCGATGCCGGAGGCCCCGGCGTTGAAGTTCGTCTTCACGATCCGCGCCGAACTCCTGCCGCCGGTCGAACAGGGTACAGTCGACGGCCTGCGCAAGCGCTTCATCGCGATCAGCGGCGGTCGCGTCGATGGCCCTCGCCTGCACGGCAGCGTGTTGCCCGGCGGCGGTGACTGGCAGACGATCGATGCAGCCGGGCGCACCGAGGTTTACGCGCATTACGCGTTGAAGGCTGCGGACGGCACCATCATCGACGTCGTCAATCCGGGCGTGCGCATCGCGTCGGCCGAGGTGACTGAACGGCTCGCGCGGGGCGAGACGGTCGATGCCGGCGCCTATTACTTCCGCACAACGCCCCGCTTCGACGTTGCGGCCGGGCCGCACGACTGGCTGCGGCGCAGCGTCTTCGTAGCGCGCGGCGTGCGCAAGCCCGACCATGTCGAAATCCACATCTTCGCCGTCGAATGACGGCACCCCTACCCATTAGGAGACACCACATGACCATCGATCCCGTTGAACTGGCGACTGTCGCCGTCACCGTCGAAGACGGCATCGCCTGGGTGAGTTTCAACCGGCCCGACAAGCGCAACTGCATGTCGCCCCGCCTCAACCGCCAGATGATGCGCGTGCTCGACGATCTCGAATTCCGCGAGGATGTCGGCGTGCTGGTGCTGACCGGCGAAGGCACCGCCTGGTCGGCGGGCATGGACCTCAAGGAATATTTCCGAGAGACCGAGGCGGACGGATTGCGTGGCACGCGCAAGGCGCAGCGCGAGAGCTATGGCTGGTGGCGGCGGCTGCGCTGGTATCAGAAGCCGACGATCGCGATGGTCAACGGCTGGTGCTTCGGCGGCGGCTATGGCCCGCTGTTCGCGTGCGACCTCGCCTTCGCGGCGGAAGAGGCGCAATTCGGCCTCAGCGAAATCAACTGGGGCATCCTGCCCGGCGGCGGCGCAGCCAAGGTCGCGACCGAACTCACCTCGTTCCGGCGCGCGATGTACCATGCGATGATGGGCGAGAATATCGACGGCAAGACTGCGGTCGAATGGGGTTTCGTCAACGAGGCGCTGCCGCTCGACCAGCTCAAGGCGCGCGTCGCCGAGGTGGCGAACGTGCTGCTCAAGAAGAACCCGGTCGCGCTGAAGGCGACCAAGGATTCGATCCGCCGCGTGCGCGAGATGACCTATGACAATGCCGAGGATTATCTGATCCGCGCGCAGGAAGCCGCCAACAGCTACGACAGCGAGGGCCGCAAGGAAGGCATCAAGCAGTTCATCGACGACAAGACCTACAAGCCCGGTCTTGGCGCCTATGACAAGACCAAGCAGCGCTGAGCGGGAGCGGACATCATGACGGTCGAGACCCTGACGCCACCCGCCGCTTTGGCACCCGGTCACACGCTCGATCGGCTGCTGCGGCCCCGATCGGTCGCGATCGTCGGCGCATCCGACAAGCTCGGCGCGCTCGGCGCGTCGGTGCTGGCCAATTTGGACCGCAACGGCTTTTCCGGGGCGGTCCACCTCATCAACCCCAAGCGCGCCGAGATCGGCGGACGGCCGTGCCTCGCCTCGGTCGATGACCTTCCAGATGGTGTCGATGCGGCGGTGCTGGCGATCCCGCGCGTGGCGGTGCTCGACACGGTCAGGGCGCTGGCGGCGCGCGGCGTCGGCGCGGCGGTGATCTTCTCGGCCGGGTTCGCCGAAGGTGGCGAGGAAGGGCTGGCCGAACAGCGCGAGATCGGCCGGATCGCGTATGAGACGGGGATGGTGGTGGAGGGGCCGAACTGCCTCGGCATGACTAACTTCATCGATCGCGTACCGCTCACCTTCGTCGAGACAGACGCGGTGGCGCTGGGCGATCGCAAGGGCATCGGCATCGTTTCGCAGAGCGGCGCGATGGCGTGCGTGCTCGGCACGACGCTGGCGAGCCGCGACCTCGGCCTGTCCTTCTCGGTTTCGACCGGCAACGAGGCGGCGTCGGGCGTCGAGGACTATGTCGAGTATCTGCTCGACGACCCCGCCACGCAGGTGATCGCGATGATCGTCGAGCAGTTTCGCAAACCGCAGCGCTTCCTCGCGGCGGCGCGGCGTGCGCGGACGCTCGGCAAGACGATCGTGCTGCTGCATCCGGGCAAGTCGAGCGCGGCGCGTGAGTCCGCCGCGACGCATACCGGCGCGATGGCGGGCGACTATGCGGTGATGCGCGTCAAGGTCGAGCGGGCGGGCGTGGTGTTCGCCGAAACGCTGGAGGAGCTTGGCGACATCGCCGAGATCGCGCTGCGCTGCCCGACGATCCCGCCCGAGGGCGTCGCGGTGCTCGGAGAATCGGGCGCGTTCAAGGCGCTGACGCTCGATCTGTGCGAGGCGCTCGATCTCGACCTGCCGGTGATCGACGATGCCTCCGCGCCGGCGCTGCGGGCGGCGCTGCCCGAGTTCGTCGGGGTGAGCAATCCGCTCGACCTGACCGCGCAGGGGCTGGTCGATCCCGATCTCTATTACCGCACGCTCGCGGCGTTGTTTGGCGACGATCGCTTCGGCAGCATCGTCACCGGGATCATCCAGACCGATCCGGTGACGGTCGGCATCAAGGTGCCGCCGATCCTGCGCGCGGTCTCCGAGTTCAAGCCCGCCAAGCCGGTGATCTTCGCCGGGCTGGACGAGGGCGCGCCGGTGTCAGCCGAGTATCTCGCGCAGCTTCGTGCGCTCGGCATCCCATATTTCCCCTCGACCGAACGCGCGTTGCGTGCGCTCAAGCGGCTGACTGCACATGCGGCGCGTGATTTCGCGGAGGCGGTGACCGAACCGATCGCCGGTCTCGATCTGCCCGCCGGTGGCGTGGTGCCCGAATATCGCGCGAAGGCGCTGCTGGCGCCGCTCGGTATTCCGGTCCCTGCGGGTGTGTTCGCCATCACTGTGGAAGACGCGCTCGCGGGTGCGGAGCGGCTTGGCTATCCGGTCGCGATCAAGGCGCAGTCACCCGATCTCAGCCACAAGAGCGATGCTGGCGGCGTGATCCTCAACCTTGCCGATGCCGATGCGTTGCGCGCTAGGTGGGCGCGGCTTTATGCCAATGTCGCGGCCTATGATCCCGGCCTCACGCTCGACGGCGTGCTGATCGAGGCGATGGGCCAGCGCGGGGTCGAGCTGATCGTCGGCGCGAAGAACGATCCCGAATGGGGGCCGGTGATCCTGATCGGCTTCGGCGGCGTGACGGCGGAAATCCTCCACGATGTCCGGCTGCTGACACCGGACCTGCCTGTCGCGGCGATCGAGCGGGAATTGTACCAGCTCAAGAGCGCGGCGCTGCTACGCGGGTTTCGCGGGTCGCCAGCGCTCGACGTGCGCGCGGTGGCGGCGCTGGTGGCGACGGTCGGCCGGATCATGCTGTCGGCGCCGAGCATCGCCGAGATCGATCTCAACCCGGTGATCGTTTATCCGAAGGGCGTGATCGCGCTCGACGCGCTGATCCTGACGTCGGCCTGATCGCCGGGCGGCTTGGTTGATCTCCGAAGGCAGGCTAGAGGAAGCCGCGATCGTTGAGGAGATCAACCATGCCGTTTCCCGCGCCCTACACCGCTGATCCGGCGCGCTATGATGGGCGCATGCCCTATCGCCGCACCGGACGCAGCGGCCTCAGATTGCCGGCGATCAGCCTCGGGCTGTGGCAGAATTTCGGCGGCGCCGACGTGTTCGAAACCGGCCGGGCGATCCTGCGCCGGGCGTTCGATCGTGGCGTCACCCACTTCGATCTCGCCAACAATTACGGCCCGCCCTACGGATCGGCGGAGGAGAATTTCGGGCGCGTCCTCGCCGCCGACTTCGCCGCCCACCGCGACGAACTGATCATCTCGACCAAGGCGGGCTGGGATATGTGGCCGGGGCCATATGGCGATGTCGGCTCGTCCAAGAAATATCTGATCGCGAGCTGCGACCAGAGTCTCAAGCGGATGGGACTCGACTATGTCGACATCTTCTATTCGCACCGGGTCGATCCGGCCACGCCGCTCGAGGAGACGATGGGCGCGCTGGTCCAGCTTCATCGACAGGGCAAGGCGCTCTATGTCGGCATATCGTCCTACGAACCCGGACTGACCCGGCAGGCCGCTGCGATTTTGGCCGAAGAGAAGGTTCCGCTGTTCATTCATCAGCCGAGCTATTCGATCCTCAACCGCTGGATCGAGCGGGACTTGCTCGCCACGCTGGACGCGCTCGGCACGGGCTGCATCGCGTTCTCGCCGCTTGCCCAGGGGATGCTGACGAGCAAATATCTCGGTGGCGTGCCGGAAGACGCGCGGGCAAACCGGCAAGGATCGCTGTCGCAGGCGCTGTTGAGCGAGCGGAACCTGTCCGCGATCCGCACGCTCGACGACATCGCCAGGCAGCGTGGCCAGACGCTCGCGCAGATGGCGATCGCCTGGGTTCTGCGCGATCCGCGTATCACCTCGGCGCTGATCGGCGCGCGCACGGTCGAACAGCTCGACGACTCGCTCGATGCCGTGAAAGACCTTGCGTTCACGGCGGACGAGCTTGCCGCGATCGATGCGGCGGCCGAGGACGGCGGGATCAACATCTGGTCGGGTTCGTCTGAAATCTCGACGGTGCCGGCGGCGCAAGGCGTGCCTGTCTGACGGTGCCGCACGGCGGTTACGGTCCCGGCGGTATCCCCCCGAACACCCGCCCGCTGCCGACCGCCGCCCAGGCATGATCCCGCATGATGCGTTCAGCGTCGTCGGGATCGCGCCGCAGGATCGCGTCAATGACATCGCAGTGCGCCTGATGCGCGCTGCGCAGATGCTCGAACTCGGACGGACGGTCGCTCCAGTCGAGTGCCAGTGCCGATGCCGACGCGAACGGGAGATGGTTGTTGCGCGCCAGAGCGTAGCCGATCGAAGGATTGCCGCTCGCGTCGATCAGCAAGGCGTGGAACGCGACGTTATAGGCGTAGAACAGGTCGAGCGCGCCATCGGCCAGCACGTCCTCGGCGAAGATCGCCGCACCGTCGGCTAGACAGGTTCGAAACGCATGCTGTTCCGCCGCAGTCAGCCCGCGCTGCGCCAGCCGCCTGGCGGCCAGCCCTTCCAGCACCCCGCGCACTTCGATCGCGCCATTGATCTCCGACGCCGTGATCGACCGCGCCGCATAGCCCCGCGCGCCCAGCCTGACCACCAGCCCTTCGGCTTCCAGAGCGCGCAGCGCGGTACGCACCGGCATGCGCGACACGCCGAGCGCATCGGCAGTGGCGACTTCGCCGATCCGTTCGCCGGGCTGGAACGTGCCTTCGGCGATCATCCGCCGCAGCGAGACGATGACATGCTGGCCGGGCTTGAGCGGCTTCCCGGCTGGCGTTGGCGGTGATGGTCGATCGTTCATGGTGCGCTTCTGGACAGACTCGCGCCGCTGTCAAAGTTCAACCATCTCCGCCGTGTCGATGTCCTGCGCTTCGGCGCCCGGCTGCTCGGCGGCGATGGCGCGCTCGATCATCATGCGTGAGCGTACCCCGCCCGCATCGATGTTGAGCTTGAGCAGCTTGCGATCGGGATAGCGGCTGAGGTTGGCCTGCTGCCGTTCCAGCATCTCCAGGTCTTCGCCGAAAATCCTGCCCTGCCCTTCGCGGATCGTATCGGTCAGCGCCGCGTCCGCGATGGCGAAGCGGCGCGCCATGCCCCAGAAATAATGATGCGACGTCTCCGTCTCGGGCGTGATGAAATCGACCACGATCGAGGATGCCTTGGCCGCATCCTCGGCATCATATCCACCGCGCCCTTCGAGCGCGACGCCGACTTCGATCATGACATGGCTCGGCAGGGTGAACCGGCAAATCTGCCAGCGATCGACCAGCCCGTCGTCGGGCAATCCTGCACCGCGCAGCGCCATCTGCCAGAAGGGCGGCGCGACGATCGCGTCCATGAAGCGGCTGGTGACGACCTCTTCCGGCGTGGCGCGGGTTTTGACCGGCGCCTCGTCGATCTCCTTCTGCCCGATGCTGCTGGCATGGACATAGGTTTCGTGGGTGAGGTCCATCAGATTGTCGACCATCAGGCGATAGTCGCAGGCGATATGATAATAGCCGCCGCCGTAAGCCCATTGCGGGCTTTCCGCCCATTCGAGATGGTGAAGCTTGGCGGGGTCCGCCGCGTCCGCATCACCTGGCCAGACCCAGACGAAACCATAGCGTTCGATGATCGGATAGCTGCGGATCGCCGGAAAGCCGCCTACGCGTTGCCCGGGCATGTCCGAGACCTTGCCACGGCAGTCGGTCGCCAGACCATGATAGCCGCACACGAGCGCGCCATCCCGAACGAAGCCCAGGGAAAGCGGCGCACCGCGATGCGGACAGAAATCTTCGAGCGCGGATACGGCCCCTTCCGAGCTTCGAAAGAAGACCATCTTCTCACCACAGATGGTTCGACCGAGCGGGCTGGCCCCGATCTCGTCTGCCGCGCAGGCGACATACCATGCGTTACGAATCCACGGCGTCCCACCTTCGCTCACGACATCGATCTCCTCTTCGTTGGATCCAATACAGGCTTTACTGGATCCAATGTCAAGGAAATCGTCGTCACCGTGCAGACCCGGTGGGCCGGGCGGCACCTTTTCCGTGACCTGTCACGCTACGATTTGAAGCCTCGGTTTGCCTGCCGGCCTTGGCTGGAAATCGGTGGCCCATCTACCGTCCAGCGATTTGAGGAACGCCCTAAGCCCCATTGGCCGGGCGAAGAAATAGCCCTGCGCCATTCTGTAGCCGAGCTCGCGCAACTGCTGGAGTTGACCATCCGTCTCGACCCCCTCGATGATACAATCGAGTCCGAGCGTCTGGCATAGCCCGAGGATCGCGGAAATGATGTTGCGTCCCGACGCCTCATCCATGTCCGCGATGAAACTGCGATCGACCTTGACCTTGTCCAGCGGAAGTCGGTGCAGATAGCTCAGGCTCGAATAGCCCGATCCGAAATCGTCCAGCGCGATTCGTATGCCCAGCGCGCGCAAGCGTTTGATGCTGGCGACGGCCGCCTCGAAATCGCGCATCAACGCGGTTTCGGTCAGCTCGAACGTGATCCGCTTGGGATCGATTTCGTCACGCTCGATCATGTCGATGAGCAGGTCGATCGTGTCGGCGGAGACGATGTCGCGCGCCGACAGGTTGAACGAGAGTCCGATATGTTCGGGCATTTGGGCGAAGCACGTCAGTGCGTTTCGGAACAGGCTGGCGGTGATGACGTGCATCAGGCCGAGCCGCTCCGCAGCCATGATGAACTGGTCAGGCTTGATCGGGCCGAGTGTCGGGCTGGTCCAGCGTCCCAGCGCTTCGACGCCGAGTACGGCCATATTCTCCGTGGAGAAGATCGGTTGAAACTGGACGTGCAGTTCCGTGTCGAAATCGGCGGTCTGCATCGCCGCTTCGAGGACGCGTTCGGATCGGATGAGCGTCTCATGCTCCGCCGAGAACAGCGCGCACGCACCGGGGTTAAGCGATTTGACGTGATACAGCGCGTAGTCCGAACGGTCGAACAGTTGATGGACCGAAGCGCCGGCATCGGGAAAGATCGCGACCCCGCCAGAGCACCCAAGAGCGATCCGCTGCCCTTCGATGTCGAACGGCTCGGTCAGCAGGTCGCAAATCCGCTGGCCGATCTCACGAGCGTGATCGATGTCGTTCAGGATCAGGATTCCGAATTCGTCGCCGCCCAGCCGGGCCACCTCGCACGCCTTGCCGGCCAGGCTCTCAAGCCGTGCGCCTACAGCGGCGAGAAGACGGTCTCCGAAGACATGCCCATAGGTATCGTTCACCGGCTTGAAGCGGTCGAGATCGAGAACGCCGACGGCGAACCGCTCGCCGGTCAGCTTGCGGGATGTCAAAACCGAGTCGAGCTGGGCGAAGAAGTGTCGCCGGTTGGGCAGGCCGGTCAACACGTCGGTCAGCGCCAGCCGGGCGTTTTCCCTGCTCAGGCGTTCGGCCTCCGCCTGTTCAGCAGCCAGGCTAACCTGCGATCGCACGAGAGTCGCGAACGCCGCGAAGCTGTTCTGCAACACCCGGATCATCACGCCCGTCACCAAAACGATGTTGAGCGCCATCGCGATAAAGACCGAGCTGCCGTAGAGAAAATTGTAGACGAGATACGGACTCAGCACCGTTATGGTGACGAGAAGCGCCGTCTGCGGGACGCTGATCAGGCAGAAGATGCAACCGATCACCGTGACCGCGACGAAAAGCGAGACGTGCGCGTGCTCGGATGGGCCTCCATAGCGGTAGAGCGCCAGCGACCAGCTAATGAAGGCCACGCACAGCGGGCCGGCGAAAATCGTCGTCCTGCGCAACGTCCGGCGGGCCACCACCGCGTCGATTGCGGTGACGGGAGGCGCAAACACCCATATCGTCAGCCGCCAGCAGCACATCAGGATCAGCCCCCCGGCGATCTCCACCGTCAGCCACCCCGGCGTGTAAGCATAATGGGTGTAGCTCACCGCACACGCGTTGAGGATCAGCAGCGAATACATGAGAGGTATCTGCCGCTTGAGCTCGCCATATTGCGCGACCCGAATATCGGGTTCACCAGCGAAGCTGAGCCAAGCGTAGAAACGGCGCAACATGCCCAACACCTCCAAACATGGCTATGCATGTGCAGAGGTTAAGAAGAGCCTATGATCGAACAAAGATCAAGCGCCCTGCAGTGTCCAAGTACAGTATCGCGCGATTCTTCCCGCCCGGATCGTATGCGGGACGCGACCGATCTTCTTCACGGTCGCTACCTGCATAGATCAGCAGCGCTGGATATTCAGAACCCGAATGGTCCTCCCGGACGCGAAGGCGACGAAGCTCAGCTTCCCAGTTCCGCCAGGAAGGCGACGTGATCGAGCGGGCGCGAGAACATCGGGAAATTCTTGGTGATCGACGCGTCCTGCTCGGCTGCGCTGAGCGTGGCGGTGCAGTCGGTCAGCGTGACCACGCGGTAGCCGCGTTCATAGGCCGAGCGCATGGTCGATTCGACGCAGCAATTGGTGAGGAACCCGGCAATGGCGAGATCGGCAATCCCACGCTGGCGCAGGATGAAATCAAGGTTGGTGCTGGCGAAACAATCCAGCCCGCGCTTGCCCTCGATGACGATGTCAGCGTCCGCCGGCGTCATGTCCGGCGCGAACTCGGCGCCCCAGGTGCCCTTGCGAAAGGCCTGCGCCTGAACGATCCCGGCAAGAATGCCATAGGGTTCGCTCGGCACTTCGGGATAGCCGGGGGCAAACGTGATCGGCGCGTGCAGGATCGTCGCACCAGCCGCACGCGCCTGCGCCGCAACCACCCGGCTGTGTGCGAGCATATCGGTCTGCGCCATCACCTCCGCGACGGCGGCGTGCTGCGCGCCGCCTTCGCTCACGAAATCATTCTGATATTCGATGAACAGCACTGCGGTGGTGGCGGGGTTCATGTCAGCTCTCCGATGATTCAGACCAATGCCGGCAGGTGTTCGAGATGCTTGTCGAGCGTGATCGGATAGTCGCGAATGCGGACACCGGTGGCGTTGTAGACCGCATTCGCAACGGCCGCGCCGACGCCGCACAGCCCGAGTTCGCCGATGCCCTTGGCCTTCATCGGGTTCGCCTTGTCATCGGCTTCGTCGAGGAACACGACCTCCTGATGCGGGATGTCGGCATGGACCGGCACCTCGTAGCCGACGAGATCGTGGTTGACGAAGAAGCCGAAGCGCGTGTCGACCGTCAGCTCCTCCATCAACGCGCCGCCGACGCCCATCGTCATCGCGCCGATCACCTGGCTGCGCGCGGTCTGCGGGTTGAGGATACGCCCCGCCGCACACACCGCGAGCATTCGCCGGACGCGGATGACCCCGGTGTAGGCATCCACGCCGACCTCGACGAAGTGCGCGCCGAAGGTGGAAAGCTGATAGGTCTTGTCGAGCTTGCCATATTCGATCTTGTCCTCGGCGACCAATTCGCCGGCATCGGCGGCCTGGGCGAGATCGGCCGAACGGTTGCCGCTGCGCACCTTGCCGCCCTCGAACATCGTATCCGCCGAGTTGAAGCCGAGCCGCTGCGCCACCGCCTCACGCAGTTTCACGCACGCAGCATACACGCCGGCGGTCGCGTTGGCCGCGCCGAACTGGCCGCCCGACCCCGCCGACACCGGAAAGTCCGAATCGCCGAGCTTTACGACCACCGCGTTGACGGGCACGCCCATCATCTCAGCGGCGGTCTGCGCGATGATCGTGTAGCTGCCGGTGCCGATATCGGTCATGTCGGTCTCGACCGTGACGATGCCACCCTTGCCGAGCCGGACGCGCGCGGCCGACGTCATGTTCATATGGTCGCGAAACGCGGTGGCGACGCCCATGCCGATCAGCCAGCGCCCACCGCGGACCTGCGCTGGCTTGGCGTTGCGCTGCGACCAGCCGAACCGCTTGGCGCCATCTTCGAGACAGCGCACGAGCTGCCGTTCGGAATATTTGCGCCCGGGCTTCTCGGGATCGACTTGCGTGTCGTTCTTGATGCGGAAGGCGATGGGGTCCATGCCGAGCTTCTCGGCCATTTCGTCCATCGCGATTTCCAGCGCCATCAGCCCCGGCGCCTCGCCCGGCGCGCGCATCGCATTGCCTTCGGGCAGATCGATCTCGGCGAGGTGCATAGAGGTCATTCGGTTGGCACCGGCGTACAATTTCTTGGTTTGGTTGACCGCCGTCTCCGGGCCGCCACCGGGCTGATCGCCCGAACCGCTGTCATGCGCGATCGCGGTGATGATGCCGTCCTTGGTCGCGCCGATGCGGATATGCTGGCGCGTGGCGGGGCGGTGCGTGGTGTTGTTGGCGATGAGCGGCCGTTGCAGCGCCAGCTTGACCGGTCGGCCCGCAGCCCGCGCGCCGAGCGCGGCGAGCACGGCGTCGCTGCGCAGGAACAGCTTCCCGCCGAACCCGCCGCCGATATAGGGCGACACCAAACGGACCTTATTCTTGGGCATACCGAGCGTCTTGGCGAGATCGCCGCGGCCCCAATCGATCATCTGGTTCGAGGTCCATACCGTCAGTTCATCGCCACGCCACGAAGCGATCGATGCGAACGGCTCCATCATCGCATGGCTCTGGTCGGGCGTGCTGTAGTGCGCGTCGAGCTTGACCGGAGCGGCCGCGAATGCCTGGTCGAACTGGCCGACCCGGTCGACCGCCGGCTTGCCGTCGTCGCTGTCCCCGCCGGTGAGCGCCGCGGTCTTCAGCGCCTCATCGAGATCGAACCGGCCCTCGGCGCGCGCATAATCGACGCGGATCAGCGCCGCTGCCGCACGCGCCTGTTCGAACGTCTCGGCGACGACGATGGCGATCGCCTGATGATAATGATCGATGTCAGGGCCGCCGAGCAGCTTGACGGTGTTGAAATTGCCCTTGCCGAGCTTGCCGGCGGTATCGGCGGTAACGATCGCCACCACGCCCGGCGCCGCCTTGGCCTTGGTGAGATCGATCGCGCTGATTCGGCCCTTGCCGATCGCCGCACCGACGACATAGCCATAGGCCGCATTCGCGATCTCGCGGTGATGCTCATAGGCGTAGGGCGCGGTGCCGGTGGTCTTGAGCGGGCCATCGATCCGTACATGCGCGCGGCCGACCACATTCATCCGGTCGATGGGGTTGGCGCCCTCGGGCGTTTCGAACTTCATGCGGTCGTCCTCGCTTCGGCCATCGCCGCCGCCAGTGTGCGTTCGGCGAGCGGCAGTTTGAACGCATTGTCGTGCGTGGGCTTGGCGCCGGCGAGCAGCTTGGCGGTGACAGCCTTGGCGCCACGCGGCAGCTCCGCCTCCGCCGCTTCGTCGCGCCAGGGCTTGTGCGCGACGCCGCCGAGCGCGACGCGGCCAGTGCCGTCGGGCTGAATCACGGCGGCGACCGAGATCAGCGCGAAGGCGTAGGACGCGCGATCCCGCACCTTCTCGTAGACGTGCTTGCCGCCGATCGGCTTTGGCAACGTCACCGCCGTGATCAGCTCGCCGGGTGCCAGCGCAGTTTCGATATGCGGCGTATCGCCGGGCAGGCGGTGAAAGTCGGCGATCGGGATCGCACGGGTCTCACCAATCGCGTTGACCGTCTCGACCGTGGCGTCGAGCACGCGCATCGCCACCGCCATGTCGGACGGATGCGTGGCGATACATTTGTCGCTGGAGCCGATCACCGCGAGCTGGCGCGAGATGCCGCCGATCGCCGCGCACCCGGAGCCGGGCTTGCGTTTGTTGCACGGCATGTTGGTGTCGTAGAAATATGCGCAACGCGTGCGCTGGAGCAGGTTGCCGGCGGTCGTCGCCTTGTTGCGGAGCTGACCCGAGGCGCCCGCGACGATCGCGCGCGAGAGCACGCCGTAATCGCGGCGGACGCGCGAATCGGTGGCGAGATCGGTATTGGTGACGAGCGCACCGATGCGCAGCCCGCCGGCGTCGGTCGGCTCGATCCGATCGAGCTTGAGATCCTGCACGTCAACGAGGTGGACGGGGGTTTCCACCTCGATCTTCATCAGGTCGAGCAAATTGGTGCCACCGGCGATGAAGCGCGCGCCGGGCCGGGCCGCCACCGCGCGCGCCGCCGCGACGGGATCATGCGCCCGCTCGTAGGTGAACGCCTTCATGCTTTTTCTCCGGCCACTTCGGCGATCGCCTCGGCGATGTTCGAATAGGCGCCGCAGCGGCAGATGTTGCCGCTCATCCGCTCGCGCAGTTCGAGGTTCGAGAAAGCCGGGCTGACGGCGATGTCGGCCTGCACATGGCTCGGCACGCCGCGCTTGATCTCGTCGAGCACGCCGACCGCCGAACAGATCTGCCCCGGCGTGCAATAGCCGCACTGATAGCCATCATGTTTGACGAATGCGGCTTGAAGCGGGTGAAGCTTTTCGGGCGTGCCGAGACCCTCGATCGTGGTGACGTCATCGCCTTCGTGCATCACCGCGAGGCTGAGGCAGGAATTGATCCGTACGCCATCGACCAGCACGGTGCAGGCGCCGCACTGGCCATGATCGCAGCCCTTCTTGGTGCCGGTGAGGTGGAGATGCTCGCGCAGCGCATCGAGCAACGTCGTGCGCGTATCGAGCGTCAGGTCATGCCGCTCGCCATTGACCTTGAACGAGACCTTCACCGGCGCGGGATCGGCGGCGGGCCTGTCGCCCGTCCGCGCGCTGGCATGGCTTGTGGCGACGACGGCGGTCGCCGCGCCACCGGCAAGCACGCCGCGCCTCGACACTACCGGTTCCGGCATGTTCGGCATCGCATCGTCTTTCTTTGCTGTACGGGAATCGCGTTTCACAACGGTCTAACGCACATCTCACGATTCTGTCACCGTGACCGGCGTTCATATCAGCAATGAGCGGGATTCATGATTGAGCGCTTGGGCGCTACGCCTTCAGACGATCGATCAGCGCCATAGCCCCATGCGGCGCGCGGACCTTGGCGCCGTTGATGAAGAACACGAAGGTCTCGCGCGGGCGTTTGTCGGGCGGTTCGGACGACGCATATGGCAGGCCGCCGGGCTGCTCGCCGCGCGCCCAGCGGCGCGATACGTCGGCCCAGTGATCGAGCGCTTGCGGGGCATAGCCCGCCGGCTCGTCTTCGGTCGCATTCTCCAGCCGCGCGTAGACGAAATCGCCGGTCACGTCGGCGATGGCGGGATAGTCGGCCGAGTCGGCGTAGACCAGCGCCACGCCGGCCTCGCGCGCCATCGCGACGAACTCCGGCACCGCGAAGCTCTCGTGTCGGACCTGCACCGCATGACGCAGCGATACGCCGTCGTGGCTGGCCGGCAGCAGCGCGAGGAAGGCGCGGAAATCGTCCGCGTCGAATTTTTTGGTGGCCATGAACTGCCACAGGATCGGGCCGAGCCGATCGCCCAGCTCGACGATGCCCTGACCGACGAACTTGGCGACCGATTCGCCCGCCTCGGCCAGCACCTTGCGGTTGGTGCAATAGCGCGACGCCTTGAGCGTGAAGACGAAACCGTCGGGCACCGCCTTCGCCCAGCTTGCGAAGGTCGCCGGCTTCTGGCTGCTGTAATAGGTGCCGTTGACCTCGATCGCGGTCAACTTGCCTGCCGCATATTCGAGCTCGCGCTTGTGCGGCCATTTCTCGGGAAAGAAGCTGCCGCGCCACGGCTCGTAGGTCCAGCCGCCGATGCCGACGCGAATCGCAGGGGTGTCGCTCATGCTGGCAGTATAGCGCACGCTTGCGGTGCGCGCCCAATGGTTCCCGCGCCGCCCGAAAATATCGAGGTGGAATGCCGTGCGCCGGATGCCTAGCTCAACCGCCTGACAGAACGGAGTTTCGAGATGGCCGGATCGGCATTGGTGGTGGGCGCGAGCGGGATCGTCGGCAGCGCGACGGCGGCGTTACTCGATGCACAGGGATGGACCGTACACGGACTGGCCCGACGCCCGCTTCAGCAGGCCCGTGTCACGCCGGTCGCCGCCGACCTTCAGGACGCGCAAGCGACCGCCTCGGCAATCGCCGGACTGAGCATCGACGCGGTGTTCATCACGACATGGTTGCGGCAGGACAGCGAGGCCGAGAACATCCGCGTCAATTCGGCGATGGTGCGCAACCTGCTCGACGGTCTGCGTGCCGCCAACGCCGGCGCGCGACATGTCGCGCTGGTGACGGGCCTCAAACATTATCTCGGGCCATTCGAATCCTATGGCAAAGGCACGCTGCCGCAGACGCCGTTCCGCGAGGAGCAGGGCCGGCTCGATGTCGAGAATTTCTATTACGCGCAGGAGGACGAGCTGTTCGCCGCCGCCGCGCGCGATGGCTTCACCTGGAGCGTGCATCGTCCGCATACCGTGATCGGCAAGGCGGTCGGCAATGCGATGAACATGGGCACGACGCTCGCCGTCTATGCCACGCTCTGCCGCGAGATCGGGCGGCCATTCCGCTTTCCGGGGTCACCCGCGCAGTGGCACGGGCTGACCGACATGACCGATGCCAAGCTGCTCGCGCACCATCTGTTGTGGGCGACCGAAACCCCCGCCGCCGCCAATGAGGCGTTCAATGTCGTCAATGGCGATGTCTTCCGCTGGAGCTGGATGTGGGAGCGCATCGCCGCGTGGTTCGGTTTGGAACCAGCGCCGTTCGACGGCGAGATCCTCCCACTCGAAACGCAGATGGCGGACGATGCGGCGGTGTGGCGGCGCATCGCCGAGCGCGAGGGGCTCGCCGAACCCGATCTCGCCCGGCTCGCCTCGCCGTGGCATACCGATGCCGATCTCGGCCGGCCGGTCGAAGTCGTCACCGACATGTCGAAGAGCCGGCGATTGGGCTTCACCGGCTATCAGCCGACCGACGACGCCTTTACCGATCTGTTCGAACAGCTTCGCGCCGAGCGGCTGATTCCGTGACGCGCGACTAGACGGTCACCTGTTCGCCCAGCTCCAGCACCTTACCCGGCGGGATATGGAAGAAGTCGGTCGGGTCGCTGGCGTTGCGTTGCAGGAACATGAAGATGCGGTCCTGCCAGATCGGCATGCCGACATCGGCGACGGGCTTGATCGTGTTGCGGCCGATGAAATAGCTCGTCTTCGCCGGGTTGAGCAGTTTGCGCGCGTCGGTGCTTGCGAGGCCGAGATCGTGCGGCACGTCGGGCGATTCCATGAAGCCGTAGGTCAGCACGACCGAACTGAAATTGTCGTCGATCGGCTTGGCGCGGACGCGTTCGTCGGCATCGACGAACGGGCGGTCGGCGGTGCGGATGCTGACGATCAGATTGCGTTCGTGCAGCACTTTGTTGTGCTTGAGGTTGTGGAGCAGCGCGCCGGGAGCGCCCTCGGCATTGGCGGTGAGGAACACCGCCGTGCCCTCGACGCGTTCGGGCGGGCGCTTGGCGAGCGCGGCGGCGAGATCGGCGAGCGGGATGCTCTGCCGCTTCTCGAACGCGCGCACGATGCCGCGCCCGCGCACCCAGGTATAAATCATGAAGCCGAGGACCGCCGCCACCAGCAGCGGCACCCAGCCACCCTCGATCACGCGCAGGATATTGGCGCCGAAGAAGATCACGTCGAGCACGAGGAACGGTGCGATCACCGGGATCGCGCGCAACCGCGACCAGCCCCAGGTGTGCCGCACGACGATATAGGCGAGGCAGGTGGTGACGACCATCGTGCCGGTGACGGCGATGCCATAGGCCGCCGCCATCGAAGACGAGGTGCGGAACTGGACGACCAGGATCAGCACGCCGACCAGCAGCATCCAATTGACCGAGGGGAGATAGATCTGCCCGGCCTGCGACGCCGAGGTCTGGCGGATGCGCAGCCGCGGTAGCAAGCCGAGCTGGATCGCCTGTTGCGTCAGCGAGAACGCGCCGGTGATGACCGCCTGGCTGGCGATGATCGTCGCCAGCATCGCCAGAATCACCAGCACCGGCCGCACCGGCTCGGGCGCCATCAGGAAGAACCAGTCGCGGTCGCCGATGTCGCCGCCCGCCTTGTGCGCGGCCTCGAGCGCGCTCAGCACGAACGCGCCCTGCCCGAGATAGTTGAGGAACAGGCACGGCAGCACCAGTGCGAACCAGCCGATGCGGATCGGCCGGCGCCCGAAATGGCCCATGTCGGCGGTCAGCGCCTCGGCGCCCGTCACGGTCAGGAACACCGCGCCGAGCACGAACAGCCCGGTGACGCCGTGCGTGAACAGGAAGATCGCGCCGTAATGCGGCAGGAACGCGCGCAGGATCGAGATTTCGTCAGTGATGTGCCACAGCCCGAGCCCGCCGATGCACAGGAACCACAGGATGCAGACCGGGCCGAACAGCTTCGACACATGCGCAGTGCCGCGCGACTGGATCGCGAACAGCCCAATCAGGATCGCGATCGTCAGCAGCAGGATCAGATCGTCGCTGAACATCGTGCCCGCGCCGGGCAGCGTCTTCAGCCCCTCGACCGCCGACAGCACCGACAAGGCCGGCGTGATGATCGCGTCGCCGTAGAACAGCGCCGCACCCGACGCGCCGAGCACCAGCGCGATCAGCGAGCGTTTGCCGAGCGAACGCCGCGCCAACGCGGTCAGCGCGAGCACGCCGCCTTCGCCGTGGTTGTCGGCACGCATCAGGAAGACGACATATTTGATCGTCACCACGAAGATCAGCGACCACAGAGCTAGGCTCAGCACGCCGATCACCTCGTTCACCTCGGCGCCGTCGGCGGTGGTGAGCGCGAGCGCGGTGCGGAACGCGTAGATCGGGCTGGTGCCGATATCGCCGAACACCACGCCGATCGCACCGACCGTCGTCGCTACGAGTGCTGGATGCGGATGTGCGGGATGACCTGTCGCTTCAGGCACGGAGGACATGACGGGTTTTGGACCTGACGTTAGACGCGCGGCTGTACGCGCGCTGAACGAGCCTGCAAAGGGAATTGTTGCGGCGCGCCATGCGCCCGATCGACCGCTTGATCCTCAGACCGCTTTGGCCGCATAGCGGGGCATGGTTCGCTTTTCGTTCGCAGATTTCGAGCTGGTCGCGCTCGCGCAGGGGGCCTTGTTCTGGCCGGCGCGGGCGGCGTTGATCGTCGCGGATCTGCATTTCGAGAAAGCGAGCTGGTTCGCGATGCGCGGGCAGATGTTGCCGCCCTATGATTCGCTGGCGACGCTGGCCGATCTCACCGCGCTGGCGACCGCGACCGATGCTGCGGAAATCTGGTGCCTTGGCGACAGCTTCCACGACAGCGCTGGCTGCGAGCGCTTGCCCGAAGCCGCACAGGCGATGCTGCGCACGCTGGCGGCCACGCGGCGCTGGACGTGGATCACCGGCAATCACGATGCCCGGCTGATCGATCGCTGCGGCGGCGAGGTCGTCGAGGAAGCGGTGGTCGATGGGCTGGTGCTGCGGCACGAGGCGGTGGCGGGCGAGACGCGCCCCGAACTGTCGGGCCATTACCACCCGAAGCTGCGGCTGCGCGTGCGTGGCCAGAGCATCTCGCGCCGCTGCTTCGTGGCGACGCCGACCAAGCTGATCCTGCCGGCGTTCGGATCGCTCACCGGCGGGCTTGACGCGGGGCATCCCGAAATCGTCCGCGCGGTGGGACTTGGTGCCGAAGCGCTGGTGCCGGTCGAGAACCGGCTGCTGCGGTTCCCGATCGCGGCTTGAGGCCCCCGCCGCCGTTCAGTCCTTCCATGCCCAGAACAGGTGCGCGGGGGGCACGTTCCACCATTCGAAGCCGTGATCGATCCGCTTGAAATCGGGGGCGAGGAAATCGCGCACCCGCGCGCGGAACTGGTAGACGAGGAACGCGCCGCCGGGCCGCAATACGTCATGCGTCGCGGTCGCGATCGCTTCGCCGACGCCGGACGGCAGCGTCGAGAAAGGCAAGCCCGACAACACGTAATCGGCCGACTCGAAGCCATGTTCGGCGATGATCGCCTGTACGTCCGCCGCCGAGCCGAGATGCGCGATGAAGCGCGAATCGCGAATCTCGTCGCGCAGATGGTCGATGAAATCGGGGTTGGTGTCGATCGCGATCAGCGTCGCGTCGGGCGCGAGCCGGTCGAGGATCGGCTGGCAGAAGGTGCCGACGCCGGGGCCGTATTCGACAAACAGCTTGGTCTTGGCCCAATCCACCCGCGACAGCATCTGCCGGATCAACCGTTGCGAGGAGGGCACGACCGACCCCACCATCACCGGATGCTTGAGGAATCCGCGCAGGAACAGCGCCTGCTGCGATGGCCGGCGCGCCGGCGCTGGCGATCGATCACCGATGGTCGAGAGGGTCAACGGCATATCCTGTTCTGGTTGTCACATTCGCGTAACCAACACGTCGGCAAATCGGTTGCAAGCCCATTGCCGACGGCGCATCGCCCGGCGGCATGGATCAGGACCGCACCGGACAGACGCTCGTCATCTTCCTGTCGGCGCGCACCGCCGTCGATGACCCCGGCTATGCTGCGGCTGCCGAGGAGATAGCGGCACTTGCCGCGCGGCAACCCGGCTATCGCGGCGTCGAGAGCACGCGTGGGCTGGACGGGTTCGGCATCACCATCAGCTTCTGGGCCGACGCGGCGAGCGCGCTGGCGTGGCGTTCGCACCCGCGCCATTCTGAAATTCGCGAGCTTGGGCGGGGGCGGTGGTATGAGTCTTATGAGGTGATCGTCGCCGAGGCTACGCGCGGCTATCGGTGGCCCGGCTGACGCCGCAAGCGCTGTCTGAAACTCCGTTCGTCCCGAGCGAAGTCGAGGGATGTGCCACAAACGCTGTGGCAGGTGTCTCGACTTCGCTCGACACGAACGGGTTTCATAAACGGTGGGCTATTCCGACTTGGGCCTGAGTTGCCCCGGCGAGACGAAGCCGATCGGCTGGAGCGAAGATGCATCCTGTTTCAGCCTTGTCCCGATCTGCTCATATTCCCGCTCCAGTTCGGGCGTCACCGAGGCGCGCGAGTCCTTGAGCGCGGCGTCGAAATGCGCCTGAGTCACCTGACCGATCGACAGCGACTGGCGTAGCGCGATCAACCCGGCGCGGCGCACCAGATCGCCGAGGTCGGCGCCGGTGAAACGGTCGGTCCGCCCGGCCAGATCAGCGAGATCGACATCGTCCGCGAGCGGCATCTTCGCGCTCTGGATGCGCAGGATGCGTTCGCGCCCGTCGCGATCGGGTACGCCGACGTAGATCAGCTCGTCGAACCGGCCCGGCCGCAGCAGCGCGGGATCGATCAGATTGGGCCGGTTGGTGGCACCGATCACGACGACCGCCTGCAATTCCTCCAGCCCGTCCATCTCGGCAAGGATCGTGTTGACCACCCGCTCGGTCACTTGTGGCTCACCCATGCCGCCGCCGCGCGCGGGCACCAGCGAATCGAGTTCGTCGATGAAGATCACGCACGGCGCGACTTGCCTTGCGCGCGCGAACAGCTTGGCGATCTGCTGCTCGCTCTCGCCATACCATTTGCTGAGCAAGTCGCTTGATTTGGTGGCGATGAAGTTCGCCTCCGCCTCGCGCGCGACCGCTTTCGCCAGCAAGGTCTTGCCGGTGCCGGGCGGACCGTAGAGCAGGAAGCCCTTGGCCGGACGGATGCCGATGCGGCGGAACGCGTCGGGGTCCTTGAGCGGTAGCTCGACGCCTTCCTTCAAGCGCATCTGCGCATCGTCGAGACCGCCCACATCCTCCCAGCGGACGCGCGGCGCCTCGACCATCACCTCGCGCATCGCGCTCGGCTGGACACGCTTGAGCGCGCCGAGGAAATCCTCACGGGTGACCGCCAGGGTATCGAGTACGTCGGGCGGAATCGTGCCTTCGGCGAGGTTGAGGCGCGGCATGATCCGCCGCACCGCCTCGATCGCCGCCTCACGCGCCAGCGCGGCGAGATCGGCGCCGACGAAGCCGTAGGTGGTGCGCGCCAGCTCGGCGAGATCGACCTTGTCGCCAAGCGGCATGCCGCGCGTGTGGATGCCGAGGATTTCACGCCGGCCGCGCTCGTCGGGCACACCGACGATGATCTCGCGGTCGAACCGTCCCGGCCGCCGGAGCGCCTCGTCGATCGCCTCGGGGCGGTTGGTGGCGGCGATCACCACGACATTGGCGCGCGCCTCCAGCCCGTCCATCAGCGTGAGGAGCTGCGCGACCAGCCGCTTCTCGGCCTCGCCAGAGACCTGACCGCGCCTGGGCGCGATCGAATCGATCTCGTCGATGAAGACGATCGAGGGCGCGTTCTTGGCCGCTTCCTCGAACACGTCGCGCAGGCGCTTCTCCGACTCACCATAGGCCGAGCCCATGATCTCGGGGCCGTTGATGAGGAAGAACTCGGCCGCGCTCTCGTTGGCGACCGCACGCGCGAGCCGGGTCTTGCCGGTGCCGGGCGGCCCATGCAGCAACACCCCCTTGGGCGGATCGACGCCCAAACGCTGGAACAATTCGGGGTAGCGCAGCGGCAGTTCGACCATTTCGCGGAGCTGGTCGATCGTCGGCCCCATGCCGCCGATATCGTCATAGGTGACGTCGGCGCGGCGCGCTTCCTTGGGTTCCTCATATTCGGGACGAAGTTCAATTTCCGTATTCTCGTCCACATGCACGACGCCTTTCGGGGTCGTGCTGATGACGGCGAGGCGGATTTCCTGGAGCGCATAGGCGGGCGAGCGCAGGAATTGCTGGACGCCCGGCGGCATGTTCTCGACGCGTTGCTGCCCTGCGGTGGCGACGACATCGCCTTGGGTGAGCGGACGCCCGAGGAAGGTCCGCTTGAGCGCGTTGGATGAGCCTTGCAGGCGCAGATTCTGTTGTGCAGGTGCGAAGACAACGCGGGTCGCAGGCTTCGATTCGACCTTGCGGATTTCGACGAAGTCGCCCGAGCCGACCCCGGCATTGGCGCGCTGAAGCCCGTCGATGCGGAGAATCTCCAGCCCTTCGTCCTCGGGATAGGGCGAGACCGCGCGCGCCGGCGTGATCGACTTGCCTTCGATCGCGATCACATCGCCTTCGGCCAGACCGAGCGCGGCCATCAGCACGCGCGGCACATGCGCGAGCCCACGCCCGCTATCCTCGGGGCGCGCGTTGGCGACCTGCACTTTCTTTACCGCTACCTCGCCGTCGGCCATCTTTCGCTCCCGTCGCACGTCCAAGCGCAGGAGATAGGATGACGGAACGGACAATGCGAGGGGTCCGCCGGAGCGGCGGCCCGAGCGGCGTATCGAACACAAAAAAAGGCCAGCCCCGAAGGACTGGCCGTGAAAGTTTTAGGAGAGGATGCCTGAAAGGCACCCCCTATGTGCAGTGCAGCACGATCTTGTGCAAGTGCGAAGAGATTATGTTGGCATGCATAAATTGCAATCGTGACTCGCTTTTTGCATGATGAGGGTGGTAGATTCGCTGCGAAGCAATTATGTTGCGCTGCACAAGGAACCCGGAGTTCGATGCGCAGACTGCCACCCCTGACCGCGATCGAGGCGTTTGTTCAAGTCGCGCGGCTCGGCTCGATCAAGGCCGCGTCGCAGGAACTCGCCTTGTCCGCGCCCGCGCTCAGCCGCCGCGTCCAGGCGCTGGAGCGCTTCATCGGCAAGCCTTTGTTCGAACGGCGGCATCAGGCGGTGGTGCTCAACGCCGACGGTGAGCGGCTGCTCCAGCAGATCGCGCCCGCGCTCGACAGCCTCTCCGACGCGGTCGAGATCATGACCAGCGGCACCGAAATGCTGCGGTTGCGGCTTGGCATCATGCCGCTGTTCGCCTCGCAGCGGCTGTTCCCCAAGCTCGCCGAACTGCGCGAGAAACATCCCGAGCTGCACCTCGACATCGACACCGCCGGCCACGGTTTCGCCCGGCTCGGCGAGGGACTCGATGCGGTGATCGCGCTCGCACGCGAGATGGACCCGGCGCTGTACGGCAAGCGGCTCGACCGCAATTCGATCTATGTGATCGGCGCACGGGCGATGCTCGAAGGCCCCAAGCCGATCACCAAGCCCGAACAGCTCGCCGGGCTGACCGCGCTTGTCCATAAGGACATGCCCGACCTGTTCACCGAATTCCGCGCCGCCGCCGGGCTCGAGAACACGCCGCCGCTGGCGATAGACCATTTCGATTCGGGGCCGCTGATGCTGGAGGCGGCCGCGCAGGGGCTTGGCGTCGCGTTCATGCACGAAAGCCATTTCGAGGACGCGCGTGATCCCCGGCTGGTGCGGCTATTCGATATCGAGATCGAGAGCCCGTACAGCTATTGGTTCGCCTGCCGCCCGCGCGCGATGTTGCAGCGGCCGGTGAAGCTGTTTCATGATTGGCTGGTTACGGCGATCGCCGATCCATCGGTGTAAAAGCCCTCTCCCCTCCGGGGCAGGGGAATCGCATTTGAGCTGGAGGGAGTAGCGCCGGGCAGGAAAAAGGATTCTGAAGCGTCTTCTGGAAAGACCGGGAGATGCAGGTGCGTGGTTTTCGAGAGTTGTTCGAAGTTGTGCCAG
>NZ_SGIS01000090.1 GCF_004208535.1 Sphingomonas populi
CATCAACCGGATTCCGCGCTCAGCCGCTGGTTCATCACGCGGGTGACGGAGCGCGGCCCGAGATCCAGGAAGCCCGCCATCATCGCGCTGGCCCGCAAGCTGTTGGTGGCCCTGTGGAAGTACGTCATAGGCGCCACGCAGCGCCTTGCCATCGATCGCCACCACACCCTTCAGCGCGCCAGAAAAGGTGGCTGTGAACTTCGCGAAGGCGGCCTTAAATGGCTCAGGCGCGAGCCGTCGAAAGACCCGACTGAACGTATCATGGCTCGGCGGGCCGTTCTCAAGCTTGACCACCTGCTGCAGGAACCCAAGCTTGGCCCGCGCAAAGTCTGCCATGTCTGTGCAGTCCTCCGCGCCGCAAAGCACCGCTGCCAACGCCACGAATATCAGCTCCAGAAGATCATGCCGCCGCGCGTTGCTCGCGCGCGGATCCTCAACCGACGAAAAACACGCCGCAAATGTCTCCCCCCCAAAGGTCTCCCAAATACCAAGGAGCCTCCATCAGAATCCCATTTCAATCAAAATTCCATATGCGATTCCCCTGCTATTGTATGGGGCACGTTCTTTTCGCTCGGGCTGCTCTACTCGCTGATTATGTCCCGTACAACGCGTTGATGACGGCGCAGCCAAAGGAACGCGCGCAGCTCGGCAGCTTTTGCGCGGTCGCCGGATCGCTGGGGTCAATCGTCGTGTACGGGGCGACGTTCCTGGTCATGTCGATTGCAGGGGGCGGCGACGGGGAGGTGACGCACCATCATCTTGTGGATCCCGCTTCATGCGGGGGGGGGCATTGTCGCATTGGGAGCGCACGACGCTGGGAATTGAACTTGGCAACCCGAGCTTCCGAGTTGATCGGAAGCTTGGTAGTAGCAAAAGCTTGTTTTTCTGGGGCCATGAAGGGTCGCCGCGTATGAATCCGTCCGTACAATCAAAAACGTGGATGTGAGATGATCCAAACTGCGTATTTGACCAGCTAGCTTGAAGGAGGGACACTCTAGCAAATGATAAGGGAGAGGCGCTAATGTCGAAGATTCTCGCTTTGATACCCTTCGTTCGTTCTCATTGCGTCGGCGCTCGGGTCTGGTGCGCAATTCTTATCGTACTCGGGATAGTGTTCGCCGCATTGAATTGGACAATAAAATACCTTTTTTTTCTTATTTAAAATAAATGCTTGCTCGAAAGAACAGTGAAAACAGTCTTAGCTTCGATTATATTTCAACTTGAAGAAGTTGCGACATGAAGATAGGGGCGAGAACCCCAAGACGAAATCCGTTCCGCAGATTTAGCGCGTCTCTTGTAAAATTAGTGGATGTGACAAACGCTGGCACGTATTTTTGTTGACAATTGTGTTGTGAATTCGCAGTCACTTTGACTTAATGGCGTGCTGAAAGGGCGGTAGTGAAGCATTTAACTTGGGGTCTGCTCCTCTGCTGCGCCTCAGCCGCTCTGTCGGTTTCCGCCGCTTGGGCTGACAGTCTTCCAGAGATCCGCAATCGACAATTGCTCGTCGATGGGAAGCCGTTTCTCGCGATCGGTGGCGAACTCCACAATTCGAGCGCCTCCAGTTCCGAGTATATGGAGCCGATCTGGGACAAACTTCAGCAGATGCATGTCCGCACCGTCGTCGGGACGGTGAGCTGGGAAGATTTCGAGCCCGTCGAAGGGACGTTCGATTACGCGGCCGTGGACGCTCAGATCGCACAGGCACGGCGGCGCGACATGCGCCTGGTCTTGATCTGGTTCGGCGCGTTTAAGAACGCCAGTTCCACCTACGCACCAAGCTGGGTGCGTAGAGACGTGGCTCGCTTCCCGCGCGCCGTCGCGCAGGGAGAGATGAAGGAGGCCTTCACCTACGCAGGCGCGATGCCGAAGCCGGTGCTGTCAGTGTTCTCGTCTCGTCTGATGGATGCGGATCGTGCCGCCTTCGTAGTCTTGATGAAGCACCTCGCCGCGGTCGATACCGATCACCGGGTCATTATGGTGCAAGTGAACAACGAGAGCGGCCTGTTGCGCGACAGCCGGGACCGTTCGCCCTTGGCGGAAGCGGCATGGAAACAGCCCGTTCCGCCAGCGCTGATGCGGTATCTGGCCAGCCATCGTGGCACGCTCAAGCCGGAGCTTGACGCCGTCTGGGCGCGGCAAAATCGCCGTTCGGCCGGCACTTGGGCGGAGGTTTTCGGCAGCGACTGGCAAGCCGATGAAATTTTCATGGCGTGGCATTTCGGCCGGTACATGGAAGCGCTCGCGGCCGCGGGGAAGCAGGCGCTCGCCTTGCCGATGTATGTCAACGGATGGCTAGGGCCGCAGGAAGGCCAGCCGACGGCCGGCCGCTACCCAAGCGGCGGCCCCGCCAGACGCGTCCTCGATATCTGGAAAGCCGCCGCGCCGTCGCTCGATCTGCTGGCGCCCGACATCTATGTGCCGGACGCGAAGCCGGTGCTCGCCGCTTACGATCATGCTGGCAATCCGCTGTTCGTGCCGGAGGCCCAGTTCAAGACCGGCGATCTGTTCTGGGCGCTGGGAGAGCATGGCGCGCTTGGCTATTCGGTGTTCGGCATCGAGGACGGGCGGATCGACGGGCAGTTGGCGCAGGCCTATGCTTTGCTCGACCCGATGGCTGCCGTCATTACGCGCGCTCAAGCCGAGCGACGGATCGCGGGCATCCTCCTCGACGATGGCAAGCCCGCCGAGATAAAACTCGGCGGCTACACCATCACCGTTCGAGAGACGCAGTCGCTTCTCAAGCAGATGCTGCTCGATGCCGGCTTGCAGGCCCCGCCTGCGCCTCCGCCGCTGCCCAGCGAAACGGAAGGGCCGTCCAGCCGACCGATACCCGGCGATTCGCGCGCGTTTGGCCTGATCATCGCCGAGGGTGACAACAGCTTCCTGCTGATAGGCAAGGGCTTCACTGCGGATTTTTCGAGCGGCCCAGACCTGGTCGAGGTGGATCATGTCGAGGAAGGGCAGTTTAACGAGAGTGGTTGGAATGCGGGCCGGGTCATCAATGGCGATGAACGGCTCAGCATCATCCCGCTTGATCGCATCGGAAGCGTTCGCGTTCGTCTCCTTCCTCCTGGTCACTGACTCGTGCATTTGCGCGAAGTTCATTTCACTGCATGGGATTGTGAATTAGAGTTGAAAGCGACCAAGTTGAATCGCGGGGATTCCCTTGAGGTTGAGGCTGATTTTCTGATTGAAGATGCTGGCTGGGATGGAGGTCGGCATGGATGGGCAAGCCTTACTCGAACGATCTGCGCGATCGTGTGGTGGCGGCAATGGCCACGGGGCGCAGTTGCCGTGATGTTGGTGCGGCGTTCGCCGTCGCACCGAGCACCGCGGGCAACTGGTATCGGCGCCACCAGCAGATGCAGAGCCGTGCGGCACGGTCGATGGGCGGCGATCGGCGCTCCAAGCTGACGAAGCATGCGGACTGGATCGCTGCCCGGCTGGCGCAAACGTCCGAGTTGACGCTGGGCGAGGTTCGGGACGAACTGGCCGGGCGGGGTATCTCGGTCAGTTACGCGAGCGTCTGGCGGATGGTGCGGCGGCTGGGGCTGCGGCACAAAAAAAAAGGACCATCTTCGCCACTGAGCAGGACCGGCTGGATGTCGCCATCGCTCGCGACATCTGGCGCGCGGCGCAAGGCGGGTTCGACTTCAACCGCCTCGTGTTCGTCGATGAGACCGGGACCACGACCAGCATGAGCCGACTGCGTGGCTAGGGTGCGGATTCCGATGATGCCGCCCGCCTATTCCGAGATGATCGCGCCCACCTGAAGGGTCGTTTGGTCGACTGTGTGTGGTTGGCATTTTTGACGGTGGAACGTCAACTGGCGGCGGTCGGCTTTGTCCTGCGCAAGGAGTCTCCAGTGAGTTCGATGCGGTGGGCGTTGTGAAGGAGCCGATCCAGGATCGCGTCGGCGTAGGTTGGGTCACCGATGGCGCGGTGCCAGGATGCGATGTCGAGCTGGCTGGTGACGATCGTGGATTTACGTCCGTAGCGGTCCTCGAGGATTTCGAGGAGATCATGGCGGGCCTGGGCGTCGAGCGGCTGAAGCCCCCAGTCGTCCAGGATCAGGAGCTCGACCTGGCCGAGGCTCTTGAGCTTGCGAGCGATGCGACCATCGCCGCGCGATAGCGCCAGGTCGTCAAGCAGTCGCGGGAACCGGGTGTAGAGGACCGAACGATTGTCGCGGCAGGCCTTGTGGCCGATCGCGCAGGCGAGCCAGCTCTTGCCGATCCCGGTCGGGCCGCACAGCGCGAGATTGTCGTGCGCGTCGATCCAGTCGCCTTTCAGCAGCATTTCGACAAGCCGGCGATCCAGCCCACGCGCGCTACGATAATCGATGTCCTCGGGTGCGGCATTGTGCCGGAGCCTGGCGTGGCGCAGCCGCGCGCCGAGCCGCTTGTCATGGCGATGGACGATCTCCCGGTCGAGCAGCAGGCCGAGCCATTCAGCGTGCGCGAGCTGGGGCGTATCGCCATGCTTGTCGAGTTCGCCGAACGCTTTGGCCATTCCGTACACGCCGAGAGCATGGAGTTGATCGAGGGTAGGATGGGTCAGCACGACAGGTCTCCTCAGTGGTAGTAGCTGGAACCGCGGATGTTGGGATGGTCGATGCCCACTTCGTCCGGCGCGCGGGGCTCGTGCAGCGGCTGGCCGTCGAGCTTCTTCTCGAGGATGGATTTCACCGACCCGTAATTGCGCACGCCGATCTCGAGCGCGCGCATCGCAGCGGCATCCAGGCGGGCAGCGCCGTAGGCTCGTGCCAGCCGCAAGATCCCCAGGCACGACCGATATCCCTGCTCGGGATGCGGGCGATCCTGGAGGATCATCTCGCACAACAGTTTCGCCGAAGGACCAAGCCCCGCCGCCTCCGCGACGAGGCGCGCGAGCAGGTCAACGATCGCGGCATTGAGTTCGCCCAGCCCATACCAGACCCGGTTGCGAAGCCCGCCCAGCAACCACCGCTCGACGATGCCGACGCAGGCCTCGACCTTCGAAATAACAAGCTTCCGTAATCGGTTGCATCGCGATGTTAAGGGGGGTGCTTCGACGCCTATCCACGGTTTCGAAGTGACCGCACCCTCCGTCCATCGGATGGTGGTCGCCCTCGAAAAGGCTGGCCTCATTAAGCGCGAGCCAGGCGCCGCCCGAAGCATTCAGATCATGCTCGCTCCCGAGGGGCTGCCGCCCCTCCGCTAGCCCAACCGGTCATAATCTCTGGGGCGCGACACTAACATTACAGTTGCCGTTTGATCTTAAAGTGAGCCTGTTGCGCCGCAGCCTGATGTGCGCGTCGCCATAGAGACCATGCGATGAAGTGCGCCGGCCGGATATCTCGCTGGCCAAGCCGGCTGGCAATGTGCCTGATCTCTTGTACCGACCAGCGGATTAACGGCTTTTCGCAAGAGCCTTGGGCAATTTGGGCAGCTTTTTTTCGGCGCCGATATTGGCTTTGTGCCGAATGGTTGTGACCATGGCAAAGGCGAGCATGACCAGAGATACATGACGATACCAGCCGTGCCAGGATCGGGTCTCGTTGTGATCGAGTCCC
>NZ_SGIS01000091.1 GCF_004208535.1 Sphingomonas populi
GTTCGACCTCGACAAGGCGATATGGTCGATCCCCGCATCGCGCATGAAGATGAAGGAAGCGCACGTCGTGCCGCTAGCACCTGCGGCTGTTAAGCTTCTGAGAGCCTCGCGCCAGCGCCGCCTTGAACTGCACGGAGCTGTGAAGCCGCAAAGCCTGTTGTTCAGTTCGCGTCGCGACAAGCCGATCAGCGACATGACGATGCTCAAGGTTCTGCGCGACATGAAGATCGAAGACGCGACGGTGCACGGCTTCCGCAGTACCTTCACCGACTGGGTAGCCGAATGCACCGACGTTCCGAAGGAGGTGACCGACAAGGCGCTTGCGCATCAGATCGCGAATGCGGTTGAAGCGGCGTATCGGCGCACTGATTTCTTCGATCGGCGACGGATCCTTATGAACGAGTGGGCACACTTTCTGGGCACTTGACGTAGTGGCGGCTTATGGGCCGACAGCGGAATGGCCGGTTTGGCGGAGGTAGACGACTGAATCGCCGACATCTCGGTGTAGGCAAGAAGCCCTTCGGCGGGAGTATTAGGACGCGGCGATCACTTTTCCTTTGGTCTGGCTGGGCTAGCCGCATCATTCGACGTCCGCTGGCGCGACGTTGTCAGCCTAATCGCTCCATCGACGGTAGCTCCTGAAATCGTGATTCCGGACTGGCGGCTCGCGCCCAACAAACGTCGTTCGAGAGCCCGATCGTCGTCGCTGAAAGCGGTCTTAGCCTTGGCAGGCATCGCTTGCACGAAATCAGATTGATCTTCCGAGCTAACAATCCACATGCATCGGTATGCAGATCGCAGTCAGACCAGCGACCATCGAGACGAGGCATGATTTTTCTTCGATAGTGGAGGACGCGAACGCTTGGCAGAAAGCACTTGGATCAGAGGGATGGACCCATCCTTTCGACGACGTTTGGATGCTCCCGCGCATCGAACGGGGTGAACTGTACCTGGCGTATGCGGGAGCTGCGCCGGTCTCCGCATTCCGCATTCTCTGGGAAGACCATCCGTTCTGGGACGATCGCGAAATCGGCGACAGCATCTATCTCCACACCTTTGCGGTCCAACGCAGCCGTGCAGGTCTTGGCATCGGTAGCGCGGTCATTGGCGAGGTAGTCAGGATGGGCCGTGAGCGCGGACGGGCCAACGTGCGGCTGGATTGCTTTAGGTCCAATACCCGGCTGATCGCATTTTACGAACGCAACGGGTTCGCCTCGGTCGGTCTCACGTCGATGATGGGGAAAGCTATGAACCTTATGGAACGAACGATTTGACCGGCAGCTATCTACGATCGCTATCCCTGAAAACTGTCCTGCGCGGGCTTCGGGAGGAAAAGCGGCTTGACGGCTCGCGCCCACAAACGGACGAAGACTGAGTTTCTCGTCATCGCCTATTGCGGACATTCGCCTGTCCATTAAGCCTGATGAAAATCTGGAGAGGATGCCATGATCGGCTTACTGGCACTTGCAGCAATATCTACAGCGGGATGCCCAGCCGAAAGGGCGCATTACGTTCTTCGTGGATGGCCCGACGTCACGGCATACTTCCGAGCCGTCGATAGTGGAGACGCCTGGCCGAGCGAACTGGCGTTGGCGATCCACTCGAAAAAATCGGGCAAGACTACTTGGTGGGTGCCTTGGCAGGGCGGAACGGACGGACGCACGAACATCGCATCTACCACAGATGTGTTGAAGCCTGACTGGCGTCCTCCTAATCCGGACGACGGCCCGCGTCCTCATGGCGATCGCCTATTTATCACTACAGATGCAGCCTACAATATCATGGAAGGCATCCCTCGGCGCGGTGAGCCTGCGCCAGTGCACATGCTCAATCCTGATGCCGGCGGATCGCGAGATGATATCTTCCCGGTCAGGCAGTTTTTTGACCTAGTTCATTGTTCAAGAGGCGGTCACTAACCAGCCCAGATCGCCTAAAGTGACTGTCGCCTCACCACCAATTTCCCCCGTTCCTGCCATTGATCGACACTACGTGCCTGAAGGCCAATCGGCAGAAGCCGCCCACGGTCGATAAATACAGGAGGCGTAGCTCTTCTAAGCCGCCCCTAGACAGTAGCGATCAGCGGTTCAAATTACCCCCATCGTCGTGCGGAGGTCGAAATGAGCTACCCGGAACTGAGTGACGAGCAACTTCTAGAGAAAGCCACGGTCGCGATCCGTAAGAAGGACAAGAAGGGTTCCCAGCCTTTTCTGGCCGAGTACGGCAAGCGCTCGTTGTCGAAGGTGAAGGCAAAGGTGGCAAATGATCCCGATTGATCCACGGTCAGTGTAGAACGGTTTTCTCCAGAAACTGACCGGCAATCAATAACCTGCCCGCAAAATTCTAACCGTCCGGTTGGCAGCTAACGCCCAACTTTGGACGTAAAATTTCGCCTACAACGCACGATACACGAACCGCCTAAAAGACACCTCGCCCGCGCCTGACGCGAAAAGTGCTGGCCGCAGGCTGAGGAGATCATCGATCGTGTTCGCGTTGTAACCGGTCACTTGGCTGCGCACACCGTGGCGCGTCCATTCTTTGTCGTCCAGGCTGTAATAAAAGGTGACGATCTGGCGATCATTGACGATTCGCATATGTATGTGGCGCGAAGGCGGGGCCGGTTCAGGCCAGTACGAGGCCTTGCCGCCGCGATAACTGGTCATACGCTTGCCATCGATGCCCATGCCAAGGAATAGGCGGTTGTTGAAGAAGAGCAGCAGCCCGCCCTCGCTTTCACCGCGCAGTGCAAGTTCGACGGTTATTTCGAATGAACGGTCGCCGACCTGCTGCGTCAGCACGGTTCCATCTGCGGCACTCCTACCCTTGCCCGCAAGGATCAACGCGCCGGGTTCGAAGCGGACACTTTCAGCGTCGTCGGGTGCGCTCGCATACAAGCTCCAGAGCCGACCCATATCTGCTTTGTTGAAAATCGAGGAATGTGGAAGGCCGTTTGGAACTGCTTGTCCGCCTGGTTTGCGCAAAGGTTTCGACAAGTCGCCACCAACCGCACGGAACCAACCATCCGCAGTCCACTCGATCGGCTCGAGCAGCGTTTGGCGCCCAAGTGTCTGATAGCCGTTCTCGAACCCGTGATAGACCATGAACCAATTTCCACCGGGACCTTCGACGCAAGTCGCATGGCCGCGTGACCACCAGCGTTCGCTAGCCGATCGCGTCCGCTGGATCGGGTTGTGAGGACAACTCTCCCAAGGGCCGTGGATCGTCTTCGATCGTGCAGCGACGATCATGTGGCCGGTGGGCGGGCCAGCAGTGCCGCCAACCGCGTTCACGAGGTAGAAATAGTCTCCCCGCCGGAACAGCTTCGGCCCCTCGGGAGAGTACGCTTCAGCGATCCAGTCGTCCGGATATTTCCAGGCGGTATAAGCGTCCTCGATCGGCCCTGCCGTTGCGAGGCCGTCGGCCGTGAGGCGCACCCGCTTGCCGCCATTGAAGAACAGGTAGCGATGGCCGTCCTCCCCGAGGACATGGCCCGGATCGATCAGGCCACCGATCTTGAGGTCGACCGGTTTGCTCCAAGGTCCGCGCATCGAGGGCGCGTGGATGACGAAGATGTTGGCGAAGTCGGCAAGACCCTTTGACCACGGCGCGCGCATGAAGGGAATGTAGATGAAATAGCGGCCATCGTGTTTGGCGATATCGACGGCGAAGCCGGTCCCCAATGGCTTGTCGAGCGCGGGTTCCAAAGGCCCCCAGTTCACCAGGTCGCGTGAGTGCCAGATCAACAGCCCCGGCGCCGCATCGAACGACGAGTGTGTCATGTAATAGTCGTCGCCATCCTTCAGCACAGAAGGATCGGGATAGTCGCCTGCCAATATCGGATTGAGGAAGCGGCCATCGCCCATGTCGGCCTTGCGCTGTCCCTCGATGCCGCGCGGCCATTCGAGCAGCGGCTGGCCGCATGACTCCTCTTGGGAGGCCGCATCGCGAACCGGGATCTGAGCGACGGCACGTGCCCCGACGAACAGAAGAGGTACAGTGGACGCCTTCAACACATCGCGTCTGTTAGCCATAACCTCTCCAGCATCTATTAGAATATATATTCTATATACACCTCACCGTGTGTCTGCCAACGCCCTAATTGCCGCCCATCCAACGGCCGCTTCCCACAACTTTTCACCGTTCTCAACCCCTTCGCGATCGGTGACGGCTCCCGCCCAATTGTCGCCGTTCCGGCTAATCCGCGCCGATCCTTAGGACACTACAACGACGGTAGGCTTTTCTTGGCGCCAACCCGCCGAGGTGCGGACGTAGCGAAATTCGGTATATCCCCCACATAGCCCTGAGCATTCGTACCGCATTGTGACCAAAGCCGTTTTCTTATCCGGAGAGAGGCGTGGCGGGTCGATCGAGAATATCTCAGCGGCTGGCGGACTGCTCTGCCCTGGAACGGGAACATGGGTGCTGGCTCGTGTGCGGGCCTCTTTATCGGCGACTGGATACCCTTCTGGAACAAATCGCCGGAGGGCGGGGCAAACGTCCAACAGGTCCTTTCGATTGGCATCGGCGCTAGCGTAATAGCTAGCGTAGCTGCGATTGACGTTAAAAGCAGGAAGGTCTTGAAGGGCGACGCGGCCAACCTGACAAACTTCGTCCAAGTTTGTCTGGCCTGGCGCGCTGGCAACGGCAGCCAAGGCAATCAGCAGCGTTAACATCCTACTCCTCCTCACACGCTCGGTCGTTGGCAACATCATCTATAACCAGTGCCTTCGTACGCAAAGCGGGCAGTCGCATCACCACCACTTTTCGCCCTTCTAAACCCCTTCGCGATCGAATGACGGCTCGCGCCCCATTTGCGGACGTTTAGTCAGGCTGATCCAAACCGTAGATGTCGAGGTCAATCAGCAACCCGCGCTCGCCGACGCGCAACAGCGTCTCAGACCGCAACATCAGACCTTCGTTTCCGCTGTCGAGAAACAGCCCACAGAATGCCCGGCCACGGTGTCGCTGTGAAAAGGATCGCCATGCAACCAGATCGTCCGACAAACCGTCAAGCAAGCCATTGATCTGGCCATCGAGATCACCCGACTCACAGTACTCGGCTTCGATCCTCCACGATCCAGTCACCGCCGTTTTCACCGCTCCTGACTTCGTTTTCCACACACCGCCCTTTCTTACGCCGACGGTAGGTTCGGCGCCCAACGCCCCCGTAATCTCTGTGGGGTCGAGATCATCACCGTAGAAACCAATCGTAGCGGCGGATTTATGCAGGATGCCCATAGCAACCTAATCGCATCAATTGATGCCCGCCGCTAGGAAGCGGATCGGCAGCTCTCCGCCAGTTTTCGCCGTTCTCGCCCCCTTCGCGATCGATTGGCGGCTCCCGCCCCACTGCACGAAGCCGCTGCGCGGCAGTGGTGTTGGCGGTGAGGTAGCGCGCCTGCGCTGAGGTTTGGCCCTGCGGGGGCGGCGGCAGACGATGGAGTTCCTTCAACGAGAGGAACTTCACGATGGCGATT
>NZ_SGIS01000092.1 GCF_004208535.1 Sphingomonas populi
ATGCCTGGGCCCGGTGCCGATCGTGAGCCCGTAACTTCATCTTATCGGGGGGCAGCCACCCGACTAGGCCTTCGAACATCGCCACCGCATTTCGTGGCCACCGCTCCCGCGATTACGTCATGTTCGTGCATTGGGGCGCGAGCCGTCTATCCGCCTCGGCGGTCGCGAACGCCGCGATCTGGTGGGTTGCAGACGGTCGGCTTTTGGGCTTCGATATCAGCCTGAGTGACGTAAACCGAGGAGCGAGCTTTGCTGACGGACTTCTTTTTAGGCCCTGCTGACGATGGTGTCGCTCTCTCCACGGACATGGCTCGCACGCCCAACCACCGCACGAACAATGTTGATAACTCAGTTCTTGCCGCGTTGTGGAAAGCTGTAGATCAAAACGCGGATGCTTCGCGCCTAGCTGGAGAAGAGTTTTTAGTCGCGATGGGATCGCCCGAGGGGCCTTGGGTCTTTGCGATACCTGATGAGCTTGTCATTCGTTTAGATGAACTAACCGAGGACAGCTTTTCTGAAGCAGCGGATCGGTGGGCGCGATCGGAGGAACTTTCGTATCACCGTGTCTCCGGGCTGGACTTGATTGAACCCCTGAAGACCATGAAGACGCTGGCGAGCGATGCCCGATCGGCAGAACAACAGCTCTTTTTGAGGATGGCAATGTAGCCGCCTACTGCCCGTGAGACGGATTTTGAAGTCCGCTTCTGGGCGACTGCTGCCGAGCCGTTTCCCCGCCCGATAGTTGCCGGTCGACTTCAGGCAGAGCGACCGCATTTTCGCGGTCGGAAGGCGGAAAATTGGTGGTGAACTGCCATACGCTTCAGCCTTGCCCAGCAACGTCCACGTACTAGGGATCGGTTCGGGTTGAGGGCGAAATGACACACTAAGCGGAACGATAATGTCGTGAGAGGCTTCGGGCGGGGCGCTTGAGCGGGCTAGCGGATCGCAGTACACGGGACGGCATGATTGCATTGATGATTATGGTGCTGGCAAGTCAGCCATTGTTGACGGCGAGCGAAGCGCCGAACACAGCGCGTCTGCTGGGTGAGCTTTTCCAACTCTCTGACGAATATCGTCAATGCCTCATCCTCGATAAATCTCGGCCGCTGGAGCTGCGCGACACTTACTTCGCTGAGGGGGGTAGGTCGGCAGAGAATTTGGATCTGATGCTGTCAGACAGACAGGATCGTTTGCTCAAACGACTGATTAAGCGAGGTAAGAGCAAAGAGATAATAGAAGCGATTGAACGCGTAGAATATATTCAGGTTAACGACGAAAAATGCCGTGATTTTGATCCCTATTACGGCCCAGCCTTAACTAAGCTGGAAGAGCTTGAGCGAAGTGCTGGTGCGGAGCCGGATGGTGTCCAGGTCCGATCTCGGCCGCAACATTGGCGCCGTTAAATGGCGGCTTTTGGGGCGGGCGCCGTCATCAGATCGCGAAGGGGTCGAGAAGGGCGAAAAGTGGTGGAAGCCGCCGTTCCGTTCGGGCGACACACGGGTGACAAATTCGAACAATATTGCGGCGTTCTTGTTGAATTCGGGATGCTGTATATCGGTATTTCGCAAAAAATACCGTGATAAAAGACATCAGGGTGATCAGAAAAGCGTATGCATCTGAATTTTCAAAATACTGGGATGCTGTTGTTGTGCCTTCGAACGGCATGCTGCTCTGATGCCCATAAAGCAGGTTACGATAATGACCGATACGCATACATTGTCCACGATCACTGCAACATGAGCGTATCACAGTCTAATATTGGTGTGCTCAGCCAGTATGGCTTTCAAGGATGGATAATACGAGATGCGTACTCGAAAGACGTATACAAGCTCGAATTTGATGAAGCGGCAATAGGTGACTTGGACAAAGTTTGTCCTAAGGATACCTATGAAATGATAAGTGACACCGGAATGTACAGTCATTGTCGTAGGAAAGTTCGCGCTGAAATCAAACTCATTAAAAGGATCGGTGTTGGTGCAACTACATGCGTTGCATCGGGTAGGTACGCCGTGATTTCGTTGAAGGGGGAGTAGAAAATAGGCGGCTGCCGGCAGGCCGATTTGATCCGACGCCGATCGCCAGCGGCAACCGGGAAAACTGGTGGAAAGAGGACGTTAGTAGCCCGCCTGCCAAGGTTCATTTTCCAGTGCAGCAAGATCACCGCTTGCGAGGCTCTCCATCAGGGCAACGAGCTTGTTCCGTGACTGGCCACGCATGTTTCGCGGCTCGCCATTCCCCTCGACATGCTCATAGGTCACATAGCCGTCGCGATAGCAACTGAGGCCCCATTCGCTCTCGTGTATCACTGATACCGAAGTGTGCTCTTCATCATTTAGACGCTCCTCAAGCTCGTCGAGGAGCCGGGCGAAAATCGAAAGCGGCGGATCGTTCTCGCACGCTCCGGAGCGGTGATAGACAAAGAAGCTCATTTGCCCACGGTAACGGCAAGCGGAATGTCTGGAAATGGGCGGGAGCCGGCATTCGATCGCGACGGGGTCGAGAAGGGTGAAAAGTGGTGGACAGCGGACGATGCTAAGTCCGTCGTCTCTCATCACGAGTTTGGCCTACCCCGAAAACGAGGGCCGCTCCGCCAAAAATTGTGATGATAGCGAAAAAAACAATAATATAAGGTGCCGATCCGGAAGGCACGTAGAGGTGAATCGGCCGGAAAAGGCTGAACAGGTAGAGGGCTGCTAAGCACCCAGCCGATATACGAACTGTAAGATCAGAAATCAGGTTAAGCCTACCAACAGCTAAGAGCAGGAAGATAACCGGAACGCCACAATCCGCAAAGATATCAGCCATCACGAGACTCCCAAGCCATTCGAATGGCTAGCATTGGTCATGAACATCCACAACTGGGGCGGCAGCAGTCGTCATGTTACCGTAGATGGCGGGGTTTGCGTTGGCGTTCCCAGCAAGCTGCACCCGCGATCACGAACCATAGCAACGCAAAAATGACGCCTCGCTTCGAGGCTGACGGATCGAAAAACCAAAACGCGAGACCAAAGCTACCGATGATGCACGGCAACCAAACTTTCGCTGCATACCTGTCGGTGATGATCGTCCGCATTTAACCAGTTTACCGAAAAACAGGAACGGCGACAATTGGGCGGCTCCCGCCGGGCTGCTTTCCGTCTCGCTACCTGCCAGTCGGCTTCCGGCGCGTCACATGGAAAGCACGCTTGACGTAAAGCATGCTTTCCATGTAAAGCTTCCTTCACTTATTCGAAAGGAACCTTTACGTGAGAAGTGTCGCTGCCCGCCGCTACAATCGCTCCGTCCTGTGGCTGAGCGGCGCCTATGTCGTTCTGCTGCTCGGCATCTCGATCCTCTTCAAGCGCAACCTGTTGGGTGGCCCTATCGCCTATCCCGCCGCGTTGCTGCCGGCTTTGCCCATCATCGGCATATTCGCCGCGATCGGCCGCTTCATTGCCGAGGAGACCGATGAATATCAGCGGATGCTGCTCATCCGGCAGACGCTGGTGGCAACCGGCTTTGCCCTGACGGTCGCCACCGTCTGGGGCTTTCTGGAGAGCTTCGACCTCATCGGCCATGCAGATGGCTATTACGTCGCGGTGCTCTGGTTCGGTGGTCTCGGGCTCGGTTCTTGCGTGAACCGCTGGTGGGAGCGCCGCGCATGAACAACTGCCTCAAGGTGCTGCGCGCCGAGCGCAGCTGGAGCCAGGGTGACCTGGCCGACCGGCTGGAGGTCTCCCGCCAGAGCGTCAACGCGATCGAGACCGGCCGCTACGACCCCTCGCTCCCGCTCGCCTTCCGCATTGCCGAACTGTTCGAGCGACCCATCGAAGCCATTTTCGTCAGTCCAACCAAGGAGACACTATGATGATCAGCCACCTGCCCTTGCGCTTGCTCGCCGCCGCGATCACGCCCCTGTTGGTTCTGCACACCCAAGCCGCGCACTGTGCGCCTGCTGCGGCCGCGGTGTCGGCCGAGACCCGGCTCGACCACATTTCGGTGGCCGTCACCGGCAAGGGCTCGCCCGTCATCCTCATCCCCGGCCTGTCGTCGCCGCGCGCGACGTGGGACGAGGTGGTGCCCGCGCTCGCTAAGTCGCACCGCGTCTATCTCGTCCAGATCAACGGCTTCGGCGGTGATGCGCCGGGGGGCAACCTCAAGCCCGGCATCCTCGACGGCGTGGTCAGCGACCTGTCGGGCTACATCGCCACCAACAAGCTCGGCCAGCCGGCGATCGTGGGCCATTCGCTCGGCGGGCTCGTCGGGCTGATGTTTGCAAAGGCCCATCCCGATCAGCTCAGCCGGTTGATGGTTGTCGATTCGCTGCCCTTCTACGGCATGCTGTTCGGCCCGACCGCGACGGTCGCGATGATCGAACCGCGCGGGCGCGCAATGCGCGACCAGATGATCGCCCAATATGGCAAGCCCGCCGATACCTCCGGCACCGAGGCGGTCGCCAACGGGCTCGCGCTAAAGCCCGGCTCGCGGACCAAAGTGAAGGCGTGGATGGCAGCGGCCGACCCGCGCGTCAGTGGCGCCGCGATGTATGAGGACCTCACCACCGACCTGCGCCCCGTTATGCCGAGCATCACCACGCCGATTACCCTGGTCTATCCGTGGGATGTGACCAACCGGCCCGAGGCGATGGTTGGAGCGCTGTACAAGTCGGCTTATGGCACCGCTCCGCACGTCACCTACGTGGCCGTGGGCGACTCCGCGCATTTCGTGATGCTTGACCAGCCAGCACTGTTCCAGCAGGCGTTGGAAACGTTTCTGACCCACTGACCCACTGACCCACTGACCCACTGAGCCACTGAGCCACTGAGCCACTGAGCCGGCGCCCATGCGACCCAGGGCGCCGGCTACCGGTGAAGAAGCCATACGAGCCGGACGCTTTTGAGGAACCGACGACACCTAAGCGGGGCGAGGCCATACGTCCGCAAATGGGACGTCTGCCGACGGGTCGCTTTGACCGGACGCCGATCGCCAGCGGTGACGGGGAAAATTGGTGGCAAGCGGACCTACAGCAACCACGCTGCAACGAGCATGGCGACAACACCAACGCTTGCGGCAACGACGATGAACCAATAGCCGAGCGGCTCCGTCTTTCTGCCAAGGCCTTCCCCTGCGGCTGCTTCGCCCCTGAACAGCATAGTTACGACACCAATCGCGAGGATAGTTGCGAAAACGAGAGCGTTGTTGCGTGTCATTGCCGGAACCTATGTCGGCGCTCGCTACGTCGGCAAGTGATGACGTGGACGGCTCTCCACCCCTTCCGCAGGATGATCTGCGGATGAGTCGGAAGGAGAGCCACGATGGGGAACGTAACGACGATTGGTTTGGATCTCGCGAAGAACGTGTTTCAGGTGCAC
>NZ_SGIS01000093.1 GCF_004208535.1 Sphingomonas populi
CTCGGAGCCGTCGGCTATTGCAAACATGATTGCCTCCAGAGTGTGATATTGAGCAACCTCACTCTGCCAGAGACCGGGTCGCTATCCACTCCTCATGGAATCTGGATATAGGCTTCCTGAATCACTGCCACCAACGCCTTCTCCGCTGTCCGGCGCGGCTCCAGAAAGCTCGGGAAGTAGCTGCCCTTCCTCAGCTTCGGGACCGCCAGTTCGATCCGGCCGGCACGCGTGTCCCAGTTACGGTCACGGTAGCCGTTCCGGTGGTTCAGGCGGTCGGGCGAGCGGGTGCCCGCCGGGACACCCGTCTTCGCCTCGATCTCCAGATCCATCATGCGATCGGCGGCAAACGCCAGCATCTCGCGTACCAGGTCAGCATCCGCCTCTTGCTCGACCAGCTCGAGCAGCGCCATCTTGGCATCGGTCATCGTCGTCTTCTCCAGGTTCAAGTTCGCATCCGAACCCTAGCCGAAGACCGGCGATGGCCACCTCATCCGGGGGGCCCTTCCTACACCACGTCCGGGGACACTACCCCGCTGCGAGCAACCCACTCGCGTTGGCGCGCGGCTGCGCCACGCCAGACTCCGGCACAATGCCGCGCCCGAGGACGTCGATTATCGTAGCGCGCGCGGGCTTGATCGCCGGCTTGTCGAAATGCTGCTGAAGGGGGACTGGATCGACGCGCGCGACAATCTGGCGCTGTGCGGCCCGACCGGGATCGGCAAGAGCTGGCTCGCCTGTGCGATCGGCCACAAGGCCTGCCGCGACAATCGTTCGGTCCTGTACACCCGGTTCCCGCGATTGCTTGACGACCTGGCGCTATCGCGCGGCGATGGTCGCATCGCGCGCAAGCTCAAGAGCCTCGGCCAGGTCGAGCTCCTGATCCTGGACGACTGGGGGCTTCAGCCGCTCGACGCTCAGGCCCGCCATGATCTCCTCGAAATCCTCGAGGATCGCTACGGACGTAAATCCACGATCGTCACCAGCCAGCTCGACATCGCATCCTGGCACCGCGCCATCGGTGACCCAACCTACGCCGACGCGATCCTGGATCGGCTCCTTCACAACGCCCACCGCATCGAGCTCACTGGAGACTCCCTGCGCAGGACAAAGCCGACCGCCGCCAGTTGACGTTCCACCGTCAAAAATGCCAACCACACACAGTCGACCAAACGACCCTGCAGGTGGGCGCGATCATCTCGGAATAGGCGGGCGGCATCATCGGAATCCGCACCAATCAGGTCGATTTATGCTCTAAGGCCGCGGAAATCGCGAGCGGCATCGTCTTCCTTAGCTCGGCGGCACCCAGTTTCATCACGGGGTCCGAACTCGTGTTCGATGGCGGGATGATAGGGGAAGACTTTCCAAGCCCGCCGCAAATCGTTGTCATTCACTCCTCGCGCCCGATCAGGGCGAATATCCGCCAAGCACCTATCTCCGGGGCGTCAAGGAGATGCTGCAAAGCGGCGCATCTGGGTAACCCTATTGTTCATAAGTGAGCATGTCCCAGGGCTTTGCAGTCTATCAGGTGCCGTCCTGCCGTGCGCACGTCTTTGCAGCCGGTCATGATCATGGCTAGGCGCAGTTCATCGCGAATTCGGCTAAGCATTCGCGAAACGCCTTCCTCGCCCCCGGCGGCCAGCGCAAACGCCCATGCACGGCCAAGCATACAGCCGCGCGCGCCGTTCGCGAGCGCCTTGAGGATGTCGAGACCGGAAACGATCCCGCCGTCCATGAGTACGTCCAGCCGACCGTCAACCGCGTCGGCGATCGGCGGTAAGGCCTCAATCGAGGATCGCACGCCGTCGAGTTGTCTGCCGCCATGATTGGACACCACGATCCCGTCGACCCCGGCATCGACGGCCATGCGCGCGTCCTCGACATCGAGAATGCCCTTGAGAAGAATGGCGCCCGGCCAGTTCTGACGTACGAAAGCAACATCGGGCCAACTGACCGAGGCATCGAAGTTAGCGCGCATCCAGCCCCATGCTGTCGCGAATGAAGACATGTCGATCCCGGCGCCGGCCAAATTGCCGAAGCTGTGAGGTCGGCCGCTCATATATACATCGAGCAACCAGCCCGAATGCGCGAGTCCGTCGATTGCCCGGCGTAGCGAGCCTCGCCAGTTCTGTTGCGCGGACATGCCCGAGCGCACGTCCCGATACCGCGCGCCCGGAGCCGGAAGATCAACGGTGAAGACAAGTTGCCTCGATCCCAGCGCCCAGGTGCGTTGGAGCAGATCGCGCATGAAAGCGCGGTCGCGGATCATGTAAAGTTGCATCCATGGGGGCTCCACGGCGTTCGTGACCTCCTCCGCCGCGCAGATGCCGACCGTCGAAAGCGTGAATGGCACCCCCGCCGCCTGGGCTGCGCGCGCTGCCTGCACTTCGCCGCGCCGGGCAAGCATACCCGCAAAGCCAACGGGCGCCAGCACGACCGGCATGGTCGCATCCACCCCGGCAAGTCGCGTTTCCATCCGCACCGACGACATGTCGCAAAGAACACGCTGTCGCAGCAGCATATGGGTGAGGCCGGCCCGGTTGCGCTCCATCGTCAACTCGTCATAGGCTCCGCCGTCCACATAATCGAACAAGACATGGGGCAGGCGCCGCTTCGCATGCCTTCGAAAATCGGCATGTGAAATGACGCGTTCAGGCAGCATATCCGCTCACGCGTTGCAGCTGTTCACCCAGACCATCGATGCCAAGCCGCATCACGTCTCCCGGTTTCAGGAAGACCGGTGGTTTCTGCCCCATGCCGACCCCGGCGGGCGTGCCCGTGGCTATGACATCGCCGCTCTGTAGGCTCATGAACTGGCTGACATAGCTGACGAGGAACGGGACCTTGTGCACCATCGTGCGCGAATTCCCGTTTTGGTATCGTGTTCCGTTGACCTCAAGCCACATAGGCAGGGCTTGAGGGTCGGCGATTTCATCCGCCGTGACAAGCCATGGACCGATCGGACCAAAGCAATCATGCGCTTTACCCTTCACCCATTGCCCGGTGCCCTCAAGCTGCAGCTGGCGCTCGGAAAGGTCATTGACGACGCAGTAGCCCGCGATGTGCGCCATTGCATTGGCCTCCTCAATGTAGCGGCCTGGCTCACCAATGACGATGCCCAACTCTACTTCCCAATCGCTTTTCACGCTTCCTCGTGGCAATTCGACATCGTCGAACGGGCCGGCCACGGCGGAAATGGGCTTCATGAAAATAATTGGCTCGGCCGGAACGGTCATATTCGCTTCCTCCGCATGGTCGGAGAAATTAACCCCGATGCACACGAATTTGCCGATCTGCCCAATAGCGGCGCCCATCCGGACCCCGTCGGGCACCAGCGGGAGTTTCGTCACATCATGCCGTCCCAAGGCATGAAGCCCCTCGGGCGTCAGCACTTCCCCGGCGATATCCGGGACTATGTCGGTTAGATCGCGTGCAACACCGTCTAAGTCGAAGCACCCCGGTCGTTCCGATCCTTTGGGTCCGTGCCGAAACAGTTTCATGCTATACCTTTCGATGTTCGCCGGCTGCTACGCGCGCCAGCAGAGATGCATTGTGAAGGTGGGCGTATTCGAACAAACTTGGTCGGATATTCATTCTTGATTCAATGCACTCAGACGTACGGAATCGCTCGACCTGGCACTCTGGCGTTTAATCCATGGCGAGGGATGTCGACACTATGTTGACGAGGGCGAGAGGATATTGGCGAAGAATGTTTCGAGCCGTTCTGCCAGCCAGGCTGGCTGCTCCTCCGGGATCCAGTGTCCGCACTCGGGGGCCACTTCGCCAGTGACGTCATCGGCGATCTCCCGCAGCTTGACGCCGACGAGAGAGCCGATGCTTGCCGATCCGCCGATGCCCAGCACCGGCATCTTCAGTTTCGTTTCACCCCAGGATTGGGCCTGCACTCCGTCTTGATGGTAAGCGGCATAATATGCGAGCCCGGCGCGCATGGCGCCCGGCTGGGAATAGGCACGCACATATTCATCGACATGCTCGGCTGGGATTGCCCCAGGGGCGTAGGCCATGTTGCGAAAGAACCAGTTCAGATACTCGCGCTCCCGTCCCCGGATCAGAAATTCCGCCATCGGCGAGGCATGAAAAGGGAAGTGCCAGATGCCCCAGCCATCGGGCGACAAGCGCACGAAGTCGTCGAGCCCATAGCCGGGCAACACGATGTCGAGGATCGCCAGCGCCTTCACCCGATCGCGGTCCAGCGCCGCCACTGCATGCGCGACGATCGCCCCGTTGTCATGACCGGCCACGCCGAAGCTGGATACGCCCAACGCATTGACCAGCTCGATCACATCGCCGGCGAGCGTCTGCGCATCATAGCCGGTAACTGGTCGCGTTGTGTCTCCTAGTCCTCGCAGGTCCGGCGCCACCACACGATAGCGCTGGGCCAGATGCGGTATGATCTGCCACCAGGCCAACCACGTCTGGGGCCATCCGTGCAGGAGCAGGAGCAGCGGCGCGTCAGCGGCGCCGGCCTCGACATAGTGCATCCTGACCTGGGAAAGCTGGACCTTGTGACTGCGAAGACCGGGACCAAAGTCGACCATGCGCGTATTTCCTCTCAATTCGTCACCGTTCGATGCCCGGCGTTATCGGTGATCGGCATGCCCGCTGGCTGGCCGCATTCACCCAGCCAATCACACCATTCTTTAATAGGGATGTCAATACGGGTCGTCGCGAGGCGGGAGTGCAAGCAATAACTTGAGCCCGCTCCAGTGCTCTCTTCTATATTGGGCGCCTGCATGGAGAACGCGGAGCCATTCCTGGATCTCTTCCACGGAGTCCAACGGTATTGACCTGTATATCAATTTCTCTTAGCCTTCGTAGGCAGTCTTGGCTGCGGGGTTTGTATACAAGCCCAGCCGCCGAAAATCGCTGAATGACGTGGAGAGGCAGGTATGTTGGGTTGCGCGGATAGAATTGTTCGCAAGGTGCTGGCCTGGATGCCGGCAGCATGAGTCGGCTTGCGGGGCGGGTGGCGCTGGTCACCGGGGGGCTTAGGGGTATCGGGCGGACGTGCGTCGAACGGTTTCTGGCGGAAGGCGCATCTGTGATGGTCGCCGATCTGGCCGACACGGCTGATGAAGACCTTACCGCGCTCGGCGACAAGGCTGCCTATGTCCGGCTCGACGTTTCCGACGAGGACGAATGGGTCCAGGCAGTCGCTGCGATCGAGGCGCGCTTTGGTCGGCTCGACATCCTCGTTTCTAATGCAGGCATTGGTATTCCCCGCCGGATACGCGAGGAGACGCTCGCAAATTGGCGCAAGACGATCGCCGTCAACCTGGACGGAGTCTTCCTCGGAACGAAACACTGTGCCGATCTGCT
>NZ_SGIS01000094.1 GCF_004208535.1 Sphingomonas populi
CTCAAGCCGCGCCCGATCCGGTGCCGTGACGACGAAGGTGATACCGCTACGCATACCCCTTGGTCGCACAATGCAGCGCTAGGCGGAATCCTCAAAAGGACTCATCCGTCACGATCAATCCACTAGCATGTGGGCGGAGGATGTCGCGACGGAATCAGGAAAGGACGATCTAGCCCAAGAACTTCTCGAGTCCGCAATTGAGCGCGGCCATGTTCGTTGCGTTTACGTCCGTAGTGCAAGCGAAATAGCGTCTCGTCACGAAGTAGTACTTGAAGCCATAGATCCCGCGCAGTTTGCTGATGGGGTATCGCTTGAGTGGGATTATGGTCTGGAAGCACATGCCGAATCACCCGACCATCCTTACTCTGTAACCTTCTCCGGGTTTGTTTTTTTGTGGGATGAGATTGCCGCGATGAGGCCGCGCCAAGCTCGCGAATTAGAGGAGGAAGAAAAGCAGGAGACGCGACTTCGATCTTCCGCGATCACTTCTCAACTGTCAGCGGTAAAGTCCGCCGACCCGCACCGCGTCAGCCAGATCGTGCGCCTCGCCCCGGCAAGCAATGGAAGCAGGCGAGGCCGACGTCCGCGGCAACACGGCGCTCCAATCGCGGCATTTCTGGCGCGAGCCGTTAGGGAAGGCGCGCAGATCGCCGCTCGAGAAAAGGATGAGGAGTTAGGAAGATGGCTCCTGGCCGAATATGAAGCGGCCGGAGATCGGTCACCACCCGACCTTCGCAATGCCGCATCCGATGCTCGTGGCGCGCTGAACGCTTGGATTTCTGCGATGGCGCAATTGCCGAGCGAGAACTGACAAGTGGCGCAATTCGTACCCTAATTACAGGGTGAAGAATTGCGCCACTTGAAATTGCGTTGCGCCATTTGCGCATCCTAGTCCGCCGTAATCCGAACGGTCACCTTCCGTCACACGCTGAGCAACACGGCGTTACACGAGGAGGATTAAATGACTTCGGGAAACCTGACGACGGAAAGCGCGTCCACCTACACCGGCCTCGCTGCGTCGACGCTTGAGAAGATGCGCCTAACTGGCAGCGGGCCTCAATTTTTGAAGCTTGGTCGCGCGGTGCGTTACCGCGTTGCCGATCTCGATGCGTGGATGGCGGCTCGTGTCGTGTCCAGCACTTCGCAGTCGATCGCAGCGTGACCGGTCATGGCATCATCAACGGCGCGGGCATCTAGAGCGAAAAAGCGAAAGTCCGGGACCGCCACAGTCCCGACCCCCGCAAATTTCATCAACAGCAACGATACCGAATATAATCTGATCCAGCGCCAAGCGCAACGCCTCTCGCAAGTGTTCGGCCTTCCGTGCCAGCGAGCGCACCTGATCGCTTCTCTCGCATTTGCGGAGGCGCGTCATGACTGACGCGATGTTCCAGCAGGTTTCCGAGATCATGTCGGAAGAACTTGGCGCCCTGATCGGCGTCGGGGCGGTGCGGCAATGAGCCTTGTGTCCGCCCGTACCGGCAACGTGATCCAGATGCGGCTGCGCATTTCGCATGCGATCATCGTTGAACCGGCGGAAAACAACTATTGGGTCTGGCGGCTGTACCGCTGGAAAGGCCAGCCGCTCGGCACCCGTTGCGAGTATGGATCTCGCGAACTCGTCATCGACTCCGCGCGCGATTATTCGCAACGGACCGGATTGCCCGCGTTCTATCGGGCTGCGGTTGGTGACGTGCCAATCCCGATGAAACGCGGCGGGCGGAGGACGCCTCGATGACGCGCCTCGCAAAACCCGAGCTGCGCGAACAAGCGCGGGGGCGGTGGCGCGCAATTCTGCCGCTTCTCGCCGTCCCCACCGGATCGCTCGACGGCAAGCAACACCCCTGCCCTGTTTGTGGCGGGAAGGATCGCTTTCGCTTCGATGATCTCGAAGGCAACGGAACGTGGTATTGCAATATGTGCGGCGCCGGAGACGGCGCACGGCTCGCAATGGCTGTGTCAGGGCTGAGCTTCGTCGAGATGGCAGCGCGCGTCCGGGAGTTGATCCCAGGATGCAGCGCGGTTCCGGGCAAGCCGGTGCGTGATGATGATAGGTGCATCGCCGCGGCGCGTGCGGTCTGGACTGCATCGTTCCCGATCGCAGGCACGATGGCCGAAGACTATCTTCGATCGCGTGGCGCATGGTCGGCTGATCTCGCGCAGGCCGGCGCGCTGCGCTTCGTTCCGAGGCTTAAAGCAGCGAACCACGATGCGGGCCATCTGCCGGCTATGGTCGCGCGCGTCACCGACGCGGCCGGTCGGGGCGTCAACGTCCACCGCACCTTTCTTCGCGAAGGCCGCAAAGCCTACCGGGCGATGATGCCCGGCCCGGTGCCGCCGGGCGCAGCCATTCGCCTTGCGCCGGCTGGCGATCGGCTCGGCATCGCTGAAGGGATAGAAACCGCCATCAAGGCGTCGATCCGCTTCGGCGTGCCGTGCTGGTCCGCTATCACCGCCGGCGGCGTGGATCGGTGGACGCCGCCGCCCGGTGTGTCCGCCGTCGATATCTTCGGCGATCACGACCGCAGCTTTACCGGGCAGGCGGTTTCCTATGCGCTGGCCCGCCGCCTCACGAACCAGCGCGCACCGATCGCCTGCGCTGTCCACATCCCCAAGGATCTCGGCACCGATTGGGCCGATGAGCCGGAAACATTGAGGCTCGAATGACGTCCACATCGGGACCCGGCATGACACGGACGTTGCAGCACGACGATTTCGGCGCCGATGCCGGCATATACGAGGAAACGCCGCCCGAAGCGTTCGAACTGGCTGACCTGACATTGTGGGCGCGGACCGCGCCGACGCCGAAGGCTTTTGTCATGGCGCCCTACATTCCCCGCGATGATGTCGTCATCATCACAGGCGACGGCGGCACGAACAAGTCGACGCTGGCGCTTCAGATCAGCGCGTGCGCGGCGGCAGGCAAGCAAATGCTCGGTATGGACGTCGTGCCTAGCCCCGCCCTCTACATCACCGCCGAGGACGACCAGCGCGAGAACCATTGGCGAATTGCCAAGATAGCGCACGCCATCGGGACGACACTTGATGATCTGAGCGGGCGCCTACACATCGCCAGCCTGCGCGGGCGGCTGAATAACGAACTCGCCACCTTTGAGGGCGACGGCAAGATGAGGCCGGCGCCAGCTTACAGGATGCTGCGCGAGACGATCCGACAAACCGGCGCGAAGCTCGTCACACTCGACAACGTCGCGCACCTTTTCGCGGGGAATGAGAACGACCGCAGCAATGTCACCGCCTTCATCAATCTGCTGTACCAGCTATGCGGCGACCTCGCCGTCACGATCCTGCTGATAGCGCACCGGAACAAGGCTGGAGACGCCTATTCCGGCAGTACGGCATGGCTCAACGCGGTGCGTTCGCAAGTGCTAATGGAACGCGCCGACGAAGACCCCGATGTCCGCCGCATGTCTCTCGGAAAGGCGAACTACGCTCGCGCTGGTGAAGACATCACCTTCCGCTGGCATGACTTTGCCTTGGTGCGCGATGCAGATCTCACGCCCGGAATGGCGCAGCAAATCGCGGAGATCACCGCCGCCAACGCGGCCAATGCGCGGTTCCTGAAGTGTCTGGCGGCGGTGACTGCACGCCGCGAGACAGCCGGCCACATCAAGGGCACGAACTACGCTCCCCGCAAGTTCGCCGGCATGGCCGAGGCCGAGGGGATGAAAGAAAAGCAGTTCGAAAAGGCGATGGAACGCCTGCTCCACCTTGGGCAGATCCGCGCAAACCAACAGCTTTGGCAGGACGGAAACCGGCACTGGAAACACGGTCTCAAGCTCGCTTCGGAGTGCGTCGACCCCCCTGCGGCCACCCCCCGCGACGACCTGCGCGCACCCCCTACGCAAGACATTGAAAACACTGCGCAGACCCCGCGTGCGGCTACCCCCCCATATATAAATATACCCGGCGCGGGCCTTGAGGCCTCCGCGCCGGGCAATGGGAGAAGCCCGATCGACTTCTCGGCATTCGAAAAGCCTTGGGCATCGCGTGCAGCCGACGAACCTGACGATGTGGAGTTTTGATGATGGAAGATCAGGAAAGCCGTGTCTGTTCTATCGACGTGGCAGCTACGCGCGCGGGCGAGGATGATGCCGCCCCCGTGCGCAGGCCATACCGAGAGGTGCCCCATGACTTCGTGGAGCGGTGGCCTCAATTCGGCTGGGGCGTGAACGGCGCGGAGGCGGAGTGGCGTGCCAACGGGCGCACAATCGCTCGCTGGATCGACGAATGTGGGAGGGATGAGATGATCTTGGCGAGGAAGCGCTACCGTGAAGCGCAACGCGCGGTCGCTGGGCGCGCTCGACGCAAACGATATGTGCTTAGCCAGACGCCAAAGCCACCCGGCACAGCCCCTCAAAAATGAGGGAAAGTTCTGCGCCTCCAATCACCAATCTGAGGGTCTTTGTATATAATCCGTTATGTATCAATAATTTATTTTATCTGTGGCGTGCTTCCTTGATATGTGAACCCACGCAGCACCCACGTAGCAGCCTTCCTCTCACTTTGAGGCGAGGTTTATTCCGAAACCGGAAACAACCCAAGGCTGGCCGATTGACCGCTTGTTGCGCCGTGCAGCGGTTATCGACGCCGACGAGAAGGGTGTCGCTTCAACCGACACCCTTGCTGCTGTCTGATGGCAGTAAAAATGCACGCGGCCGATCAGCATATTCAGCGCATGAGCATGACCTTCACCGACCGCGCCACGATCAGCGGCACCCATCGCACGGCGGACAAGTATCTGGCGGCAGACGCTCGGATCGCCCGCACTAGCATCCAAGTCTATTCGGGCCGCGAGGTCGGAAAGCCTGAGATGCCAACCGTCCGCATCTATCGCGCGCCGTCCGAGGTGTTCGCCGCCGCCGCAATGGCGTCGGTCGCGCATAAGCCGATCACGCTCGACCACCCGGCCGATAGCGTGGACGCCTCGCGTTGGAAGGGCACAGCGGTCGGCTGGACTGGCGACACGATCCAGAAGGACGGCGATTTCCTGCGCGTGCCGATGATGGTTGCGGATGCCGATGCCATCGCCAGCATCGATTCCGGCGCGCGCCAGCTATCCGCCGGCTATACCTGCGATCTCGTATGGGGGGCGGGCACGACGCCCGAGGGCGAAACCTATGACGCTCGGCAAGTCGGCATCCGCGTAAACCACATCGCCTGAGCTGCTGCCGCTTCCGTGGACACCGAGATAAGGTGTTTTTGGAACCGGAGGATGGAGATGCAACGACGGAAGTTCAGCCGCGAGTTCAAGCTCGAGGCGGTGAAGCTGGTGCGGGAACGCGGG
>NZ_SGIS01000095.1 GCF_004208535.1 Sphingomonas populi
TCGCTCCGTCACCGGAACTGCGCGGCTCACAGGACAATCTGCTCTCGGCGCCATCCGCGACCTCGTCGACGGCACCTTCGTCGTCGCCTGAGCACCACAACACTCACCAACCAGGTGAGCAGTTACCCATCGGCATTCGCACATGGGGTACTGCCAGTAACGATCCCAGCGGCGGCCGCGATCATCAAGCAAGAGAGAAACCGTCGGTTCGACAACAACATCGCAGCAGGCACTTCTACAGGTCGGTGGCCGATCCGGTCGCTAAGTGACAAAACCAGTCCAAGTTTTACATGTTCGCGGAACATGATAAGAAAATCCGATTTTCTTTACATATTCACGCGGGCCATCGCCCGCACGGCTAGGTGCAAGGTAAAGCAAGATACATGTTCTTGCGGCGGAAATAATGGTGTAAATCAGCGCGCACCGCACTCGCGTTTGAAAGCGAGTGCGGCTTTGCGTTCAGGCTATCAGCACTTCACGTTATGGCCGACGTGAGTGCGGCAACGGACGACCTTCACCGGGTGCTTCCGCTTAAGATTGATGCTGGGCCGGAATGCCTTGTGGCATTTAACCCGATGGCCCCGCACGTACGTGTGGCAAACCTTCGCCTCCACAGGAATTGCGGCCGTAGCGGCAATGCTCGCAGCCACCATCATTAGCGAGATCCGTTTCATTTGTTTCTCCATAGCGGGGAAGCCGCCGGCTGAAGCTACAAGGAGACTCCGTAATGCAAAAGCAGCATTTGCGAGACGTAAAGGCTGGCGACCGATGTCGGCCGTAATGGGGAATGGAGGCTCTTCATCAACGCAGAGGCGCTTAGCGGGCAGCATAGTAACGCCAGCCTTCAGATATTTATCAGGCTGAGCAGTTCAGCCGCAGCTTTCCGCTTCGCCCAAAGCTTGCTGGTTCGCTCCATCGCGATCAAGTGATCCGGGAAGCGCCGCGCTTGGAATGCGAGCGTGACCTCATAGCTGCCGTGCAATCACTGCCCCCATTCTCAGGGTCCGGACCCAATAATGGGTTCCCTTGCCCCCCGATCGTGATTCACTGCGCCATCGAGGAGGCGGTGAGATGGCTGATTTCTTTTGGTTTTCCGATACGCAATGGGCTCGGATCGAGCAGCTGCTTCCGACCGACGCGCGCGGTAAGCCGCGTGTGGATGATCGTCGCGTGCTGAGCGGCTGCCCGAGCGTATCCGGATCGGTCTTGCCGCAACGTCTACACGACGATCGTCGAACATGGCACACAAGTCCAATCCGAACCTCGGCAGTGGTGCCAGCCGAACGGTGGTGGCGAATGGACCCCGTCCCCGTGAACCCCAGCAAACGCGTCGTCGCTGTTCAAGCCTGAGCCGCCCTCCTACGAAGCATGCAAGGATGATCCAGGGTGTCGCCATCCGAACTGATGCCCTGCATCATGCCGATGAGATCTACGTGGGGGTCGAGATTGTCCGGCAGCGCAAAACGCGCGATCATCTGCCACTCGCCCTCCCCAGCTATCGGCGGCATCGGCAGCGTGATCGTCAACTCTCCAGGCTTCAAATCGTATCGGCCAATTGGCTTACCGTGATGAGCCAGCGCCACCACGCCGCCGCCCAGCACAATCTCGTTGCCGGACGGATCGGTCGGGCCGTCGTTGCCAAAGTCGATCAGCCAACGTCCCTCTATCGGACCGGTCATAGCGCCTCACTCTCGTCACTCTGATTGCTGCTCTACCCGTAACGGTGGCTGAATGCGATCAGGCCGCCGCGCAATAGAAAGCTGTTCCACCTCTGCCTCCCGGAGCGCTTCGTTCCCGGTTTGCGATCGCCGACCGTACCAGAAGGTCCACCCGATCAGGCCACCCAGTAGCGCATAGCCCTCGATCGAGTTGACGATCATATACTCCTTGATCGTCAGACTGAAGACGAGCGCAGCACCGATTGCGACATCAAGGATCAATCCGAAACCCCATACGACCGTCATGACTATCATGGACCGTCGGAAGCCGCGATCGTCGGGCAGATCATACAGATGATTCGAGTCCGCAGAGCCGCGCCGCGCCATGCCGGCACGGGCCAACTCGTACATAAGCGGCCGGCCTATCGCGGCCGAGATCAGAAATACCATGCCAATCACGCCACTCACCAACTTCTCGCGAAGCTGGAGCATGCGAGGGCCACCACCTCCTATGAAGGCGAGCAGCGACAGGACAATGCCCGCAAGGACGAGGAGCGAGACCGCGTCGAGCCGACGACGACGGATGAACTCGATGACGCTCCACAGTATCGGCGGGACCGAAGATGCCAGGAGCGCCTTTACGTCTCCGATGACCGGAGCCGCGTAGCTGTAGATCACGTATGGCAGCACGAAGTTGACTCCAATGTCGGCCGCTATCGCCGGTCCCTTGGTCAGGAGCATCGTCCGTGCCTGGGCGATGTCGATCATAAGCCTCGCCCACCATTTGCTCGTGATTTTCGTAACGCGTCGGCTGCCCGCGAGCCGCCTTCCCAAACCCTGCACGCGACATGGTGCGGTCGGCAAGCAGTTCAGCGTCGATCTCGTTCGTTTTGGCGAGCGGTCGCTTCAAAACGGCGGCACCCTCGACCAAGGCGTCATCAGAACCACACCCTATCTGAACAAAGCCCCGCTCCGACGTTCAGCAACCGTGCCGCTCACCGATTGTATCCCCTCAACAGGCCCATTCGGGTCCGAGAGGATTTCAAATGAAGATCACCCATATCATCGCCGCCGGCTTTATGGCTGCTGGTATCGGCATGTCCGGCGCTGCGTCGGCCCAGATGAACAACGGATCGCTCCCGCCACGCGGCGCCCAGCGGATGGATCATCGGGGCGGTGACATTCGCGACGATCGCGGCCGGCATGATGATCGCCGCGATATGCGTGATCGCCGAGACGACCGTCGCAGTTATGGGCGTGACGATCGCCGTGGCTGGGGTCATGGGCGCCAGCGTTGCCGCACGGAATGGCGCCATCATCACCGCGTGCGCATCTGCCGCTGATAATGCTTGGGCAGGAGGAGTGCAGATGCACTTCCTTCCGCTCGATCAGCCTGGCGTTACGAGCAGCGGCGCACTGAGCGGAGTGTCGCCCTGTTCGATATAGCCAATCAGGATGTCACCGGCTTTGAACGTCGCGTTGCCGCCCTTCGTCAGCAGGCCCGGAAGACCGAAGCCGATCAAGCCGAGCACGACGCCAGACGAATTGCTCTTGCCCTCTTGCCCGAGCGTTCCGCTGAGTTCGACACGACCGCTCGGCGTATCAACGAAAAGTAACCGAGCGCTCAGGCGCCCTCGCCCGCCGGCCGCGCTGGTGCCGTGAGCGGCGATGACCTCGCCCCACGCGGTCGCGCCGACCGGGATAACGACGACATTGTCGATCATAACAGGCGCATCGACGCGCAGTTTGAACCGCTCCCCAGCCCTGGCCTGCCGGCTGTTGATCTCGTTGAGAACCATCAGCCGGACCGGAGTCCCCTTCACCCAATGCGGCGCGCTTGCGGGTATCGGAGCCGACGCGGGCGTTTGCGCGGCAGCATCGAAACTGCCGGACAGCAACGCCGCAGCGATCATCAGCCGGGGAGCGGTCATGTCAGTGCGTGAACTTGATCGCGGTGCCGGTCGCGTTCGCCTTGCCCCAACTGAATGCGGAGACGTGCGCGTCGCCGTAGCTCGCCCTGATGACCGCATCCGCGCCAAGCTTCTTCGCACGCTCCCAGAGTTCGGCGTAGATTTTTTTCTGCGATGGTGACTTGCTGAAGGCGGTCGCCTTGCGCACGCCAGCCTTAACCTCACCCAGCACCGTATAGGGCCGGTCGGTGATGTCGTAAGGGAACACCGGCACACCGACATCCTCGTTCATGACTGCGGTTGGGTTGACCTGGGCCGCCGCCGGACAGATTGCGGCGCAGGCAAGCACCGCCGCTAGAAGGATACGCATCAACTTTCTCCCGTTGTTGAATGGTGGTCGCTGCACGCGTTATTTTGGTGCTGTTACTGCTACCGCCGGGACGATACCCGGCGTCGAGGCTGGTGCCGGCACCGCTGCGGTTTGCACAGTCATCGGGGTCGGCGCGGCCTGCGCGAACACGAGCGGCACGTCCTCGGCAATGAAACCCTTCACCTGAGAACCGGTCGGGATGTTAGCGCTTGTCCCGGTTGTGAAGAAGCCGGCGACCGGAACGAAGGCGATAGCAGCAACGACGCCAGCCGTACCGGTCACACCCTTATCGTCGAACGTGCCGTTGAGCCGGATCTGGCGGCCATTGACGCGGACATAGAGAATGCTCGCCGTCACGTGACCGGACTTGCCCCACATGCCCTTATTGCGAACTTCGGTGATTTCGCCCGTGGCGGGGCTGCCGACCGGGATGACGACCTGATTGTTCACCGAGACGGCTTCGGCCACTTCCATCTGAAAATGATAGCCGACAAGAAGTGCCTTCTTTTTTGTCGTCAGCGGCTCGGCCAGCTTGAGCTGCACTTCCGTGCCGGTACGCAGAACGTTGTCAGGCGCGACGCCGGCCTGCAAGACCGGAGTTGTGGCAGGCGCGGGACCGACTTGGGCAACGCAAGGCGCACACACGAGAACGACTGCGCTCGAAAGCACAACCAACGACCTATTCATGACATCTCCCCCCCGATTCGACCCTCTTGGGCCGAAGACGCGAAAGTGATTGAATTGGCGACGAAGTCAACTCTACCGGCGAGGTCAGCACGGGCGCTATTTCCGCTTTCAGTAGACACGTTGACCTTGTTGACCTTGTTGAAGGCTACTTAGCCGGTGGCACAGCGCGAGGCGCCAGATACCGCCACATTGGCGTGTCCGAACCGCAGCGGAATATGCTCACCTCCCCCCGACAACCCTTTCCGCTACCACGATTTAATTTCAACGATCACCGTTTGCGACTGGGAAAATGCCGCACGGAAAGCTCAAAAATACCGATATTCCCTTTGGATTAGCGTCGGAGCGGAGCTCCGCCGAAAACCACCTAAGCAAGTGTAATCGATAGTATACGTTGAAATTAGAGGGTCGCTGATCGGCGCCGACCAAGACCTCATAAAGAGTCATATTCTTCTCGTGTAACTGCTCAGGTGGTTGGCCAAAGGGGCTTGCGCGGAGCGGCGGTGGGTGATTCAAGCTTCGGATGGCGCCACCCCCGCTTCATGTTCTGACCGAAGGCGAGAAGAACGAACTGCTGCTTGCGCA
>NZ_SGIS01000096.1 GCF_004208535.1 Sphingomonas populi
ACTCGTGATCGTGCGGCAGCCAGACGGGCAGCGGCCAGGAGGCAGGCGGTCATGACCGGAGCCGGATCAGCGGGCGTCCGGCGCGCCGCGCGCTGGGGGTGCGCGGTACTCGTCGCTCTGCTCTGGCTGCCCGCGCTCATCTTCGCCGCCGGGATCCTCGTCGCACGCGTGACGGGCTGTGGCGCAACCGAAGCCGGTCCCGAGCCATGCCTCGTCGCGGGTATCGACATCGGCCACCGGCTCTATGCCATGACCATGATGGGCTGGGTGGTCGTCGGCCTGTCGCCTGTGATGCTGGCGAGCCTGGTCTTGGCGGCCGTGCTGGTCGTCAGGCGTCTGGTGCGGCGCAGGGCCGCCGGCCGAGCATATCCTACCTCGAGACCCTAAGGATTATCCGATGATGATGCCATCGATCCTGTTGGCCGCCGCGGTTGCCGGCGCGACCCCTGCTACGCCCGCCCATCCCTGTGCTGCCGAAGCACGGACACAGGCGCTGATGCTGCTCCGCTTCCATAACGATGGCGACAACCGGGCGACGATCGACCCCGCCAGCCTCCGCAAGATTGGCACGGTCGCATCGCTCGTCGGCAAGCGTCGCTTCGACGTGCTGGAGATATGGGGCAGCGTCTACAAGGGCGAGTACCGGATGCGGCTGATCTACGCCAATCCCGCCGGCATGTGCGTGCTGATGGGGCAGGAGATTCTTGAGCATAGCGATCCGTACTGATGCCAGGGGCGGGAACGCTTGCGACGCTCACCCGGTCGTATCGTATCGTGACGATATCGCTCATGCTCGTGGCACAGGCGGGCTTTGGAGGCCGCGCGATGGCACAACACGCGCCTGACGGAAGCACCGCCGCGCTCGCGGCAGCCGCGCTTGGGGCGAAAGTGGTCGATTCTATCATGGGCGATCTAACCGGCGAAGGACGTGACGATGCGCTGCTGGTCGTCGATCGCGCGCGCGGTGGTATGGCGAGCGCACGGCATCCACTGGAGGTGGTGCTAATGCGCCGCGAAGCGGACGGGCGGCCGCGCAGGACAGCGGCGAATGCGCGTCTTCTCTCCTGCGGGCCGTGCGCGACGACGGGTGGCTGGCTGCGTGCGCAGGCCGGCAGCTTCACCGTCGTCGATGCCGGTGCGGGCGAGATGCGGGCGGAGTATCGCTTTGATTACGACAGGCACGCGCGGGTGTGGCGCATCACGCACGTCTCCCGCCGTATCGTCGATCCACACACGGGACATGAGCGGCAGCAGGAGCTAAGCGTGCGCGACGCAGGCGGGGCCAGCTTCGCCCGCTTCGATCCCGCACGTCTGCCGGTATTTGATGGGGAAAAAAACAAATGATCCATTCTCAAGTGGTGTTGCGTCGGATCGGTGCGGGCGCCGTGTTGGCTGCCGCGCTGACCTTGATTCAGGCGGCAACCGGGGTGGCCCCGGTCGTTGCTGCCGCCCCACCGATAAAGACAATCGCCACGATGGATCTGTCGAAGCCGTTCGCGACACGCTCGCCGTGGCGCTTCACCGCCACGCAAGGGCCGGACACCAACGACACCCCGTCGGCAGACGGAACCGAGCCCGGCGCGATCAGGCTGTGCATCAGCAAGGACGGCGGCCGCTCCTGCCACCCCTCTTTGAATATGCTGCTGATCGCGCCCGGCGGGAACGCGAACGACACCTTCTCACAGCCGCATTATCTCGGCACGCCGACGTTGCTGCATCCCGCGACGGGTGTGACGCTGCTGCGGATCGAGGCAGACAGCCTGCATGCCGGCAACGGCGACCAGCTGCATGGCACGGCTTTGCTCCGCTACGATCGCGCCGCGGATGCTTTCGTCACAGTCTACGAACGTTTCGTGGGTCACAATAACAACCAGGAGATTCGCTACATCGACGCGGGCCCGCTCCGGGGTGCCGTCATCAGCGCGGAGCCGACGCAGGACGCGCCGTTCGGCTATTGGATCACGATCAGCCGCTTCGCGGGCACCAGTTACAAGCAGGCGCTGCGCTATCGCAGCGCGACGCGCTACGGCGACAACAACCCGCTCGCGGTGATCGACGCCGAAATGCCCAATATCCTCGGTCGTCTCGGTCTCTGGCGTTCCGGCCAGCCGCTGCCTCGGCCGGCGAAGGGCTGCGCCACGCCGCATATGGTCAAGGGCGCTTTATGGTGCTGACAATGCGGCGCGGCATATGACGGCGTGGCTATCGAGCGGTTTCGGCGATGGCGCCTTCCGCGCACGGTCACGGCAAATCACGCGTTAGTCGTATGGCCGTCGCTCCGCGCCGGGCATGACCCGAATCTATCCCGACAAATCCTTAGTTTTGTGGTGCCGGGGCGGGCTCATACCCCTCGAGCGAATAGCCGGTGGAGGTCTCCCCCGTCAGGCGCGGACCATCGCAACGCTCCTGCGTTCTCTTGTAACTATAGTTCGTCATGATCTGCTTGCCCCCGGGCGTGGGGGTGCGGTTCGCCCAGCCTTCGGTCACGTCGTATGCTGCCTGCTCCGGACCGGTGGTCTTTGGACCTTCGCTTTGTATCAGCGTTTGCGTGGTTCCGTTGCCGGTCTTGCGCGGTGCCGTATCCGCCCTGCCCCGGTCTTCCTTGTAGGCCGCATCGAGAAACGCACGGCATTCGGCGAAACTCTTGAACGTCCGAGGGAGCAAGGGCAACGGCGGCATCTCGCCGTCCGCCAGCGCCGGCGAGGCGATGACAAACGAACATGATAGTGCGAAAAAGCTGATCCAACGACGCATTCTACATGACCAACTTGGAGGGTGAAAGCTGGACTCGGCGAATGTCCTGCGCATTGCGACGCCTTGCCGCCTGCAAGGTTTCACATCAAGATCGGGACGAAGGAATCTGCTCGGGCTGGAAGGCTAGCGAGCATGGACGGGGGGCGGTTCAGCAAATGCGCAGTTGGCTGGTGGCCATCATCATCGGATTCCCGCTTGGTGCCCTGATCGCGGCGGCACCTTTGCTTTTCCGACGATTGCTCATCCGGCGCCGCCGTTGGCACCTCAGTAAGAGAGGCCTGCGGCCTGGCCTCCGCGTTCGCGTGATGATCGCGCCCAATGACGATCCCGATTGGTCGCTTCTGATGGTACACATCAGCAACCGCAGTGAAGACATATGGTGGCTCCACCAGATCGATTTTCTCGGCGGGAAGGTTGAGGCTGTGCTGGCAAGCAGTCTGCCGACGGCGAGATTCGCGGAAGATCTGACCGCCGTTCCGAGCATCGAGTTCGTCAGCCTCGGCCCGATCTTCCCTAGCAGACCTATACACCCGGGCGATGCCTCCAGAGCGAACTTCACTGGAATGGCGGACGGCACATACGAATATGTCCATCTCCACCGCTTGAACAAGCATGAGCCTGTCACGGTGGAAATGCGCATCGGCGGCAAAGGGCGCGCGGTCAGATTGAAGGCAACGCGGTCTGTCCGGTAAGGACCAAGCCCGGATTGAGCCGGGTCATGTTGCAGCAATCTGCGCCGCGACATACGATCCGATAGCCGAATGGGTCGGCTGGGGAAATGCCATGTTCCGTACCGCAATGCTCGCCATCGCCACGCTCGCCCTGTCGTCCGCACCAGCCATCGCCGCACCCTGCAAGGATGCGAAAGGCAAGTTCGCCAAGTGCCCGCCCAAGGCAGCTCCTACGATAGCTGGCGTCACCAAGGACGCGAAGGGCAAATGCCATATCGCGTCGGGACCGAAGAAGGGCCAGTTCACGAAGTGCTGAGCTATTGCCGCCCGCCACGGGTCATTTGGCCCAGGCGGGCGGCGATCTCCTTGAAACGCCGTACGCCGGCTTCGTCGCCCGCCAGCGCCAACTCGCCGATCCGTTCTGCAACCCATACCGGCGCGCGGTCCCCGTGGATGCGCTCGATCGCCAGCGCTTCAGCCCAGCGCTCTTCGTCCCGCGTCATCGACACTCACCCATCCGATACTGCCGCCAATAGCGATCCCAGCGCCGGCCGCGATCCCAGCGCAAGAGAGAGACCGTCCGTTCGACAACGTAAATCGCGGCAGGCACTTCTACAGGTCGGTGGCCGATCCGGTCGTTGGGTGACAAAACCAGCCCAAGTTGTAAACGCGCACGGTATGTGGCGGCCTTCCGATCGCGCTAATTGTCGTCGCGACCAGCACCGCCATTTTCACTGATGATGGTATTCCGGGAATCAGCCCCCCAGTGGGAACGGCAAAAAGTGGTGGGAAGCCGCCATTAGCCATCTGCGCTTTCTCGCTTGCTGGGGCCTTGGTGGATCGCCAGATCATCGGTCAGTTCGAGCAAAAGGAAATCGCGAAAATTATTAGCGACGAAAGTGTCCGGCAGGCCGCCGATCAAGGCGATCTTTCCCCGATTTGGCCCGTTGGAACAGCAAATTGCCCAAGCGTAACACCAGATCAAATAGTCAGAGAATACAAGATAAGCGTCTTTCTCCTGTTCGATCTCATGATTAATCTGACCGGGCGGCCCATCCGGGCATTCGTCAGTAATAGATTTAATCTCGCTCGCCGCCCACCACTGAGTGCCAATGTCGTCCATGAATGTTGTGCTTGGCGCGGCATGGATCAGATAGGCCCGAAAATCTTCCGGCAGTTGGAGTGCATATCGCTTCTCCAACGCTTCTACATCTGCGCCCGTACCCCGGCGCGTGTAGGTGTTTGGTTCAGATAACGCCCAGTGATTGCTGAGAGCCTCATATAGGCTCGCTCCTCCCTGCTCGAACAACGCCGGGTCGATCGGCAGCATCTTTGTCGAAGGCAAACGTGAAGATCGCTTCGTTCTTTTCAGCCAATCGAACACGCGACCCTCCTGATTTCTATCTGACGATAGCGGCGATTGGAACGTCCGCAACTGATGACGTGGACGGCTCTCCACCCCTTCCGCAGGATGATCTGCGGATGAGTCGGAAGGAGAGCCACGATGGGGAACGTAACGACGATTGGTTTGGATCTCGCGAAGAACGTGTTTCAGGTGCACGG
>NZ_SGIS01000097.1 GCF_004208535.1 Sphingomonas populi
CCGTGCACCTGAAACACGTTCTTCGCGAGATCCAAACCAATCGTCGTTACGTTCCCCATCGTGGCTCTCCTTCCGACTCATCCGCAGATCATCCTGCGGAAGGGGTGGAGAGCCGTCCACGTCATCACTAGCGGACATCGCGACCCGGCCTCTACAGTGTGATTATGGCATATGAGTATCTCGATCATCCGGCGCCGGTAGGAGGGCGTATCGCGTTCAGGCATAACGAGCCGGACAATGATCCTGCTGAGTATGTGACACCCGCCAAACTCGCGGCGCAAGCCATCACGTTCGCTTACATCGACGGCTCAAGCGTGAACGAAGCCGAAGCCCTTAACTCTCTGGGCCGTCAGCTTGGAACGGATCACCCACCGTACGATCCACGTCCTTTGCAGGGGATGAAGGGCTGGCTTCGTTTTATGGATGATCTGGTATCCCTAAGCGAACGAGAGGCCGGTATGGTGATCGTAGTGGACAATGCAGCGCCGCTATTCGCCGACCCGGCATCGTGGGTTTTCGAGCTAATCATGATTTGGGTGCAGCAGCTCAAGCACTGGCGGCGCCGAGGAGTGCCGTGTCATCTCACTTTCCAGATGGACGCAGACCCTGCCGTGTCAGCGGTATACGGCGCCATCCCGGACAGCAGCTAGCGCCCAGAAGCGGACTATCCATTGCTCCGACGCGGAGTGGGGGATACCAGAAGGTCATGGACGCTGATCAAATTACCGTGACACTCGATGCGAACCAAGCATTGGTGCTATTTGATTTACTCGCGCGCTGGGAGGGCGACAAGCACTCCGCACGTCCAACAGACGAGTGCTTTGAAAATGTTGCGGAAGTTCGGGCTTTGGTAGATCTATTCCAGAAGCTGGACGGAGAACTCGTCGATACGTTGTCTGCGGTGCGAGATTACGAACAGGCGGTGAGCGAAGCCCGTGAACGTGTCGCCGACGGTCCCGGGGTGCAATTGCTTGGTCCTTGGCGCAACGACAGCTAACCACCCAGAATGCGAAATTCCGCACTGGCGGCTCCCGCCCAATAGCGGACGATCGGAACAGGCGGTAAGATGACAGAATGTTGTCACCTCGCGTTCTTCGATGGCTTCACCGCATCGGTTACCTCACGACCATCGTCGTTGCGCTAGAAGCGTGCGCCATTGGCTATTTTGCTCATAAAAACTGGCAACTCCGCCAGAACGCCATAGAAAGCACCCGCACCCACACTGGCCCGATGACAGCCGCATCAGCCGGGTACGTTGCTAAAGACGTCGATCGGCTGCTCATCACCCTCCCACCGTTGCAGCGCCTACCCGATGGGAGCCTGCGACTAGCGGTCATGCCATCGTTTGGGCGAGAATGGTTTGCCATTGCACTTGCGCCGCGCTCGATCGGCACAGTTGCTACCCTGATCGTCGCGCATAGGAACACTGCGACACCGAGCGGCATCGACGGCTGGGGAACACCGCAACACTTTACCGTTCCGCGCGACGTTTACAGTCGTATGATCTCTGACATTGATCAGCTAGTAGAGCGGTGGCCTGGCGAGGCAAATCTTTGGACAGATGGTACACCGCTAGCGTTCGAGCGGAAGAAGCAAGGGCGCGTGTTTTCCGGTTTCGGTAACTCGCCTTCTCACTACGGGAAGGTCGCCGCGCTCATTCGTAACAGGTTGGCTCCGTATTCACCCGCTCTCGCAGTTCTTGATGAAGATTGGGTCGCTGAGACGAACAGAAACTAGCGCCCACTTGAAGACATTCGCCGTTCTGTTATCGTTACCCAATGGGCAACGAAGACCCTTGGTTCATAATCGGGATTGGGGCCGTAGTGCTACTGATGATGGCGATTGCGATCTTCATTCCTGTTAAATTTGTTCAGTTATTCCTCCGGGACTGGCGCGGCCGACAGAAGCCGTAGGGCTGGTATCGCCCATTCACGACGTTCGCAGCGAAGATGGCGCTTCCTGAAACCTAACGTTACGATTGGCCAAAAGTCGAGATTGAGGGCGGCATGAGAGCGGCGTTTTGGCGTTTTGCACACCAGCACTATCACGGCAGGAAGCCACTGCTCCTCGTCGATGTCGCGGCATTCACGTGGTTCGCGCTCTTTGCACTGATTTATGGAGCAGCTTTTCTAGCTGGCTGGTTGCCGAATTTCATAGAGGCGGTGGTCGGTCTGTTCTTAATAGGTTGCCCATTGATGTTAGGCGTTCTCCATCGCCGGATTCGGATCGAAGCGGCCAAGTCACCGGATGCGCTGTATAGGAAGCGGCTGCTGACAAGTCGGTAATCTGCGGCGCGCGCTTCCAGCGCACGCCACCAATTTTCCCCGTTCCCGCGCCATTGACCGACACGGCGCGCCTCAAAGCCGACCTGCGGGAGCCGCCCCAAAAGCGGACATTGCTTATGATCTGAAGCGTCCCGGATTTCCCGGAGGCAGTTTGGTTTTGGTCATGCTGCCATATCGAGATCCTGTTTGGCAGCATAGTAGTTCACCTCAGCCTCGGCGGGCGTGACGTAGCCGATCGGGCCAAAGAGGCGTTGGTTGTTGAACCAATCGACCCACCGCAACGTCGCCATCTCGACAGCGGCGAGGCTCGGCCATGAGCGCTGCCGCCAGATGACCTCTGCCTTGAACAGGCCGTTGATGGTCTCGGCAAGGGCATTGTCGTAGGAATCCCCGACGCTGCCGACCGAGGGCACCAGCTTTGCCTCCGCCAAGCGCTGGGTGTAGCTCATGGCGAGGTATTGCGAGCCCCTGTCCGAATGATGGATGAGACCATCGCCGGCGGTGGGGCGCCGGGCATGGATAGCCTGCTCCAGCGCATCCAGCACGAAGCCGGCGGTCGCGCTGCTGCTGACTTTCCAGCCGACGATCCGGCGGGCGAACGCGTCGATGACGAAGGCCACGTAGACGAACCCCGCCCAGGTATGGACGTAAGTGAAGTCGACGACCCAAAGCGCATTGGGTCGCTTGACCTTGAATTCCCGATTGACCTTGTCGAGGGGGCAGGCGGCCTTGCGATCCGGAACCGTGGTGACGCAGGACTTGCCACGCCGCACACCGGCCAGCCCCATCACCTTCATCAGCCGTTCGACCGTGCACTTGGCGATGGTCACGTTTTCCCGCAGCAACTGCCGCCACACCTTGCGCGACCCGTACAGACCAAAGCTCGCCTCGTGCACGCGCCGGATATGGCCCTTCAGATCGTCGTCACGCCGCGCACGGGCGGAGCGCTTGCCAGGGTCAGTCAGGCGTGCGGCATGTTGATGATACGAGGAGGGGGCGACCGCCAGTTCCCGGCAGATCGGCTCGATCCCCAACTCCGCTCGATGGGCGTCGATGAACGCCATCGTCATCGCACCTGGCGGTCGAGCTCCGCCATCGCGAAATATGCCGAGGCCTTCCGCAGGATCTCGTTCGCACGGCGAAGTTCCTTCACTTCCCGCTCGAGCAGCTTCAGTCGGGCGCGGTCATCGCCAGCCAGCGCTGCTGGCCCCGCATGCCGGCCTGCCTCGTCACGGCACCAGCGCCGCAGCGTCTCCGCCGTGCAGCCTATCTTGCCGGCGATCGACACCAGCGCATCCCATTCCGAACGGTGATCCGCCCGATGCTCGCTCACCATCCGAACAGCCCGTTCACGGACCTCAGGCGAAAACTTGTTTGTCGTCTTGCTCATTCTCGATGCTCCTACTCACAAGTGGGAGCCTCAAGGAAACCCGGGACGCTTCAATCTGACTAGCGACGACAAGAAATCTCCCTCTTGGCGCTCGGAGTCGCGACCACATGAGAACCTTGAAAGCGGCGACGCTGGCGACAATTCTCGGGGCAATGTCGGCATGCTCTCTTAACGAGTGCGCTAACGACACCCTCGCTAGCGTCCAAAGTCCTAACGGTGAACAGGCTGCGGTCTTATTTGAGAGAAACTGCGGAGCCACCACAGCAGCTTCTATCCATCTCGCGATCATGCCCGTTGGTGAAATGCCGAATGGGAAGGGAAATGCGCTGATATTCAGCAAGATGACCGCTGACATTCTGTCTTATCAATTACACTGGATTGATGGCGGGCACGTTCACGTGAGTCTGCCGAAAGGCGCAGAAATATATCTTCGACAACAGAGCGTCGGGGCAGCGACCATTGAAGTTGTTCGAGGAAGCTGAGCGCTCTAGGTCCCTCAAGTCTAACGTCTGCTTCCCACCAATTTTCCCTGTTCCCGCCCCATTGATCGACACGACGCGCCTGAGGCCAACCGGCGGTAGTCGCCCATTAGTGGACATCCCCCACTTCGCCCGGCCTACGCAACAGGTCGGTTCCGCAGCTTGGGCAAAACCGGGGAGGTAGGGAGCGCACAAACGGCTTGCCGAACGAAGCAATCCGCCAGCCGCATTTTGGACACGATACCAGCAAGTTCGCGTAAATTGTTGAACACGCCAACACCAGCAGCCAGATGCAAAACAGGATCGTTCCGGCGCTCTCGTCAATGAACGAGGCTAAGACGGGCAGCGCCACAAGAGGCCAGCAACCAAAGCTCGCGACATAATATCGAGTGAGTGGGCTCATCAGAAGGGCCTAACGTAACGCCGCCCTGTTTACAAAGTCGTGGAAGGGTACGGCCGCTTTCCACCCAGAATGCGAAATTCCGCACTGGCGGCTCCCGCCCAATGCACGAAGCCGCTGCGCGGCAGTGGTGTTGGCGGTGAGGTAGCGCGCCTGCGCTGAGGTTTGGCCCTGCGGGGGCGGCGGCAGACGATGGAGTTCCTTCAACGAGAGGAACTTCACGATGGCGATT
>NZ_SGIS01000098.1 GCF_004208535.1 Sphingomonas populi
AGCAGATCGGCACAGTGTTTCGTTCCGAGGAAGACTCCGTCCAGGTTGACGGCGATCGTCTTGCGCCAATTTGCGAGCGTCTCCTCGCGTATCCGGCGGGGAATACCGATGCCTGCATTAGAAACGAGGATGTCGAGCCGACCAAAGCGCGCCTCGATCGCGGCGACTGCCTGGACCCATTCGTCCTCGTCGGAAACGTCGAGCCGGACATAGGCAGCCTTGTCGCCGAGCGCGGTAAGGTCTTCATCAGCCGTGTCGGCCAGATCGGCGACCATCACAGATGCGCCTTCCGCCAGAAACCGTTCGACGCACGTCCGCCCGATACCCCTAAGCCCCCCGGTGACCAGCGCCACCCGCCCCGCAAGCCGACTCATGCTGCCGGCATCCAGGCCAATAACGGTCCTGCGATCGCAATTTCAGAGACCGAGATGAAATCGGTGCTGGCGATCGCCCAGATCTCGGTCTGCCGAGACCTGAATTTCCTTATCATTTTCATACTTGTCCATGCCACCGAGGCGGCTCCTCGCTCTCAGCGGTAAAAGTATGCGCGTTGATTCGACGCTGTCAATCTTAATTATCTAGGATATCAAAATCCGACATCCGTTCCATTTACCTCTCGCCAAGCGGTCGCTGGTATGATTCATTGCTCCTGAGTGTTGCAATAATATCATTTAGGAGCGTGTGATGTTGGCATGGCAAGCAGACAGTTTCGGTGAACCGCTGGATGTCCTGGCGTTCAAGGAAATTGCGAAGCCGGTTCCGGGACCGGGCGAAGTGTTGATCAAGGTGCGGGCCGTCGGGTTGGGACTGCCCGACCTGTTGTCGGTGCAGGGGCACTATCCTTTCGTCACCGTTCCTCCCGCGATACCCGGCCATTCCTTCGTGGGCACGATCGATACTGCCGGTCCTGGTACTTCCTATATGCCGGGAATGCGCGTGATGGCCCGCACCATGTACAAGAACCAGGCCGGAGCGCTCGCGGAATACGCGCTTGCCCGAGAATTTGATACTTTTCCGGCGCCTGATGGGTTGGATGACGCGCAGGCAGCCGGGTTCGTCGTCCCGTACCACACGGCCTATGTGGGCCTCGTCAGTCGGGGCAAGCTCGCGAAAGGGGAGACGTTACTGGTTCTGGGCGGGTCCGGGGCCAGTGGATCGGCCGCGATCGAGCTTGGAAAGGCGCTAGGGGCGCGGGTGGTAGCGACCGCGCGCGGAAAGGCGAAGTCCGCCTTCTGTCGCGAACTGGGCGCCGATCATATCATCGATACGACCCGGTCGCACATTGGCGAAGCCCTGCGCGAAGTGACAGGAGGCTATGGTGCCGACCTGATTTTTGATCCGGTCGGCGGTGAGCCGAGCGATCAGGCGGTCCAGGGGATCGCATTTGGAGGGCGGCTGGTCCTGATCGGAATTTCGGCGGGTTTCGCCAATCTGAACCCGCTCGACATGATCGGACGGACCTATTCAGCAATCGGGGCCGCACTCCCAAATCGAACCGAGTCCGAGCGGAAGCAAACGATTGCCGACCTGGATGAACTTGTTGATCAGGGAAAAATATCCGTGCCGATTGAAGGTCGGTATTTTTTGGACCAAGCTCCCACGATTATAGCCCGTCTGGGCGGTGAAATAATGGGAAGGCACATCATCAATATGTAGTTGATCAATATTTCTGAGGGACTTCCTATGATCTGAAGCAACACACCATTATGGAGGAAATTTCCAGAGGTTCGACTGCCCGCGTAACCGGGGCAGATTCCGGGGCGGTGCCTTTTCAAACTGGCGTCATTGTGATTCCCCCTGTCGATGACTCGCAGAAGTTCAGGCGTAATTGCTCGTGTGGTTAGCCAAAATGGGCTTGCGCGCGGCGGCGGTGGGTGATTCAAGCTTTGGATGGCGCCACCCCCGCTTCATGTTCTGACCGAAGCCGAGAAGAACGAACTGCTGCTTGCGCAGCACGAGATGATCGAGCGGATGGCGGCGCGGATTTCCGAGCTTGAGGCGCTGGTGGGCAGGCCGCGCAAGACGTCGAGCAATTCGCATATTCCGCCGTCGAAGGATGGTTTTGGTCGTGGCAAGGGGCGGCCCAAGACGCTGGCAGGGCGGAGCAAAACCAGGCCACTGTCGTAGCCGACCCGGACAACGGGTAAATCCTGACCTCATGACCCAACCTACAGGGCGACGAGGATATGCAAAGGGACCCAATTGGGGCCCTTTTCATATCGTCAGCTCGTCATCGCCACTGGCCCGCTTTTACTCCGCCACGTTGGCTGGAATTGCTCCGCCGTTGACACCTTCTCTTTGGCATGAGGCTGCAGATCAGCGCAAAGAAACATGCGTGCAGCAAACCACCGAATTCTGCGTCAACACCTCCACTCTTGAGTGTCTTCATAAAGACCGGTTCAGACGCGTAGCACGAACTTGACAGGGGAGATAATTAATATCAAGGTCGCTGAATTGTCCGGCGCTTATTCGGGAAGGGTGTTCTGTGGTTGGTCGAAGGGTTTCGGTCGGCAAAGAACCGACCAGTGCTTAAGTCTGGGCAAAAGGTTCCGGAGTTGCAGTTTTCGTTGGCGACGGGCGGCGCATGGGCGTCGCGCGGAGACTCCAGCGTGCGGTTTCTCTTGATCTCGTTTTACCGGGAAGTATTGTGCGTCGTCAGCGTCGATCCTAAAGACATCGCGCAGGCTTGGGTTGAAGGTAACCGGATTGATAAAATCCCGATCAGTTATGGATTAGCGCAAGAGCAGATCGAGATTTTCGGCCTGTTTGCATCGTTCTTTTCCCGCAACCGAAAAGAGATGTATTTCACTGAGCCGGCGCTATGATTGTTCAAGCAAGACGGAGATCTTTACCCGATTATTCAGAGTCGGTGTCATGTGGCTGACCTTACCTCGTTTTTTTCGGCGGACCTGAAGCTGATAGTCGGCCAAAGTTATCCAACGCTAGGGAATGACTGACAGAAATGCCCAAGGATTTGGTCGGTGCCTCAATTTGCGCTGATCACTACCTTTAATGGTGTCAAAGCAGGAAAAATCGCTGTCTTGCTGAAGAACGCATATGGACGCTCGATGCGATGAAAATGGAGTAGCCCCTTTTGCTCCATTTGACAGCACCGTGACTGACCCCGGGGTGCGCGCTGGTACATAACTGCAGGTCGGCCCGCTTCTGGTGAGAAGCAATGAATAGGAAGCCTGATATGGCGGGACGCTTTTTCGATAAATGGCACGTGGGTGATCGGGTCGAACATGAGATTCGCCGAACCGTGACCGAAACGGACAATCTCTTGTTCAGCGTTATGACACATAACCCCCAGCCGCTGCACATTGATGCTGAAGCCGCGAAGGCCAGTGAATTCGGTCAGATTGTCGTCAACGGAACCTTCACATTGGCGTTGATGGTCGGGTTGTCGGTCGGTGACACCACTTTAGGGACTTTGGTTGCCAATCTGGGATACGACAAGCTCGTCATGCCGTCCCCAGCGTTCATCGGAGACACCATGAACGCGACGAGTGAAGTGATGGCGCTCAGAGAATCGCGGTCGCGACTCAATGCCGGGATCGTCACTTTTCAGCATGAGCTCATCAATCAGCGCGGCCAAGTGGTATGCCGCTGCCTGCGAATGGCCCTGCTCAGGAAAGAGCCGGCATGATCCTGCGCTCGCTCCTGTTCGTGCCAGCGGACCGGCCTGATCGTTTTGGCAAGGCCGTGGCGAGTGGTGCCGACGCGATCATCCTCGACCTCGAAGATTCTGTGGCTCTTACCAACAAGCAATTCGGGCGGGAGGCAATCGCCGCCTTCCTCCCCGAGGTGCGAACCGCAAAGGTATTTATTCGCATCAATCCGCTCGACAGCGGCATGGCCGAAGCCGATATCGCTGCGGTGCTATCGGGAAAGCCCGATGGCATCGTCCTACCCAAGGCCGAGGGTGCAGCGAGCGTCGATGCCCTTTTGGCGCTGATGGGAGAAGCACGCGTCGGCATCCTGCCCATCGCTTCGGAAACGCCTGGGGCAGTCTTCGAGCTCGGCACTTATCGGTTTTGCCGCGATGCTTTGTTGGGGCTTACTTGGGGCGCGGAGGACCTGCCCGCCGCTATCGGCGCCAGCGCAGCGCGGGAGGAGGGCGGCCGTTATACCCCGCCCTATGAGATGGTCCGGAGTCTCGTCCTGTTCGGTGCGCACCGCGCCGGTGTCCAGGCGATCGAGACGGTCGTCCCGGATATTCATAACAGGGCGGGTCTCGAAGCGTATCTAAATCGCGCCCGCCGCGACGGGTTCACAGGGATGATGGCGATCCATCCCGCTCAAGTGGCTTCGATCAATGCCGCGTTCACGCCCACTGAAGAGGAAATCGCTAATGCCCGGGAGATAGTCGCCCTGTTCGCAGTTAATCCGTCGCGCGGCGTTGCCCAGCTACACGGAAAAATGATCGACAGACCGCACCTCAAACTCGCAGAGGCAATTCTGGCGCGGACCGACCGAAGCATTTCGCATATTTCCAGCTTCGAGCGAAAATAAAGCGGTGACGTACGGGCGACCGCCACCGATAGCGGACCTGTAATACCAAAGCGCGCTGAGAGTGACTCACGTGGGGGATTCCCAAGGAGCTGAAAATCTGATTCGACGTTGCAGGCAGATGGAGGCTTGCGATGGCGGCAGCGGTTGGCGTTCGGCGCGACTACACACCGGCGGATTTGCGTCGATGTGCCAGACGAAGTGGTGATGCGGATCAGGTCCGACGCCTATTGGCGGTAGCGCTGATCCTGGTCGGCGGG
>NZ_SGIS01000099.1 GCF_004208535.1 Sphingomonas populi
CAGAAAAGTCGAAGTCGGTGCGAAGTGCGATAGGCATGGCAAACTCCAGTCCGTTTGCCATCTTGAATCAAAGCTTACCGCCGCTGGCAAGCCCTTGCGAGTCACGATCATCGAGACTTGGTATTAGACGATGCCGAACGGGCCCTGGCCCACCGCCAATAGGGGCGGATCAGCCCCTCCCCGCGTCTGCACGGCGGGCTATCGCTGGTGACGTGACCCCCGTTTTTTCCTCCAGTTGGAGCTAGAGTCCGGCCCGAAGAAGGGATGGACAGATGAAGCGGAATGAAGGACCTGCTTTAAAAAAAATGGTGACGCCTGCCGCAAAGCGGGAAGCGGTCGCGCATCTCCAGACGGCGCTGGGGATGAGCGAGCGGCGGGCGTGTGCTGTCGTCGGAGCGGATCACGCGAGCATGCGGTACCGCTCGTGCAGGGGAGATGATGGCGACCTGCGGTCGCGATTGCGCGAGTTGGCGCAGCAGCGTCGGCGGTTCACGGGCATCGCTCGCACGACCGTTCAACGCGCGCTTGAGCGCTCGAAAGTGGCAAAGCTGGTCTGGCCGCTTTCTGCCAGCGTAGCGTGACTTCCTGGTCGAGTAGCAGACCGAGCCATTCGGCATGATCGAGCGACCGGGCCTCGGGGTGAGATTCCAGATCCTGTAGGCCCTTGGCCATGCCTGAAAGGCCAAGCGTGTTGAGCAGATCGAGCGTTGGATGAAGCAGCATTCGATGTCCTTTCATTGAAAGTAGGTAACCGTCCGATTACTACCGCAGTGCCCGGGCCTTGAAGCGGGCGGCGAGTTCGGGATCATCGACGAAGTCATCGAGAAACTGGTGCCAGGTTTTGGTCGTGAGACGCGGTTCGCTCAGCATGTCCGTCAACTCTTCGACGCCGCGATCGGTTAGCGCGGTGATGGCCTCGTCGGGACCGGTGTAGACGCTGATGATGGCGCCGTAGGTCAGATTGTCGTGGTTCGAGACGATGGCTTCCAGCAACGCCACGCCCTCGCCGAGCATCCTGGCTACATAATCGAGGGTTCAGACGTATGTGGCCGTGACCATCAGGCGGCCAGCGTGCGTATTCCGACGAAGTGGGCCGGGCGTACCGGTCTGAAGTGGGCCACCGCTCCGCTGCGAAGCGGGCCACCTGTACCGATCCGAAGCGGGCCATCTGAGAGGCGCTGCTTGGGTCGTTGATGGACGATTCCTTGAACGGTAGCAGAGGTCAAGCGTCGAGTGCGGGAGCGCGTCTTTTGCGGAGACTCTCGCCGGCGAGATCGATGCGATAAGCGTTGTGAACTATGCGGTCCAAAATTGCGTCGGCCAACGTGGGATTTCCTATGATTTCGTACCAGCGGTCCACGGGGATTTGGCTGGTGATGAGGATGGATCCGCGGTCGTAGCGACCCGCTTGCCTTTGTGGAAGAGCTCGATCGTGCCGGTGGTGATGCGGGCATCGACCTGCTGACGCATCAGCGCATGTGGAACGGAGTAATAGAACTTATCGATTTCAACATGATAATCGATGCCCACGCGCACCAATTTCCATTCGGCATATTCATATTCCGCGTCCGGCAACGGCTTCAACGCCGGCCGCTCGAGGCTCTCGAGTAGATCGGCGCGGCTGACGCCGAGCTTGCGCATGGGGCGCGTGTTCATATCCGTCATTGCATCAGCGACGGCCGCATTGGCTTCGTCCAGTGAGAAGAAGGTCCGATTGCGTAGCCGGCCAATGATATAGCCCTGGGCGAAACGAACTCCCGCCTCGACGGAAGCCTTGTCTTTTGGTCTTTTCGGTCGCGCCGGAAGCACGCCGACGGCGTAATGCTCGGCCATCCGGCCGTAGCTGCGGTTGATCTCCGGGTCGTAAAACGACGCCTTGTTCACACCGCTCTTCAGATTGTCGGGCACCAGAAGCCGCGTCACGCCGCCAATGTGGCGGAACAGCCGGACATGCGAGCCGATCAAGTCCGGCAACGTCTGCGACCAGGTCACCTCCGCGAAGGTGTAGTTCGACGCGCCCAGCACTGCGACGAAGATCTCCGCCATGCGAACCTCGCCGGTCAGCGGATCGCAGATCGCCTGCCGTTTGCCGGAATAGTCGACAAACACCTTGTCCCCGGCACCATGATGCTGGCGCATGACCGACGACAGCCGCTGTTGAAACTCGCGCAAAAGCTCGCAAAACCGGCTGTACGCGTATCCGTCGGGCCAGATCTTCCGATACTCTTCCCACAAGATGACCATTGTGAGCGCTGGCCGCCGCAACTCACGGACCAGCTCTGCCCAGTCCGGCTCCTGACGCTTGCGCACACCGGCACCGAAGCCAGCGTTCTTCCCGGATCTTTCGTAAAGTCGCTCTTCCAACACCTCGTCAGTGACGTCATCCGCAAGCGGCCAGGCCAGCTCTGCCACTTTCGAGCGCTCAAGCGCGCGTTGAACGGTCGTGCGAGCGACGCCCGTGACGCGCACAATGTCGCGCGTCGAATTGCCTTCGTGGTGAAGACGCAAAATGCGCCGTAACTGTCTCATGGTCAACGATCTCCTGGCAGGCATCCACCCCTCCGTCCTTGTGCAATGGACGGGGCTTCTGCCGCAGTTGCCGACCCCAACAGCTCTCCTAAATGTTGCCGCTAGCCCGGCCCGCTTGCCACCGGAATGGTGGCCCGCTTCACATCGGTACGCTGGCCCACTTCACCGCCGGAATGGTGGCCCGCTTCGCGTCGGAATACCCGGCCCGCTTCCCTCGGAATTCGCAGCCAGCGCTTGCGTGACGGTCAGCGGCACCCAATTCCAGGGCAGTAATTCGTCGATCCTGTTGATCTTGTGATCGTGGATACGATTGAGCAGGTCGGTGATGTATGCTTGGGGATCGAGGCCATTCATCTTGGCGCTTTCGATCAGCGTCATGTCGCGCGCGAGGGTTTCGGCGCCGGCCTCGGAGCCGGCGAACAACCAGTTCTTCTTGCCCAGGCATATGGGCCTGACGGTGCGCTCGGCGGCGTTGTTATCGATGGCGACGCGTCCGTCATCGAGGAACAGGCTGAACGCGTGCCAGCGGCCCAGGGCGTAGCGAAAGGCCTTCGCCAGGTCGCCCTTGGTCGAGATGCCGGTGAGTTGCTTCTCAGCCCAGCTATGCAAAGCTTCGAGCTTCAGTTTGCTCAGTTGCTGGCGCACGGCCCGGCGGATATCGGCAGGCTTGCCCGCGATCTGGCGCTCGATGTCGTAGAGCTGCCCGATACGCTCGAGCGCCTCGTGTGCGATCTCGGAATTTTGCGATGTCCAGATGTCATGAAAATCGCGTCGCCAGTGCGCAAAGCAGGCCGCTTCCCGGAAGCGAGGGTTCCCATCCGCGGCGGGTTCGTAGAGCTTGGCATAGCCTTTGTAGGCGTCGGCCTGAAGGATACCGCTCGCATTGCCCAGATGGGCCAACACATGCTCGGCTTTCCAGTTGGGCGCATAGCGGTAGACGACCCCGGGCGGCGCGGTGCCGGCCCAGGGATGTGCAGATCAGGTGCGGGCGGCTCGCGATCGATCGACAATCTACCGGCGCCTATCTGTTCGAAAATACCGCGTCGGTCGTCCAGGCCGTCCAGGACCTCCGGGAAAATCGTGTTCGACAGGTGGATCTGAGAATCAGTCAGCGTCAGCAGGAGGGGCATCAACATGCGTGATCGCACAGCATCGCCAGTTGCGCCGATGTCAGGCGCGCCGTCCCGTCAGTTGCATAAGGCCACGGAAAACGGCCTCGCTCGAGGAGCTTGTAATAAAGGCAAAATCCCTGCCCATCCCAGTAGAGCAGCTTCAGTCTGTCGCCGCGCCGCCCCCGAAAGGCGAATACGGCACCACTGGCCGGCTTCTGTCGCAGCACGGTCTGGGCGAGCATCGCAAGACCAGAAATCCCTTTGCGCATGTCAGTGACGCCGCAGGCGAGATACACCCTTACGCCGGTTCCCGGTCCGATCATGCAACTTCCACCGACCGGATCAGCCGGGTCAAGGCCGTAGCATCGATGCCGCAATCGAAGCGAAGGCGTCGTCCCTGCGCGAGACACAGCTCGACCATCAAAGGCGAGACCACCCGGCCCTCAGGCACTGGCTCCGCGCTCGGCATGGGCGCCCCGATGTCGACCGGCAAAAAGGTCGGCCCGGCCGGCGCAGGCAGCAGCCCTCGCTTCCTCAACTGACGGCGCCATTGATAGATCTGGCTCCGGGACACTTCGTAGCGCCGCGCAACGCGCGCCAACGTCTCGCCGTTCACCCCCACCGCAGCGACGATCTCGAGCTTCTCCGCTTGCGTCCACCGACGACGCCGTTCTCGGCCCAATATCTCCATCGCCGTCCCTCGCTCTGGCTCAGGACGTCCATAAAGACGTCCTTATGGACGTCTCTTACGCGCTCACGCCACCTCCCGGCAGGCGGCCTCAATCGGTCGGTTACGAACTCCCGCCTCGACGGAAGCCTTGTCTTTTGGTCTTTTCGGTCGCGCCGGAAGCACGCCGACGGCGTAATGCTCGGTCACCGCCACCGAGCGCCCGGTGGCGATGCTGCTGCGCACCGGCAAGACGCCCTCGGGGGCCGAGACGGCGGGTCACGTCCGCCGCCTGATCCGCCGCATCCGCAGCCACTGGCCCGATAGCCACATCACGCTGCGCGGC